>CBDUAY010000016.1:0-28925 GCA_965365245.1 uncultured Flavobacteriaceae bacterium | reverse complement strand
ATCTCCTTGCAGAAGCCGGTTCATTTGGGCCCCTGTACTGAAATCCTTTCTTATTTCTTTCAAAACCTTCTTCTGAGCCCCGGTGAGTTCGAAAGGAAGAAACTCCAGGTAGAACCTGTTGAAATTGTCACCGACTTTCTCAAACACAAAACCTTTGATCTTGAGCTCACGTGTGCGTTTCTTGACGACCAGTTGAAGCTGAATGAAAAACAACTCCTCGAATTTCAGCCTGAAACGGGCACTTTTTAACAATTCCTGGTTTTTGGGAAAATGGATATTGAACATAGCCTCATCCTTAGTCACAAGACCAAACTGCTTTCTAAAGACTGGTGACAGCGTTTCTTTGAACCGGCCATTCGTTTCCTGAAAAAGCTGGGCCATCAATTTCTGAACCACCCGGTTGGTAATGCCTTTGTTTGACAGTTTCTCGGTTGACGGATAAACGGGCTGCAGGCTTCCCCTGAGGCTCTTTTTGAATTCGGCTACGAGCTCCATCTCGGGATGCGGCATGCTAAACGTGCCTTTGAAGCGATTCACACGACCGAAAATGACATAGGGTGTATTGATCTTCAATGCGTCGCGTATCCATTTTGTCCCTCGAAACCATACGAGTTCCATGATTCCGGTCTCATCTGCAAACTGGGCCACGAGCCTGCTTCCCCTTTTCTGAGCCACCGTCTGGAAAGAGGTGATACGACCTACCAGCTGAACCTCGAGGGCATTGTCGTTGAGCTCGGCAATCTTGTAGAAGCGGGAGCGATCTATGTAACGATTGGGAAACAGGTTTGCAAGATCGGCGCAGGTGAATATCCCCAATTCTGAGCTTAGAAGTTCACCCCTGGCCGGCCCTACACCCTTTAAATACGATATTGGAGTTTGAAGTTGAATCACTTTAAGAGGATACTGCTTACGAAGATAAAAAACTAGACGGTTTTATCTATTTTTGACAGGCAATTTAAACTGCTCCATGGAAAGCGAAGAGCTAAAAGATTTTCTCAATCAAAAAGCTGATCTGTACAACCGGTCTGAGTTTATCGAAACGGATCCCATTCGCATTCCCCATCTTTACAGTCAAAAAGAAGACATCGAGATTTCCGGTTTTCTCACAGCTACTATTTCGTGGGGAAACCGCAAGATGATTATCCGAAATGCAGAGCGCCTGATGGAAGTCATGGGCAATTCGCCATATGATTTTATAATGGAAAGCAAATCCGAGCACATCGATCACTTCGTGCATCGCACATTCAACCTGGAGGATCTTCATTTCTTCCTCAGGTCGCTTCGAAACCTTTATGCCACGCATGGAGGGTTGGAGTCCATCTTTAAGACATACGCCACCGAAGACAGCTTGCAGCCGGCCATCCATAACTTTAAGCGACTGTTTTTCGAGATCGAGCACCCACAGAGAACGACCAAGCACGTTTCCGATCCCATGAAGGGTTCGGCCGCAAAGCGAATCAACATGTTCTTGCGTTGGATGGTCAGACAGGATCAAATGGGCGTGGATCTGGGCATTTGGAAATCGTTGTCTCCTTCGCTCCTCTCCTGCCCCCTGGATGTTCACACCGGCAGGGTGGCCAGGAAGCTGGGTCTGATGAAAAGAAAGTCGAACGATGCCCGTGCGCTTCAAGAGCTGGACCAGAGTCTCCGGTCGTTAGACGCTGAAGATCCCGTACGGTACGATTTTGCTCTTTTTGGACTCGGAGTATTCGAAGGCTTCTGAAGGGATTGAACTGGGAATGGATCGATTCGGATATCCAAAATTGCCGTACCTTTGGCCCCCTAAACAATTCCTTGATGCGACTTCACAGAAATTTGGTCATGGCAGTGATCCAGGCTTTGGATCAGATCTACAACGAGGGGCTTTATGCAGACAAAGTAGTTCAAAAGACCCTGAAATCAGACAAGCGCTGGGGCTCTCGCGATCGGAAGTTCGTAGCCGAGACCATATATGACATGGTCAGGTGGAAAAGACTCTATGATGAAATCGCAGGCACCAAAGGGCACTACACCAAGGAGAATCTCTGGAAAAACTTTGCGGTTTGGGCCGTTTTAAAGGGATATTCGCTTCCCGACTGGAAGCAGTTCGCAGGAACCCCTGCCCGCAGGATCAAAGGCAAATTCGATGAGTTTCAAAAAGTTCGAAAGATCCGGGAGTCTATTCCAGACTGGATGGATGAGGTCGGAGAGAGAGAACTGGGTGAATCCTGGGACCGGGAGCTGAAAGAACTCAACAAGCAGGCGAAAGTGATCCTCCGCACAAATAAAATCAAGATCAACAGAAATGATTTAAAGAAACGGCTGGCTGAAGAGGATATCGAAACGGAATACGTCAAAGGTTATCCGGATGCCCTGGTTTTGACTGAACGGAAGAACGTTTTTTTGACACAGGCTTTCAAAGAAGGGCTTTTTGAGGTCCAGGATGCCTCATCACAGCTCGTGGCTCCGTTTCTGGATGTCAAACCCGGCCAGAAAGTCATAGACACCTGTGCCGGTGCCGGTGGCAAAAGCCTTCATCTCGCCTCTTTAATGGAAAACCGGGGTCAGATCATAGCCATGGACATTTATGGGCACAAGTTGACTGAACTTAAGAAAAGGGCCAGGCGCGATGGGATACACAACATAGAAAACCGTGTCATTGACGGTACGAAGACCATCAAAAAACTCAAAGGCAAGGCTGATCGGGTTTTGATAGATGCGCCCTGCAGCGGGCTGGGAGTTCTTAAGAGAAACCCCGATTCAAAGTGGAAGCTGGAAGCAGGTTTTCTCAATCGAATCCGAGAGACACAGGCCTCGATACTGGATCAATACTCCTCAATGGTAAAGCCCGGAGGGAAACTTGTTTATGCAACATGTTCCATATTGCCTTCAGAAAACCAGGAGCAGGTAAAGGCCTTTTTAAAGAAGCATCCTGAATTTGAATTTGTTAAAGAGAATAAGGTATCACCTGCCGACAGTGGCTTTGATGGATTTTATATGGCTCTCCTGCAACGAAATACAGCCAGCTAGAAAAAATTAAACATTTTCGGGTTCTTATTAACATTAGTGGGCTCAGAACTTCGGCAATTGATTAAATTTGCACTTTTTACAACAAGCGCATAATCTGTCGATCATGATCCATTTCTTCAAAAAGTCCCCCGTTGTATTTGCTGTCCATTGTCCAGATCCTTTAAACTCATCTGATCTGCAGAAGCTGACCTGGCTCTTTGGGGAGGCACAGCACCTGGGTGAAGGGGAGATTCGTGGAACATTCGTCGGACCGAGAAAAGAGATGATCAGCCCCTGGAGCACGAATGCCGTGGAGATCACGCAAAACATGGGAATAAAGGGAATTCTGCGTATCGAGGAGTTTGTCGAAACGGGAAATGAGTCTCCGGCATATGATCCCATGATTCGGCATCTCTACAAGAAACTGGACCAGGAGCTTTTCACAATCGACATTGAACCCGAGCCGATCAAATATGTCAAAGACATCGCCGGCTACAATGAAAGTGAAGGGCTTGCACTGAGCCAGGAAGAGGTTGACTACCTGGAGAAACTAGCTGAAAAACTGGGCAGAGAGCTCACAGACTCGGAAATTTTCGGTTTTTCCCAGGTGAATTCAGAACACTGCCGGCACAAAATCTTCAATGGAACATTTGTGATCAATGGGGAGGAGATGCCAAATTCCCTCTTCAAAATGATCAAGAAGACCTCCCAGGAGCATCCCAACAGCATCGTTTCGGCATATAAAGACAATGTGGCCTTTGTCAAAGGCCCGGAAATAGAGCAGTTCGCTCCAAAATCGTTCGACAAACCAGACTATTACCAAAAAAAGAATATAGAATCGGTTCTTTCGCTCAAGGCCGAAACGCACAATTTTCCGACTACTGTAGAGCCTTTCAATGGAGCAGCCACAGGATCGGGTGGTGAGATCCGTGATCGTCTTGCCGGGGGAAAAGGATCCATACCTCTGGCCGGAACAGCCGTCTACATGACACCCTATTCCCGTCTCGAAAACGGACGACCCTGGGAAAACATGAAAGAACGCAAATGGCTTTACCAGACCCCGATAGACATTCTGATCAAAGCCTCGAACGGTGCCTCGGATTTTGGAAACAAATTCGGGCAGCCCTTGATTTCTGGCTCCCTTCTGACTTTTGAGCATGAAGAGGCCGATCGGAAGCTTGGCTATGACAAGGTGATCATGTTGGCGGGCGGCATCGGTTATGGGGTAAAAAGAGACAGCCTCAAGGAAAAACCTGCAAAGGGAGATACGATTGTGGTCATGGGCGGTGACAATTACCGCATCGGAATGGGCGGTGCCGCAGTATCCTCAGCCGATACGGGCGAATTCAATGATGCGATTACACTGAATGCGGTGCAGCGATCCAACCCTGAGATGCAGAAACGTGTGGCCAATACAATTCGATCCATGGTGGAAGGAGATACGAATAAAATCGTTTCCATACACGACCATGGCGCAGGGGGTCACCTGAACTGTTTGTCAGAACTGGTCGAAGAGACCGGTGGACTCATTGACCTGGATGCATTGCCTGTAGGAGACAAGACCCTGTCGGCGAAAGAAATCATAGGAAATGAATCCCAGGAGCGCATGGGTCTGGTGATCCATGCGAAAGATCTCAATTATCTTCACAGGCTGGCCGACCGCGAGCGATCCCCGATTTATGACGTCGGAAAGGTGACAGATGATTTCAGGTTCGCTTTCAAATCTTCCAAAACAGGAAAATCCCCCATGGATTTCAGTTTGACCGACATGTTCGGGAGCTCCCCTCATACGATCATGAATGACAAACGCATCGAAAGAGTTTATGAAGGTGTTGAATTTGATGCAGCAAAAATTTACGATTACACGGAAAAAGTTCTTCAGCTTGAGGCGGTGGCCTGTAAAGACTGGCTGACCAACAAGGTCGACCGCTGCGTTGGTGGCAAGGTGGCAAAACAGCAGTGCGCGGGACCTCTTCAGCTTCCTTTGAATGACGTCGGGGTGATGGCCCTCGATTATTCGAGCTACAAAGGGCTTGCGACCTCAATAGGTCACGCACCCGCCAGTGGATTGATTGACGAGAAAGCGGGATCTGTCAATTCCATTGCGGAAGCACTCACAAACATAGTTTGGTCCCCGTTAAAAGACAGGCTTTTATCGGTTTCGCTATCCGCCAATTGGATGTGGCCCTGTCGAAACCCTGGTGAGGATGCCAGACTGTATTCTGCCGTTGAGGCGGCCTCCGAATTTGCAATCGCCCTTGGAATCAACATTCCAACCGGAAAGGATTCGCTTTCCATGAAACAGAAGTATTCCAACGATGAGGTCATCGCACCCGGAACTGTAATCATATCTGCTGCGGGGGAATGCAGTGACATCCGCAAGGTCGTGGAACCGGTTTTCAGCCAGAAAACAGGAAATGCCATTTATTATATTGATTTTAGCTCGGACGGGTTCAAATTGGGAGGATCCAGTTTTGCCCAGGTGCGCAATCGGATTGGAAAAGAAACTCCGACGGTCAAGGATGCCAATTATTTCAAAGCCTGCTTCAATGCGGTTCAGGAAGCGATCGAAGAGAACCTGGTTTTAGCAGGACATGATATTTCAGCGGGAGGAATGCTCACCGCGCTACTTGAAATGTGCTTCTCGGACAATGGGCTGGGCGCAGAAATCGATCTGAGTGGAATTGATGAGAAAGATCCCGTAAAAATACTTTTCTCCGAGAACAGCGGAGTGATTCTTCAAGCCGATCAGACAGAGAGAATTGAAGAGCTGCTCGAGCTGAGAGGAATCGCTTTTCACAAGATTGGTTTCGCGAAAAAGGGGTCGGCGCTGAGCTTTCAGAATCCGGAGCTGGAATTTGACATCTCAACATACAGGGATTTCTGGTTCAAGACCTCTTATCTGCTGGACTCAAAACAAACCGCTAATAACTTAGCGCGCAACCGCTACGAAAATTACAAAACACAACCTCTCAGCTTTTCTTTTCCAAAGCAGTTCGACGGAAAGATCGCATCGCCAAATGCCAAACCCGGTCAACGTCCGAAGGCAGCCGTGATACGAGAGAAAGGATCGAACAGCGAGAGGGAAATGGCAAATGCCATGTACCTGGCAGGTTTTGACGTCAAAGACGTTCACATGACCGATCTGATCAGCGGAAGAGAAACCCTGGAGGACATTCAATTCATAGGAGCCGTAGGTGGTTTTTCCAACTCGGATGTCCTGGGTTCGGCCAAGGGTTGGGCCGGAGCCTTCATGTACAATGAAAAAGCCAAAAAGGCATTGGAAAGCTTCTTTTCCCGTGAAGACACCTTGTCTGTGGGAATATGCAATGGCTGCCAGCTATTTGTGGAGCTGGAAATGATAAATCCTGATCATGAAATCAAACCCAAAATGCTTCACAACGACTCGATGAAGCACGAAAGTGGATTCACTTCGGTGACTATTCAGGATAACAATTCCGTCATGTTGTCGAGCCTTGCGGGCTCAAAACTAGGCGTATGGATCTCACACGGAGAAGGAAAGTTCAGCTTCCCCTATCAGGAAAGCCGTTATAACATTGTAGCCAAATACGGATACGGTGAATATCCGGCAAATCCAAATGGGTCTGACTTCAATACAGCCATGATGGCTAGTGATGACGGCAGGCACCTTGTGATGATGCCACATATCGAGCGCTCTATTTTTCAGTGGAACTGGGCCAACTATCCTGAGGACAGAAACGACGAGGTAAGTCCATGGCTGGAAGCCTTTGTCAATGCCCGAAAATGGATTGAAAATCTTAAAGTTTAGTTTTTATTCTGATCTTCTTTAAATCAGGTCTTCTGCTTCTTTTTCTTGGCAGCAGGAAACAGGACATTATTCAGGATGAGCCTGTAACCAGGTGAATTGGGATGAAGATCCAGCTCTGTTTTGAGGTCCCCTACCCTGTGCTGGTAGTCTTCGGGGTCGTGTCCTCCAAAGAAAGTGAAGAGTCCCTGTCCCTTGACCCCATGAATGTACCTGGCTTCCCCGTTGATCTTGTTCTCACCCAGGATCATGACCGTCGGTTTGACCGTGGCGGCCTCGAAAGCAGTGGTCTGCCCCATGAATCCTTTAACCAGAAGGGTGTGATTCTGACAGAGCATGCTCGGAACGACATCCCATTTGGCTGAGAATTCCTTTAGCTCAAAATAATCTTCCGTGCGAAGAACCTGGCGTTTTCTGGTAGTGTCGATATTTGAAAACTCATATATGGTCGGATTTCGCTCCAGCACAAAATCTGTAAATGCGAAAGTCTGGGAATAATCGAGTTTTTTCTGATATCCGCTTTCAGAGGGATCACCGTCGAACATGGTTTCACAAATGTCGAGTCCCTGGGCTGCAAGAGCGATGTCAAAACTGTCTGTGGCAGAGCACATGGCAAACATGAATCCACCGCCCAGCACAAAATTTCGGATCTTCATTGCGACATCCAGCTTTTGCTCAGAGACCTTGGAATAACCCATCTCGGCCGCCTGCTTTTCAGCATTCATCTTATTCTCAATATACCAGGGTGTTGTTCTGAAAGCCCCGTAAAACTTTCCATACTGTCCGGTAAAGTCTTCATGATGCAAGTGCAGCCATTCGTACAACAGCAGTTTTTCATCCAGCACTTCCTGGTCGTACACCACATCATAGGGAATTTCGGCGTACTGCAAAACCATCGTCACGGCGTCATCCCAGGGCTGCTTGTCCTTTGGCGAGTACACGGCAATTTTTGGTGCTTTCTCCAGGATCACAGATTCCATGTTCTGCGACGGACTGCCAATAAAAGCCAGAATGTCAAGGGCCTCTGAATCTGTAATCAATTCATAGCTTACGCCGCGGATCACGCATTCATTTCGAAAGTCTTCATTGTCTTCAAGCAAAAACGATCCTCCGCGGTAATTCAGGAGCCACTGCACTTTCTTGCCCTTCAAAAGAGAATAAAAGGTAATGCCGTATGCTTTCAGGTGGTTTTTCTGCGAGCCGTCATCCATAGGGATGAGCAAATAGGAGGCAAATCCCTGAAAACTGAACAACAGAAGAAACATCCATGTCACCCAAGATCGCGGTCCTGATCCGAAAATCTGTACGTGCGTGGAATGAAAGCTTCGCATGTCAGTTAAACTTAGAAGGGAACGTCGTCGTTGTCCATTTGACCGAACGCCTCATTGGCACTGTTGAAATTACTGGGTGATATCGAGTCATTGTTCATGGATGACTGGAACTCTGTCTCGAAGCCCTCTTCGAGGTTGGCGAACTTTGCGAGTCGGCCGATGAACTTCATTCGTATGTTGTCCAATCCGCCGTTTCGATGTTTTGCCACAATGAATTCAGCCTGGCCTTCACAAGGGGTTCGCTCCTCATCATCCCACTCGGTAAGTCCATAATATTCCGGTCTGTAGATAAATGATACGATATCGGCGTCTTGTTCAATAGCACCAGATTCACGTAGATCCGACAAAAGCGGGCGCTTGCTGCCTCCCCTGGTTTCGACGGCACGTGACAATTGGGACAGGGCGATGACCGGAACATTCAGTTCCTTGGCCAATGCCTTGAGATTTCGAGAGATGGTTGATATTTCCTGTTCGCGGTTCCCGGTGCTTTTCATGGTTGATCCTGCCGTCATCAACTGAAGGTAATCAATGATCACTGCTTTCACATCGTGCTGAGACACCAGGCGTCGTGCTTTGGCCCTGAGATCAAAAACAGACAGAGACGGAGTGTCATCAATGAATATGGGAGCCTCCGAAAGCTTCTTCACCTTGACATTCAGGGCTTCCCATTCATAGGTCTCTAGATTTCCCTTTCTCAGTTTTTCGGATGAGATTCCGGTTTCACTGGAGATCATACGGGTGATGAGCTGAACTGAAGACATTTCGAGCGAGAATATCGCTACCGGTTGATTGAAATCAATCGCCATGTTCTTGGCCATCGACATTACGAAAGCCGTTTTTCCCATACCGGGTCTCGCCGCAAGGATAACGAGGTCTGAAGGCTGCCATCCGGAAGTCAGCTGATCGAGTTTGTCAAAACCGGTTGGAATTCCACTCATCCCCTCCTGGTTCGAGATATCTTCAATTTTTTTAAGGGCTTGCGTCACAAGATTGTGGGCCGCTTCCGAACTCTTTTTAAGATTTCCTTGCGTGATGTCGAATAGCTTCGATTCGGCATCGTCAAGCAGATCAAAAACATCTACCGTCTCATCATATGAATTCGTGATGATTTCACTCGAGATGCTGATGAGTTTTCTCTGGATGTATTTCTGAAGTATGATTCGCGCATGAAACTCGATATGAGCAGCTGAAGACACTTTCTGACTGAGATTGATCAAATAGAAGTCTCCTCCAACGGCTTCCAATTTCTCGTCTTTTTTAAGTTGATTCGAAACCGTGAGCAGGTCAATGGGCTCTGAATTCTCAAAAAGGGTGAATATGGCATTGTAAATGAACTGATGTGCGGGTTTGTAAAAGGCTTCATGATGAAGAATATCAATGACATCATCCACTCCCTTCTTGTCTATCATCATGGCTCCAAGCACCGCTTCTTCCAGGTCAATAGCCTGTGGAGGGATCTTGCCCTGCTCCAGGTTGATGATGGTACCCTTACCTTTTTTCTGCACCGATATTTGTCTTGCGGAATCCATGTGGCAAATGTATATGTTTATGCAGCAATCCCAATTTTTTGGTCAACATTAAAGTTAACAATATTTGTTAACAAAGCTTCAAATGTTAACAACCTCCCGGTTCCTTTCTATTCAATCAAATGCCGGGCATTTAC
Source organism: uncultured Flavobacteriaceae bacterium (assembly GCA_965365245.1). GTDB lineage: Bacteria > Bacteroidota > Bacteroidia > Flavobacteriales > Flavobacteriaceae > Lutimonas. The sequence goes on along the minus strand of CBDUAY010000016.1, from coordinate 19,156 downwards.
GAGCAAAGAAACACAATTAAAAATGTATCAACCTAAAAAATTAGTTTGCAAATTATTAGCAATTTTGAAGACCAAAAATCGGGGGGACACAAATCAAAAACAGATTGTCAATGTTGTTAATAATTTGTTCTTTTGTTCCGTCTTCCGGATGCAATGTATAAAGAAAAACGAAATATTCTACTCACCCTCTTCCTTTTTTTACAAATCGGTCTGGTACAGTTGGCGTCCAATTATTCACAGTTCATCGAAACCTATTACAGCCGAGGAATTTATCCTCATCTCGCACGTTTCCTGAGACGCCTTTTCGGTTGGTTAGAGGTTTCTGTGGGCGATTTGATCTATCTTCTTTTGGTTGTTTTGATATTGAGATTGATCTATCTGATCATCAAAAATCCAGGGGCCTGGAAACCTCTCCTCCTCCGACTTGGCGCAGGCATCTCCATACTCTATTTCGCATTCTATTCCCTGTGGGGGTTGAATTACTCGCGCGTGTCTGTCGCAGAAAACCTGGGGTTGGTAAACGGAGCTTATGAAATTGAAAAAATTGAGGACCTCACAAAAAGAATACTGATTCGCACCCGAACGCTTCATGCTTATTTGTCTGATCATGACTCACTGCCTGTTTCGTCACCTTATACAAGGAGTCAGATCCTGAATATGACAGTGACAGGATATTCGAGTTTGGCGGAGCTTTTTCCTCAATATGCATATCAAAACCCGTCCATTAAAAACTCTGTGTTCAGCCTGCCGCTGACGTATATGGGTTTTGCCGGGTATTTGAATCCGCTCACAGGTGAAGCACAGGTCGATGCGCTGATACCAGAGGTCAGCTATGCGCTTACCGCCTCTCATGAGGTGGCCCATCAATTGGGCATTGCCTATGAAAACGAAGCTAACTTCGTGGGGTTCCTGGCAGCTGCAATGCACGAGGATCCCTATTACAACTATGCCGCCATGTTGTTTGCCCTGCGCTACGCATTATCAGACATAAGGCGCTATGACAAGGAGCTCTTTGAGCGTTACCTGGAAAAAGTTCCGGAGGGCGTTCTCGAAAACCTTAGAGAATCAGACCGCTTCTGGCAACGCTATGAGAACCCACTGGAACCCTATTTCAAAGGTTTCTACGACGGCTACCTCAAATACAATCAACAGGAGGACGGTCTTGAAACCTATAATCAAATCATCGGATTGCTCATTTCTGCAGACGAGGTTTACGCTTTTGATATTTATTAATACTTTTGGGCCAATTCCATTTTTCTACGAATCTTAAACTTATTTATGAAAAGAATACTCATTCTACTTCTCCTCCTGCCATGCGCGATCGCCAGCGCGCAGGAGTACGTGCCGAAAAATGACGGAGTGAAGACTCCTGACAACGGCTATGTTGCTCTCAAAGGAGCCAGGATAATCGTTTCACCGGGTGAAATCATTCAAAACGGGACGCTTCTGATCCACAAGGGCAAAGTGGCCCAGGTCGGGAAACAGGTCAAAATACCTGGAAACTCAACCGTAATTGACCTGGAGGGCCTGTCGGTGTATCCTTCCTTTATCGACGTCTATTCGGGTTTTGGCATTGATCTTCCTGCACCTGACAAAAACGGGTCAAGAAGTACCCAGTACGACAGTAAAAGAGAAGGTTATTACTGGAACGAGCACGTCATGCCGGAAACAAATGCAACCTCGAAGTTCAAGTATGACAAATCCAAAGCGGAAGCTTACCTCAAACAAGGTTTTGGAGTGGTCAACACCCACGTCCAGGATGGAATCGTAAGAGGAACTGGAACGCTGGTTGCCCTGAACAATGAAGGAAACGACAACGAACGCATACTCGAGGAGAGTTCAGGCCAGTATCTCTCATTCAGGAAAAGCAAGTACCACGCTCAATCCTACCCTACCTCGCTCATGGGTTCCATGGCGCTCTTGAGACAATTGTATTTGGATTTGGATTGGTATTCAAAAGGCAAGATCCAGACAACTGATCTCTCCCTGGAGGCCATGAAAGAAAACAAACCACTGGTTCAGTTTTTTGACGCAGGAAACAAGGGCAATGTCCTTAGAGCCGATCAGATTGGTGATGCCTTTGAAATTGATTATGTCGTGCTCGGGGGCGGAGACGAATACGAAATGATTGAGGAGATTAAAAATACGCAGTCGACTTTGATACTGCCCCTGAATTTTCCAAAGGCCTTTGACGTTGAAGACTTTAACATTTCCCAATACCTCTCTTTGTCTGAAATGAGAGCCTGGAATCAGGCACCGTCGAATCCGGCAGTCTTGAAGAAGAACGGGATCAATTATGCGCTTACAGCTCACGGACTGGAGAACATCAATGATTTTCACACTAATGTAAGAAAGGCCATATTATACGGTTTGTCAGAGGAAGATGCACTGGCCTCGCTCACGACTATTCCCGCCAATATTTTAAAGAAAAGCGGACAGATAGGCAGCCTACAGCAAGGAGCCTTGGCAAACTTTTTCATCTGCGATGGCGATGTCTTTGCAAAAAACAGGAGAATTCTCGAGCATTGGGTACAGGGAGAGCCGTACCGAATCGAATCTTTATCGACTCCTGATTTAAACGGGAAATACGACCTGAACATTGGCGGTGATTCCTACGACCTCGTGATCAGTGGTGAGCCATCGGAAAGATCTTCCTCCGTAAAAAAGAAGGATTCCAACGTCAAAAGCAAATTGACGATCAAAGATAATTCACTCCTGCTGTTTCTCGAAATAGACAGCGTTTCCAAAACGTACATCCGATTGTCCTCCAGGTTGGATCGCACAAAGAATCTTCAAGGGGAAGCCATCTTTCCTGACGGCAGCAAAAAAGACTGGACGGCTCGTTGGGTAAGCTCTGACACCAAATCATCCAGGGAGGAGACTCCTTATCCATTGGTACCTGTCACCTACCCCAATGTGGCATATGGATTTGCTGAACTTCCGCAGGAGGAGGATATTCTCTTCAAAGGGGCAACCGTTTGGACCAATGAAGCGGAAGGAATCCTGGAAGAGACTGACGTTCTGGTTCGGGACGGAAAAATAAGCAAGGTTGGAAAAGATTTGAAAGCGGGACGAGCCAGGGTGATAGATGCTCATGGCAAACACCTGACTACGGGAATCATCGATGAGCATTCACATATCGCTACCTTGTCAACCAATGAGGCCGGGCAGAACTCTACCGCTGAAGTCAGCATGGAGGACGTGGTTAACAACGAAGATGTCAACATCTATAGAAACCTGGCCGGTGGAGTCACCCAGGTTCAGATCCTACATGGCTCGGCAAATCCAATTGGAGGAAGGTCGGCGATTGTAAAACTCAAATGGGGAAGAACAGTTGAGGAAATGATCGATGAGCAGGCGCCGGGCTTCATAAAATTCGCCTTGGGTGAAAATGTCAAGCAGTCAAACTGGAACAGTTATTCAAGATTTCCACAAACTCGAATGGGTGTTGAACAGGTTTACGTGGATTATTTTCAGCGTGCGAAAGAGTATGATCTCAAAAGCAAGTCTGGAATCGAGCAGCGGAGAGATCTCGACCTCGAGGTATTGGCCGAAATCCTCAATGAGGAACGTTTTATCTCCTGCCATTCCTACGTCCAGAGCGAGATCAATATGCTCATGAAAGTCGCCGACCAGTTCGATTTCAAAGTGAATACATTCACGCATATACTGGAAGGCTACAAAGTGGCTGACAAAATGAGCCAACACGGAGCTGGCGGCTCAACATTCAGCGACTGGTGGGCCTATAAATACGAGGTCAATGATGCGATTCCCTACAATGCCGCCATCATGCACAGCCAGGGCGTTGTGACGGCCATCAATTCGGATGACGCCGAAATGAGTCGCCGATTGAACCAGGAGGCTGCCAAAACCATCAAATACGGTGGGGTCAGCGAAGAAGATGCCTGGAAATTCGTAACGCTGAATCCTGCGAAATTGCTTCACATCGATGATCGCCTTGGCAGTATCAAAGCAGGCAAAGAAGCCGATCTCGTGCTGTGGTCTGATCATCCACTGTCTGTGAAGGCAAAAGCCGAGAAGACGATGATCGAAGGAGTGATCTACTTCGATATTGAAAAAGACCTGCAAATGCGCAAGGCTATTGAGAACGAAAAAAATAAATTGATCAACATGATGTTGAGTGAGAAAATGAAAGGGAAACCGACAACGGCCCCTGAAACAAAATCCTCAAGACTCAACCATTGCGACACAGTAGACTAATAACTTCAGGAAAATGAATAAATTGAAATACACGCTATTGACGGTCTTCGTGTTCGGGATGATCGGAGTTCAGGCGCAACAAACACCGGGCGACAAACAAAAAGAAACCGTGAGCATTAAGGGGGCTACCTTACACCTGGGCAATGGAGCGGTCGTTGAAAACGGAACGATTGTTTTTTCCGACGGAATCCTGACGGAAATCGGCAGCGCGGATGAGATTCAGGTCAGCGGAAATGTGATAGATGCCACAGGAAAACACGTTTATCCCGGATTCATCCTGGCTAACTCCTCTTTGGGACTAGGCGAAATCGACGCGGTGAGAGCGACCAGAGACTTCGATGAACTGGGAACCTTTCTTCCACATGTAAGAAGCCTAATTGCTTATAATGCGGAATCCAAAGTGGTCGAGAGCATGCGTCCAAACGGAATTCTTATCGCCCAGGCAACTCCACGAGGAGGTAGAATTTCAGGGACTTCGTCCATTGTCCAGCTCGATGCCTGGAATTGGGAAGACGCAGCAATCAAAGCGGATGATGGGATCCATATGAACTGGCCGAACACGTATCAAACCAAATACATTTCATTTGGTAGCGTGAAAATTTCCGGCGCAAATGAAGACTATCAGAAACAGGTTGCCGAGTTGAAGGACTACTTGAGCCAGGCCAGGGCTTATGGCAAAATTTCGACACCGAAAGAAAGACATTTGCCCTTTGAAGCCATGCAGGGCATCTTCTCAGGAGATGCTCGATTTTACATACACGCGAAACGTGAAAAAGAGATAAGGGATGCTCTCGACCTATTGGAGGAGTTCAAAATTGAGAATGCTGTTCTCGTTGGCGGACATGAAGCCTACAAGGTTATGGATCGAATCAAGGAGCACAATATTCCGGTAGTCGTATCTAAGGTGCACAGCTTGCCGCTTCAGGAAGATGATGACTACGACCGTCCTTACAAGAATGCAGCCGAGCTGTCGCGAAACGGGATTTTGGTGGCCCTGGAGAACAGCGGACAAATGGAGCGGATGAACGGCCGAAACCTTCCTTTCTACGCAGGAACAGTTTCCTCGTTTGGCCTTAGCGACGAAGAAGCCCTGAGCCTGATCACCCTGAATCCTGCCAAAATACTCGGTATTGATGACCGTTACGGCTCTCTGGAAAAAGGAAAGAGCGCCACTTTGTTCATCAGCGAAGGCAACCCGCTTGACATGAGAACAAACAATTTGTCCCGCGCATTTATCGACGGGAGGGAAATCAATTTGGAGACCCATCAAACTAAACTTTGGAAACGCTACATGGACAAGTTCGAGGGGGCTTCTGAATGAGAAATGACGTCTGAATGAGAAAACATATCTCGAGTCTTCAAAACGAACTGATAAAAAGAACCTATTCGCTTCAAAGCAAATCGCGAGTCAGAAAAAAAGAGGGTCTTTTTGTTGTCGAGGGCGTGCGTGAAATCAGCCTGGCCCTCGATTCGGGCTTTCAATTCCAGTTCTTGATGGTGTGCGAGGATATCGCTGATGAAAAGGATTTAATGGAGTTGGAGCGACTGAGCCATGCAAAATCCAGCGGGCCAGGTTCTTCTGTCGAATGGATTTCGATCTCCATAAATGTGTACGAGCATCTGGCACATCGCAAAACTACAGAAGGAGTCATTGGGATTGCGTTCAGTCCTGGCAGGCGCCTTCAAGACTTGAATCTCGGAAAGGATCCCTTGATATTGGTGGCCGAAGCATCCGAAAAGCCTGGCAATGTGGGTGCTTTGCTACGAACTGCAGACGCCGCCAACCTCGATGCCGTGATCATAGCCAATCCAAGAACCGATCTTTATAATCCCAACATTATCCGATCAAGCGTGGGATGTGTATTCACCCAAAATGTGGTTACCGCTCCCACTGACGAGATCATCTCTTATCTGAAACAAAAGGGTATTTCGATTCGGGCAGCGGCCCTCAACGACACAAGCATACCGTATCACGAGGTGGACTTCAGGAAAGCCACCGCGATTATCCTTGGAACAGAGGACACCGGTCTCAGTCATGCATGGCTGGATCAGGCGGATGAACTGATCCAAATTCCCATGGAGGGGAAAATCGATTCCCTGAACGTGTCTGTTTCAGGAGCAATTCTTATTTTTGAGGCCAAAAGGCAACGTTCGTGGTCAAAATGAGCGCGCCAAACGCAAGTGCTATGAATCCTCAACTACTCTTCATACTCATCATATCGGTTCTGGTTGTCAGTTTTTTAATAGACAAATGGATCGACTACCTAAATGCCCGGCATTTTGACGATGAGATCCCCGAGCCATTGAAGGATGTATACAAAGAAGACGAGTATCTCAAATCGCAGGCCTACAAAAAAGAGAACTACAGGTTTTCATTGATAACGAGTACGTTTAGCATTGTTGTGACCCTCGGCTTTTTTATGTTAAAAGGGTTTGCCTGGGTGGACGGGATTGCCCGGAACCTGGGAAACAACGAGGTGGTCATCACCCTGATATTCTTCGGAATCATCATGCTGGGCAGCGACATCATCAATACGCCCTTCTCCTATTACAGAACCTTTGTTATAGAAGAGAAATACGGATTCAACAAGAGTACAAAAAGGCTTTTTTTCACAGACAAGCTCAAGGGTTGGATTCTTTCGATCATTCTGGGTGGAGCAATTCTATCAATCATATTGTGGTTCTATAACAAGACCGGAGACCAGTTTTGGATCTACACGTGGATCTTTATCGGACTTTTCACCGTTTTCATGACCTTGTTCTATTCCTCGTTGATTGTTCCGATTTTCAATAAGCAGACCCCCCTTGAGGAAGGACCGCTCAAATCTGCCATTTATGATTTTGCCAGGAAGGCGGGCTTTGATCTTCAAAACATTTACGTCATTGATGGTTCCAAACGCTCGACCAAGGCCAATGCCTATTTCGCCGGTTTCGGATCCAGAAAAAGAATTGTTCTCTATGATACGTTGATCGATGATCTCGACACCGAGGAAATAGTTGCGGTACTGGCGCATGAAATAGGTCATTACAAAAAGAAACACGTATTGGTCAACATGATCATGTCTCTTCTCTTAACGGGGATCACGTTGTATGTCTTTTCCCTTTTTATCGGCAATCGCATTCTTTCCGAGGCCCTCTCGGTAAGTATTCCAAGTTTCCACATCGGCCTGATCACTTTTGGCATTCTCTACAGTCCGATCTCCGAATTGACGGGAATCTTAATGAATTACATTTCTCGTCGTTTCGAATATCAGGCAGACAACTATGCCCGGGAGAACTACAGCGGGGACGCCTTGATCTCATCCCTCAAGAAGTTATCCGGCAAAAGCCTCAGTAACCTGACGCCTCACAAACTGAATGTTTTTGTGCACTACTCCCATCCTACCCTCTTGCAAAGGGTTTCTAACCTCAAAATGAAAAACTGATTTTCTGACCTGATCGGTTCATCTCATTTTTATTTGATTTCCTTCTTTTACAATCCAACTTGTACATTACCCCTGTTATTAGTATTTTTAATCTATGGCTTATACGATAACCCTGGAGGAAGAAAAGAAAGAGATCGCGAGTCGATACAAGGACATGCTGAAAGATACGTATCAGACGTTGTCGAATGACGACAAGCTGCTCATACGTAAAGCATTTGACGTATCCGCTGACGCTCACAAAGATCAGAGGCGAAAGACGGGAGAGCCATATATCTATCACCCGATAGCAGTGGCGAAGATCGTCGCCAATGAAATTGGTCTCGGGGCACCATCGATCGCGGCGGCCCTTTTGCACGATGTTGTGGAGGACACCGAGTATACTTTTGCCGATATCGAGCAGCTTTTCGGGGAGACGATCACGAAGATCGTCAATGGCCTGACCAAGATCTCTCGTCTTCAAAAAGACCAGGACATCTCGATACAGGCAGAGAATTTCAGAAAAATGCTGCTCACCCTGAACGATGATGTGCGCGTGATTCTCATCAAAATAGCGGATCGACTGCACAACATGCAGACCCTGGACTCGATGAAACCCGGGAAACAGGTGAAGATAGCTTCAGAGACTTTGTTCATCTATGCCCCTTTGGCGCACAGACTGGGTTTATACAACATCAAGACCCAACTCGAAGATTTGGGCTTGAAATACACAGAACCTGAAGTATATCTCGATATCAGGAATAAAATCTCAGATAGTAGGGAATTGCGTGACCAGTACATTGATAAGTTCACCGATATACTGAAGAGCTCTCTTGACAAAGAAGGCTTCAAATACAGCATCAAGGGGCGAACCAAGTCAATTTATTCGATCCGGAGAAAAATGCAGATTCAGAACGTTTCTTTTGAAGAGGTCTACGATAAATTTGCCATCCGAATCATCTACAAATCGACACCTAAAAACGAAAAATTTGACGCCTGGAAGATTTACTCGATTGTGACGGACCACTTCAGCCCGAACCCGAACAGGCTTCGCGATTGGATCACGCAACCCAAATCCACGGGCTATGAATCGCTGCACACAACAGTCATGGGACCGAGAGGCAAATGGGTCGAGGTGCAAATTCGCTCAGAACGCATGGATGAAATTGCAGAGAAAGGCTATGCCGCTCACTTTCGTTACAAGCATGGATCCCAGAAAGAGAGCGGGTTGGAGGAATGGCTCAACAAGTTGCGGGAGTCCTTGGAAAATCCCGACGTCAATGCCATCGACTTCGTGGAACAGTTCAAACTGAACCTCTACGCCAAAGAAATTTATGTCTTTACCCCGAACGGTGACATCAAGTCTCTCCCCAAGGGAGCCACAGCCATAGATTTCGCCTTTGCTATTCATACAGAGGTCGGAATGCATTGCCGTGCGGCAAAGGTAAATGGAAAACTCGTTCAGCTCAGCAAAGAACTGCACAGTGGCGACCAGGTCGAGATCATCACCTCCAAGACGCAGAAGCCCAAACTGGGGTGGCTCGATATTGTCAAGACGGCAAGGGCAAAGTCCAAGATCAAAAGCATCCTCAAGGAAGAGCAGAAAATGATTGCCTCCGAGGGCAAGGAAATACTCGAAAGAAAACTGAGACACCTTAAAATCAAGGTCAACGAGCGAACCATCAATGAGTTGGTGAATTTCTTCAAGTTGAAAACGAGCTTTGATCTGTTCTATCAGATCGGGACCGGAACCATTAGCAACCCTCAGCTCAAAAAATACGCGAATCAGCGGTCCAATGCCCTGATGCATTTCCTGAAGACCAAAATGAACAGGCCAACAGCGCTGAAGAACGAAGCAGTGAAGGAGGAAGTCACACCGGAATATGACATGCTCGTATTTGGCAAGGACGAGGAAAAATTAAAATACAGCCTGTCTAAATGCTGCAACCCGATACCGGGGGACAAGGTTTTCGGTTTCATCACCATCAAGGACGGCATCAAGGTACACAAACACAATTGCCCGAATGCCCTGAGCATGCAGTCGCAATACGCTTACCGCGTGATCAGCGCAAAATGGATTGACTCCAAACAAGTCGGCTTCAAGGCGACGGTCGAGCTGACCGGAGTGGACACCCTGGGTCTTGTGAATGAAGTGACCCGTTTGATTTCAAGCAACCTGCATGTCAATATCCACAGCTTGAACATTTCAAGTGATGAAGGAATTTTTCTGGGACGTATAGTAGTGGAAATCAAGAACAACAATCAGCTGAATCAGTTGGTTCAGAAGCTGCTGAAAATAGACGGCATTGAAAAAGTCAAAAGAATAGATAAATAGGGCTTTTTTTAGCGAATAACACCTCCTTTTTTCGCGATTAAATGTACCTTTGTAACGAGTCAAAAAGCATTCAATCTCATGAGTGACAAGGAAAGCCATGAAACGGTTAAGAATTTCTTTACCAAGTTCTTAGAAGACAACAACCACAGGAAAACTCCCGAGCGGTTCGCGATTTTGCAGGAGATCTATGACAATGATGATCACTTTGACATAGAGACTTTGTACATAGACATGAAGAACAAAAACTACAGGGTTAGTCGGGCGACTTTGTACAACACCATCGAGCTGCTTCTCGAATGCGGACTGGTGCGGCGGCATCAATTCGGTCAGAACCAGGCGCATTATGAGAAATCGTATTTCAACAAGCAACACGACCACCTCATCCTTACAGATACCGGGGACGTGATTGAATTCTGTGACCCGAGAATTGAGAACATCAAAAAATCGATCGAAGAGGTTTTCAACGTAGAAATTGACAACCATTCACTCTACTTTTACGGTCGAAAGAAAGAAGCTACAAACTAAACTTTAACAGGATATTTACGAATGATTGATTTATTACTAGGCCTGCAATGGGGCGATGAGGGCAAAGGGAAAGTAGTGGATGTACTGACCCGAAACTACGATATAATTGCCAGGTTTCAGGGCGGGCCCAATGCCGGGCATACCTTGATCTTTGATGGCAACAAACACGTTCTTCACACCATCCCATCGGGAATATTTCATCCACGGGCGATGAACCTGGTCGGGAACGGAGTCGTGATCGATCCGGTGATCTTCAAAAAAGAACTCGAGAATCTCTCCAAGCATAACATCAACTTCAAGGAGCACCTTCTGATCTCAAGGAAAGCCCATATAATCCTGCCGACACATCGTTTGCTGGATGCGGCTTCTGAAAAAATGAAAGGAAAAGAGAAAATAGGTTCAACCCTCAAGGGTATCGGCCCGACCTATATGGACAAGACCGGAAGAAACGGAATTCGCATCGGGGACCTGGAACTCAGCAACTGGAAAGAACGCTACAGCAACTTGAGCCAAAAGCACCTCAAGATGGTCAAGTTTTACGGGGTTGAGTTGGATTTTGATCTGGATGCCCTGGAAAAAGAGTTCTTCGAAGCGATCGACGTTCTGAAGGAGCTTCAGTTCATAGACAGCGAAGCGTATATCAACAAAGCGCTTCGCGACAAAAAGAGCGTGCTTGCAGAAGGAGCACAGGGGTCAATGCTCGACATTGATTTCGGCACCTACCCTTACGTTACCTCTTCAAATACAACAGCTGCGGGCGCATGCACCGGACTCGGTGTGGCTCCGAACAAAATCGGAAAGGTATACGGCATTTTCAAGGCCTACACAACTCGCGTGGGCTCAGGGCCTTTTCCAACGGAGCTTTTTGACGAAGATGGAAAAACCATGGCACGCGTCGGAAACGAATTTGGAGCGACCACTGGCAGGCCACGTCGATGTGGCTGGCTTGACCTGATTGCGCTGAAATATGCCGTCGAGATCAATGGGGTGACGGATCTGATGATGATGAAAGGAGATGTTCTCTCTGGCTTTAAAACGATCAAAGCCTGTACATCTTACACGTATCAAGGCAAAGAGATCCTGCACTTGCCATATAACATCGAACCTGAGAATGTCTCTGTGAACTACACCGAGTTTGAGGGTTGGGATGAGGACCTCACTGCAATCACGAGTCCGTCACAGATGCCAAAGAACCTAAAGGATTACATCCGTTTCATTGAGGACTTTGTCGGCGTTAAGGTCAGCCTGGTATCTGTGGGACCTGACCGGAACCAGACGATTCGCATTGAATAAAAGAGAACACTTTTGAGATCTGTATTGCTCGTTTTTTTAATGGTTTTTACCTGTTTCACAACTCAGGGACAGGGAAAGCGAATACAGATTCTTCATTCGGACAATTCAACCATTGACGAGGTTGCCTATCCCGGGGCCACGGTGCTTATCGGGAACGTATTCATTCGACATGAGGGAATCACCCTGAAATGCAAAAAGGCGATCCACTACAAGAACGAGAACTACATCAAAGCCTACGGAAATGTGGTCCTTAACCAGGGGGACAGCATCCGCCAGACAAGTGAATACACCGAATACAACGGAAACACAAAAAAGGCGCTCTCCTGGGGAAAGGTAATGCTCAAGGATCCGCAGATGACCTTGCGTACCGACACGTTGCAGTTCGATCGTGAAAAACAGCTCCTCTACTACAGGTACAGCGCCACCATCCGTGACAGCATCAATACCCTGACCAGCGACACTGGAAACTATTATCTGTCTCAGAACAAATTCCAGGCGATTTCAGATGTGGTCCTTACCAATCCGGACTACGTCCTCAATTCCAACCACCTGGATTACTATACAGACAGCGGCAGGGCTTTTCTTTACGGAGAATCGACCATTCGCAGCGACGATAACCTCATTTTTTGCAAAAAAGGATTCTACGACACGAAAACGGACGTGTCCTATTTCACGCGAGATGCGCGGATAGAGTTTGACAACAAGGAGATCAAGGCAGACAGTCTTTACTACAACCGAAATTTGGGATTTGCATCAGCCAATAAGAACATTGTCATCATCGACACCCTGAACAACAGCGTGCTCAAGGGGCACTATGCTGAGTTCTTTGAGAAAGTGGACTCGGCGTTCGTAGTGGGCAGAGCCGTGGCCATTACCAATACGAACAAAGATTCACTGTTCATTCATGGAGATACTATTTTAGCGACGGGCAAGCCCGAAGAGCGAATCATCCGATGCTATCATCATGTGAAATTCTTCAAAAGTGACATGAGCGGAAAATGCGACTCGATTCACTCCAACCAGGGCACAGGGCTCACCCAGATGTTTGTCAACCCGATACTCTGGTCAGATGGGAGCCAGATCACGGGAGATACGATTCAGCTCATCAATGACACCAAAGAGGATCGTCTCGACAGTCTCAAGGTGTTGTACAATTCTTTTATCATCAACAAAGATTCCATGGGCTACAATCAGATCAAAGGAAGAAATCTGTTTGGAAAGTTCGAGGACAATGACCTGCGTTTTGTCAATATCGTCGGAAACGGGGAAATAATCCACTACGTGCGGGACGAAGCACAGGAATTGATTGGCATTGAAAAGACCAGCTGCAGCGAAATTCATTTTATTCTCAGGGAAAGCAAAATCGAACAGGCCAGATTCATCAATCAGCCCGACGGGCAGACTTATCCCCCTTCAAAGTTGCCGAAGAACGCAAGGAAACTCAGAGGCTTCAATTGGAGAGAAAGTGAGCGACCCCGCAACAAAGAGGACATTTTTATAAAAGATGACTGAGGACTTCTTCAAATACCAGGCACAAACCTCTCCTCACCCTCTCGCCCTTAAAATAGAGCGAGCCCAGGGAAGCTATCTCTACGATGACCGGGGAAAGTCGTACCTGGATTTTGTGGCCGGGGTTTCGGCCAACACTCTTGGACATCAGCCTGAAAGCGTAAAGAAGGCGATCAACGATCAACTTGAGAAATACATGCACGTTATGGTCTATGGGGAATTCATTCAATCACCCCAGCTCGACCTTTGCCGATTTCTTGCCGAAAAGCTCCCTGCCAAACTCAACTGCACCTATCTGACAAACTCTGGTACGGAAGCTACAGAGGGAGCCATCAAACTTGCGAAGAGAATTACCGGTAAAGCAGAGATCGTGGCAGCGTACAATGCCTATCACGGGAATACCCAGGGAGCCATGAGCGTTTGTGGCCGCGAGGAACAGAACCGGGCATATCGTCCGCTGATACCGGGATCCCGATTCATTCGGTTCAACTGTGAAGAAGACCTTGAAATGATTGGTCAAAACACAGCAGCGGTCATTCTTGAGACTATTCAGGGCGGAGCTGGTTTTATAGTTCCCAAACCCGGATATCTTGAAAAAGTAAAGGAAAGATGTGAAAAAGTTGGAGCCCTTCTGATACTCGATGAGATTCAAAGTGGAATCGGCAGAACGGGCAAATTTTTTGGCTTTATGAATTTCGAGGTGGAACCTGATGTTTTGATCACAGGCAAAGGCTTGGGTGGGGGAATGCCAATCGGCGCTTTCATATCTTCAAGAGAAAACATGTCGGTTTTTACCGATAATCCGAAACTAGGTCATATCACGACCTTTGGCGGCCATCCGGTAATAGCGGCTGCTGCCCTGGCAACCCTCAGGGAGCTTTATGACAAAGATGTCATGAAGGAAATCAAGGCAAAAGAAGAACTGCTTCGAAAACATTTAAAGCATGAACGCATCTTGGAAATCCGGGGCCGAGGTCTCATGCTCGCTTTGATTTTGGAAGACGCTGAACAGGTCAATTATTTAATACACCAATCCCTCAATCAAGGTTTGATCCTTTTTTGGCTGCTTTATGAACCCCGGGCAGCGAGGATAACTCCTCCGCTGAACATATCTGATTCTGACCTTTTAAAAGGCTGCCAGATCATTCTTCGCATACTGGATCAGATTAAGTAAATACGCTTCAATTTGTCATATTGACACAATTATCATGTTTACATTGCATATATGTTAATTTTGTTAATAGCTTCTTAACTATTTCTAAATTTTTAGAGGTTTATAGTTAAATCTTTCTTAATTGATAAAAATTTAACTGTAACAATTGTAACAGATGTCCGGAAAGTTCCGTCCTTTAATTTATAAGTGTCTAATCAAAGTGTCTAATCTAAATTATCTATCATGAAATCTTTTAAATTTATCCTTCTCGTTTCAGCAGTATTCTTAGTTAACGTTGTCACAGTTTTTGCCAACCCTATCAAGCCCACCGATCAATTACGCGAAGAAATTGTCGACATCATCGGATTCAGTTTCCTGGATGATTACGAAGAAAACGAGTACGCTGCAGAAGTTTTGTTTACTGTCAATTCAGAACAGGAATTAATCGTTCTCTCCGTGAATTCAGAAAGCGACGAAGCAGAAGACTACTTGAGAAACAAGCTCAATTACAAGAAGGTGGATCACAGTCCAACAAAATACGGTGAGATATATTTGCTTCCGGTAAAAATGGTCAAGGAGTAAGTGCACCCTCATTTGGATACATATTCCTGAAATCAAAGTCGCTCTCATCGGGCGACTTTTTTTATTGAATCAATTCATCCAGCAGGGATCTGACCTTCTTGCTATTCCAGTCGGCCGCCCCCACCTTGTCCACCCGGATCATGCCTTCTGAATCGATCAGGTAAGTCGTGGGAAGGGAGCTAGAAGACAGAACCGCCGGAGGACGCGTTCTTTCGTAATAGACAGGTAGGTCCAAATCCTTCTTGTCCAAGAATTTTATCACCCTGTCATGATCGTCTCGAGCGATGAAGACAAACTCCACACGGTCCCCATAAGCTTCATAAAGATCTTGCATGCCTGGCATTTCAGCCACGCATGGCGGACACCAGGTCGCCCAAAAGTTTACCAGAATCACCTTTCCTTCTAGTGATGCAAAATTGAGATTCTCTCCTTTCACGCTTACAAGGTTCCAATTGAAATCCTCCAGCTTTTCCCTTTCGTCCTCATCAACTTCAATGTTGAAAACTCCTGTAGTTACCACCGAAACACCTTTGATCAGCAACGCGCGTACGGGCAAGCCATAAGGAGTGAACAGGAAAAGCGCGAAAAGCACAAAAAGAATATTGGAAAGGTTCTTCCGAATGAATTTCATGTGAAAAGAGTTTCGATTGACATTCCGGACGTTTTGAATGCCATCCATTTGTCCTTTTGCAAGATAGCAGTTATCAGACACATGATAAAGACAATAATCGCCAAAGCGAAAAGAGTCCCTCCGTCATTTTGCACCACGATACCCAGCACAGTAAGGTGAGATGCAATGGCTCCGATCATGATTCCCAGCCCGATCAAAGCCCCTAAAAACGAGGTTCTCCTTATGATCAGCAAAAGAGCCGCAATCAATTCTACGACGCCCAACCCGACTCTTCCGAAAGGTTCCATACCCAATTCGGAAAAAATGTAAACGCTCTCAGGAGCACCGGTGAATTTGAAATAAAGCGTTTGAAGCAAGATAGCTGCAGCAAGCAATGAAGTGATTCGTTCGATATATTTTTTCATGGATGAAGTGTTTCCTATTTGGTAGGAATCCTTTCAACAGGCTTACACTTCGAGCATAAAAAAACCCCTTCTTTTAAGAAGGGGTCTTAAAATCAAGCGTTTTGCTTCTTTATTAGATTCAGTGCCGAACCTTCCTTGAACCATTCTATCTGATTCGCATTGTAGGTGTGATTCAGTTTGATCGTATCTTTTGATCCGTCTTCATGGACCACTTCGAGAGTCAGCTGCTTGTCAGGAGCAAAACTGTCCAGATCGACAAAATTGAAAGTGTCTTTCTCCTGGATCAGGTCATAATCACTCTCATTGGCAAAGGTAAGTCCGAGCATACCCTGCTTTTTCAGATTTGTCTCGTGAATTCGCGCAAAGGATTTCACGATCACTGCGGCTACTCCCAAATGCCTGGGCTCCATGGCCGCATGCTCTCTTGAAGATCCTTCACCGTAATTGTGATCTCCTACCACTACCGAATAGATTCCGGCTGCCTTATAGGCACGTGCCGTGTCAGGAACCGGCCCGTACTCTCCAGTGAGTTGATTCTGAACCTTGTTGGTTTCCTGGTTGAAAGCATTCACCGCACCGATGAGCAAGTTGTCCGAGATGTTGTCAAGATGTCCTCTGAAGCGCAGCCACGGTCCCGCCATTGAGATATGGTCGGTGGTGCATTTGCCAAAGGCTTTGATCAAAAGCTTGGCTCCTTTCACATCCGTTCCAATCGGTTGGAAGGGAGTAAGCAGCTGCAACCTTTTTGAGTCAGGGCTCACAACAACCTCAATCGATGACCCATCTTCGACGGGTTCAACATATCCGGGATCCTTAACATCGAATCCTTTTGGAGGCAATTCATATCCGGTTGGCTCATCGAGCATCACTTCTTCTCCGTCCTGGTTAGTGAGTTTGTCTGTGACGGGGTTGAAGTCCAATCGCCCTGAAATTGCAATCGCCGCAACCATTTCCGGGGAACCGACAAAGGCATGGGTGTTTGGGTTTCCATCCGCTCGTTTCGAGAAGTTTCGGTTGAACGAATGAACAATGGTGTTCTTTTCCTGCTTGTCTGCTCCTTCCCTGGCCCACTGACCGATGCAGGGTCCACAGGCATTGGTGAATATAGTAGCGTCCAGATCTTCAAATATCTGCAACAGTCCGTCTCTTTCAGCGGTATATCTCACTTGCTCAGAACCCGGGTTGATTCCGAACTCTGCTTTAGTGACCAATTTCTTATCCACCGCTTGCTTGGCCACAGAAGCTGCACGAGAAAGATCCTCATATGAAGAGTTCGTGCATGAGCCAATCAGACCCCACTCTACTTTGAGCGGCCAGTCATTTGCGTCTGCCTTTTCCCTCAGCTCCCCAACTGGAGTGGCGAGGTCTGGCGTAAATGGTCCGTTGAGATGAGGTCTCAACTCTGAAAGGTCAATTTCGATCACCTGGTCAAAGTATTTGTCAGGATCTGCATATACCTCCGGATCACCCGTGAGATATGGGGCAATCTCGTTGGCTGCATCCGCCACCTCGTCTCGACCTGTGGCTCTCAGGTAGCGCTCCATGGATTCGTCATAGCCAAAAGTAGAAGTCGTAGCCCCTATTTCTGCTCCCATATTGCAAATCGTACCCTTGCCCGTCGCCGACATGGATTTGGCCCCTTCGCCAAAGTATTCTACAATGGCTCCGGTCCCCCCTTTTACAGTAAGTATACCTGCCACTTTGAGAATGACGTCTTTTGGAGCTGTCCAGCCGCTTAGCTTGCCAGTGAGCTTGACTCCAATCAGTTTGGGAAACTTCAATTCCCAGGGCATGTCCGCCATGACATCCACAGCATCCGCACCTCCTACTCCTATTGCCAACATCCCAAGGCCTCCTGCATTTACCGTATGCGAATCAGTACCAATCATCATTCCACCTGGGAAGGCATAATTCTCGAGGACCACCTGGTGGATGATTCCTGCGCCCGGCTTCCAAAAGCCGATGCCATATTTGTTCGAAACCGATGCGAGAAAATTAAAAACCTCGCTGCTCGTGTTAATGGCTTCCTGTAAATCCTTGTCTGCCCCGATTCGTGCCTGGATCAGGTGATCACAGTGCACCGTTGTTGGAACCGCCACCTTTTTCTTCCCGGCCTGCATGAACTGAAGCAAAGCCATTTGCGCGGTAGCATCCTGACAGGCTATCCTGTCGGGAGCAAAATCGACGTAATCCACGCCTCTCTTAAACGATTTTTCAGGGTTCCCGTCCCAAAGGTGGTTATACAAAATTTTCTCAGACAGGGTCAGGGGTCTTCCCACAACTTCTCTAGCCGTGTCTACCCGCTCAGCCATTCGGCTGTAAACCTGCTTAATCATATCGAGATCAAAAGCCATACTTTATATTTTATTGTTTGTAAGAAAATGTTCACAAAAGTACGAAATATAAAGCGCATTTGGAACTCGAGGTCCTCAAAACGCGCGCTTTTTTCAATTCGATAAATCAGTAGCTGACAAATTGCAAAATAGAAAAAAAAGTAAGCCAATAAGCCGGATTCTGTTATCCATCGAAAGATGGATTCTCATCATTTATCTGGGTCAAAGATTGCTCTGAGACTCTAGCTGCCTACCCCTTGGAGTCGGACGGGTCATCCTTAACTGACCGAAGCCAGATTTCCAATGTACATGACATTGCACCGCATAGAGTTTACCTGATTTCACTACAGCCGAACTGTACATACTTTCTGTTGCACTTGTCCTTCCTCGCCTGGGCGAGGAGACGGATGTTATCCGCTATGCCACCCTGTGGTGTCCGGACTTTCCTCTCTGAAAAACAATTTATTAAGTTGTCGTTTCAAAGCGATGAGATGACTTACTTTTCTGCAAAAGTACAACCATTACACAGGAAAAAAAAATCCCACTTTTGTAAACAAAAGTGGGAAAATTGCTATGAAAAAGAATATTACTATTAAAAGTAATACGTAGGCTGTAAAAATACAATAAAAGGAACAATTTCCTAATGAAAATGAAAATTATTTTGGAATTGTAAGGAAGTGGCCGGGAGGAAATAAAAAAACCCACTCTCAAGATAAGAGTGGGAAAATTGCTATGAAAAAGAAAAAGTTACTGAATTCGTGAATTCAGC
>CBDUAY010000015.1:0-29798 GCA_965365245.1 uncultured Flavobacteriaceae bacterium | reverse complement strand
GCCACCGAGGCCGGGCTCTGTGTGAGTTGTCATATGACGGGACGATATTACATGGGTAATGATTTTCGGCGAGATCACAGTTTCAGAATCCCGCGACCGGATCAGAGCGTTGCCTATGGGACCCCGAATGCGTGCAACGAGTGTCACGATGACCAATCCGAAAAATGGGCGTCCGATTGGGTGGTCAAGTGGTATGGACCGGAAAGAGCACCACATTTTTCCGATTACCTCTTACTGAGCCATCAGGAAGAGATCAATGCCTCTGACCAGGAAAAGCTGGTGAAGTTCATCAACGATCTGAACTACCCGGCAATTGCCCGAACAACGGTTATGAACAACCTGAGATTCGGAGGGAGGGCAGAAGTTCAGGCCGTTTTGGAAAGCCTGAAAGATTCAACAGCTACCGTACGTTACCATGGGCTGATGCAGTTTCGCGGTATTGATCTGCAAGACAGGCAGTCGATCGCACTAGAGCATTTGAAAGACCCAAGCCGGCTTGTTCGCATCGGTTCGGCACAGTTGCTAACTGATTTTGACGGATCGGGATGGAGTGAGGGCGATCGCCTGGCTCTGAGCAATGCAAAACAGGAACTGGAGGACATGCTCTACGGAAACTCAGACTTCTCATCGGGGAGGTTGCAGCTGGGAGACTACTTCATGCAGACGGGAGATCTCAATTCGTCTATAGAACAATATCAAATGGCCCTGAAGAAGGACAGCCTGCTCTTTCCGGTGTATTCGAACCTGGCTACGGCATACAGTCTCAATTCAATGCCTGACAGGGCACTTGAGACCCTGAACACCTGGATCGATTTAGATCCCGATGAGGGGAGGCCATATTACCTCAGAGGGCTTTTGAATTTTGAACTGGGAAATGCTGAAATTGCCGTACAAGATTTGCAAATGGCGGTCGAGCTCAATCCGAATGACAGCAGGGCCATGTACAATTTAGCCACCTACTACTATCAGAACAAGATGCAACGAGAAGCTGAACGATATGTCAGGCGCGCATTGTCACTGGAGCCTGCAAATCGGGATTTTCAGTATCTTCTCGCACTTGTTTTGAAAGAACAGGGCAAGTATGAGGCTTCGAGCAAAATCATGCAGCAGTTGAACAGTTGAACTATTCGATCAACTCCTTGACATCCTCTTCTTTTGTGTTTAACTTGGGTAGCTTCTTGACCCTGTTTGCTTTGTAGATTCTGAGCCTGAAAACGAAGTCATTTGAACCGTCCTGGGTCTCTGTCGTGTTGCGGGTATAATGGTAAGACACATAAAATTCCGCCTTCCACTCATCTGAGAATTTGTAACCCACGCCCGGCGAAATTCTTATCACGTCATTGTCTCTATCTGCCTCTTGGAAGCTGTAGAAAAACTCCACATTGATCGGGATGTACATTCCCTTGTTAAAGGAAAACAATCTTTTTTTCCATTCGATAACGGTTGACACCTGATAACGAAATCGCAACGATGCGCTCCAGGATGATCCGTCAAATGTCTTTTGAAATCGCTCTTCAAGACGGATAAAATTCATTAATGGAAGTTGTTTGATCGAAGGAATGTAAAATTTCAAACCCTGAGACAGCCTGAACTCAAAAAGATTGTCGTTATTTTTATTGTCTGTGTAGTAAAGACCACTGCCCAGATGAAAAGAATTGATCAGGGGCTTTTTCAATTTCATGAATTCCGGACTCTTCTTATGGAGAATATTATACGAGGCATAGGCAACGAATCTGTCATAGGCATGTGGATTGATTGTTCGATAGCCTACAAAACCGCTTGCCGACTTGGTTTCGTTGAACTCTTTGCGTCCGTTAAAATCAGTCCAGAACTGGCTATTGACCGTGACATCGGGAGTGTCTTCCTGTCCAAACGCGATATTCATCGCCAGACTGAGCAGAAAAAAAAGTGTTGGTTTATTCATTGTCAAATAGCCGGTAGAGAGACTCAGGCTCAAATGAGCCATGCCGAAGCAGGCCAAAAGTACTAAAATATTGGTATCTTTAATAGCTTCGAAAGAAGCACAAAAAGGATGTCGCAGAAAGTAAATCTCAAAACATTATGAAAAAAAGCATTGTCAAAAAATACAAGAAGGATGAACTTACAGTCGTTTGGGAACCTGCAAAATGCATACACTCCGGGGTATGTGTGAAAATGCTTCCTGAAGTATATGACCCTGAGGCCAAGCCCTGGATCAAGCCTGAGAATGGCTCAGTTGAACAGCTCAAAGCTCAGATAGACAAGTGTCCGAGTGGTGCTTTGACCTATGAGTTCGACGATAACGGCTCAGCGTCTAATATAGAATCTATACAGATTGAGATCCTGAAAGACGGACCCATTTTAATCAAAGGCCAGTTAATGGTAACGCTTCCTTCTGGTGAGGAAGAATTGAAAGACAAGACGACTGCTTTCTGCCGCTGCGGTTCTTCAGCCAACAAACCTTATTGTGACGGCGCCCACAGAAAGGCCGGCTTTCACGATTGAATGAATCGTTTAAAGACTCAGCGATGGGTTTGAATTACAACCAGGACTTCAATTTTGGAATTATGAAGGCGTTTTGAACTCGTGTTTAATTGCCGAGTTCAAACGGATAAATCACTTTCCAGTCTTTGGGCATGTCAATCACTGTCCAGCCTTTTTGTGCCGCTTCATCCAAACCTTTGTCGAGTTTTCCAATATGAGATTCCCGGTCATAGGCCCATTCTCGAATGCTATCGGTGTGATGAACGTAAAGCTCGAAATTCTTATGCGAATTGGACGCTGTCCACTGGAGCATAGCCAGGTCTCCGTCTGAGTTTCCCGCTGCAAATACAGGTTTAATGCCAATGATCTTATCAATGTTCAAGGGTTTCCCTTCTTTGTCATCCATAAACTCCAGCTCAGGCAATCTATAGATACCTGGTTTTCCATTCTCAATTTTGAATTCTGTTGAAATCCGGCTACCGATAATGCGTTCGGTTGGTATTCCATAGATTTCCGTTACAAAGGCCCGCATGAAATCCGTTCCTCCACCTGAAACGATGTACACCTTGAAATCATTCTGTTTTAGATAATCCAGGAGTTCCAGCATAGGCTGATAAACCAGGTCCTTGTAAAGCTTCTTCTTTGTCGGATGCATTGCAGTGGATGTCCATTCCCTGACCTGTGTCTTGAATTCTTCTGATTCCATTCCGCTATGCGAAACCATGACCACTTTCATCAAACCTTCCAGGCCTTGTTTTGAAAGACCTTCCAAATCATTGGCAAGAACTGAACGGAAAGGTTCTTCATTCTTCCATTCTGGATGATCCGGAGCCATTTCCTTGATCCGATCCAGGGCAAAAAACAGCTGAAAATAGGCAGGTTGCTCTGACCATAGGGTTCCGTCGTTGTCAAAGGTCGCGATGCGATCCGATACAGGTATAAAGTCGGCCGAACCAGCTTCGGTTACAGATTGGACATAATTAATTATGGCTTGTTTCGTTTCTCCTTCATTCCAGGAAGGCAGAGGTTCAGATTCATGCTGAGGTGATGGCTCAATTGAAGGTGAAGAATCATTTGTAGCTTCTTGTTTGCAAGAATTCAACATGCTGATAACGACAAAAAGCAAGCTGGAATATTTTAGAATTTTGATCATAGTATCCATTGTTTTATCCCGAAAGAACAAAATGTCCTTCTTCTAAGGAAAGAAGAAGGACATTTTTAATTAGAAAAATATTTTAAAATGAATTTTGAAGAGTGACATTGGTCTTATTGACTTTTCATGATCATTTCTTCAATTTGTTTCTGGGTTTTACTCAGACTCCAGTCACCCGCGGTTTGACTCGGTGGGTAGTCCTTGAATGTACTTAAGAAGTTAAAGGCATACCCTTGCATAGCAATGAGAATATAGGCCCTGTCTATGTACCAGTCATAATAGGTATTCGATCCGTAAAGCGCTTTTTCAAAGGGATCCCGTCGCAGGTTCGTCAGATAAGGTGCTCTCAATTCAACAAACGGCTCTAACCAAATCTGTAACTGACTCGCCCTGTTTTCCAAAAACATCGCCTTCCAATCCTGGTATCTCAATGCTGCAATCTGCCCCCCGTCATCTACATAAATAAAGCCCTTGCGAGCTGACTCGTCAACTTTGCCAGACAGGTACTCCAACTGATTCACACCATCGATGTAATTCTTGTAAGACCTTCCATTCAGTGATGCTCCTTTCTTCAGCTGCTCCGCGATATTTGGGTTTCCGGCAATAGCTGCGAAAGTAGGCAACCAATCTTCATGAGAGACTATGCCGTTCAAGGTTTTGCCAGCTTCAAAATTTCCAGGCCATCGAATAAAAGCGGGGACTCGGAATGCTCCTTCCCAGCTACTGTTCTTTTCGCCATGGAAAACGGTCGTTGCTGCATCCGGCCAGGTGTTGAAATGAGGTCCATTGTCTGTGGAGTAGAATACGATCGTATTATCAGCAATGCCCAATTCATCAAGATAATCAAGCAATTGCCCCACGTGCATGTCGTGTTCGATCATCCCGTCTGTGTACTCATCATTTCCTTTGTGACGACGCTCTTCTTTGACGTGTGTTCTGAAGTGCATGCGCGTGCCGTTCCACCAGGTGAAGAAAGGTTTCCCGTCATCGACTTGTTTCTTGATAAACTCTTTGGCCGCGGCTACAGTCTCATCATCTATGGATTCCATGCGCTTCTTGGTCAGCGGTCCGGTATCTTCTATTTTTTGGCCACCTTTGCCATCAGCCCAGCTGTGAATGACACCTCTGGGGCCATAGACTTCCTTGAAAGTCTTTCCGTTTCTCAAGACCAAATCAGCCGGGTAATCCTCGTTTTCCGGCTCCTCTTCTGCGTTGAGGTGATACAGGTTCCCAAAGAACTCGTCAAATCCATGCATAGTAGGCAAGTGTTCATCGCGATCTCCTTCGTGGTTCTTTCCGAACTGACCCGTGGTATAACCCAAGCTCTTCATAACGGTGGCAATCGTGACGTCCGTCATTTGCCATCCTTCCTTGGCACCGGGCATACCAACTTTCGTCATTCCCGTTCGAACAGGCACATTACCACCCAAAAAAGCCGCACGACCCGCGGTGCAACTTTGCTGTCCGTAATAGTCTGTGAAGGATAAACCTTCCTTTGCAATCCTGTCAATATTAGGAGTTTGGTATCCCATCATTCCACGGTTGTTGTGACTGATGTTCCACATCCCGATGTCATCACCCCAGATCACCAGGATGTTCGGTTTTTTCTGGGCGTACACGCTACTGATCATCAGCAGAGTCAATCCCAGAAGAGTTAAAAAATTTAATTTTCTCATAAAATTAGGGGGTTATTGTTAATAAAGGGTTGTTAATAAATATTGTTTAGATGGCCACAATGAGCCCACCTGAAAAATTCAATTGTAATATGCTTCCGCCCGTGTAAACGCCTCCACCTCCTGTGCCCAGGTAAACGCCTCCCCATTGAACAGGGACGAGCAATTGACCTTGAAGCCTGATTCCGACGTGATCGGAAAAGAAGTATTTCAATCCGCCTGTGAAACCGAAAGAGAAACTCGTGGTCGTATTGTACTCCGGTTCATCGGGGCTGAATGTGGACCAGCCTGCTGACATGCCAACGAATGGTCGGGCATCACTATACCCAAACATGTGAATAATGCCGAGTTGAAAATGATCGACTGTAGCGTCACTCACCTCTTCTTCTTTGGGATAGAAAATAACGTCTTTAACAGCTACAGAAGAGTTTTGCTGAGCCCAGAAGAACTCACCCTGCAGATTGTCGGACAAGCTAAAATTGGCTGTTAGTCCATATTGGTCAGAGGACTTCAATTTTACATAGCCACCGTAGTAGTTCCATTTTGCACCGACCTGGTACCCGTATTGAGGTGTAATCTCAAATTTTTGCGACTGGGTATCAACGGAGAATAGCAGCACAAATGCAAGGCAAATCCCAAAGGTAAGCCGCCTTGCGCCTGTCGTTAAAAATATCATCAAAACAATGCGCCTTTCGAATTAATCCTGAATGAAATCGACACTATTCAAGACGGAAAATCGTATGCCGTCAGAAATGTAATGTTCTATCTGGTAAAACTGAACAGCGACAAACGGATTTGAAATCTTCTCGATGCGCTTTGTGAAATTCATGATGAGCTTGTCTTCAGCACTGCGCAGATTTGCTGCTTCCGCCAACATTTCCTGGGCCTGCAAAGGGGTCATGTTGCCTTGTTTGGTTGTGTAAGACTTCAACAATTTCATTTTCTCCATGCCTATGTCTTTGCGCTGATCCTCGTATTGATCATAAAGTTTCCAGAATTTGTCAGCGTCAACACCGTCCAGGTTCACATTCTCTTCGATGATGGTTCTTTTTTCATCTCCGAAGACCTCTTGCATCATCTCAATCTCTTCAGCTGAATAGTCCTGTGCCACGATATTTCCTGAGAGAAATAGGGTCAAAATAAAGAATACAATGTTTTTCATGAGTGGGAATTTTAGTTATTTGTTTTAGTGGTGTATACTTCTTCAAGAATCTCGATGCGGATAAGATCCGACAGGTAACGCTCAATCTGGTAGAATTGCATAGCGACGACGGGATCCGTGCGAGATTTTAATTTTTTGTAATAGCTGTCCAGCAAATTGTTGTTCTTGTTTCGGAGCTGAATGGCCTGTGTCATAAATGTGTCGGCATTGGCCGGGCTCACCTTTCCGTATTCATTGACGTATTTGTTGACAAGTTCGAAACGCCTTTTTCCCAATTCTTTTCTCTTGGTTTCGTATTCATCATAGAGGCGCCAAAATTCTGCTGATTGCGCATCACTTAACTCAACGAATTCGTCAACGATGTCGCGTTTTTCCATTCCATAAAGGGATTGCATCAATTGCAATTCATCCTCATTGGATTGAGCGTTGATTGACCACCCTCCTGCAAACAGGAAAATAACAAGAAGAAACGAGAAGAAGATGGAATGGGTTTGGTAAAGTTTTCGCATCGTGGGGGATTAAAACAGTCTACTAAAATAACGAAATTTGCTAACTTTACAAAGCACTGAATAAATTGCTTCACATGATAAACCTGTTAATCAATGGGAAAGAGCATGCGCTTGAGGTCCCGGAGGAAATGCCTTTGCTCTGGGTTTTAAGAGACTACCTTGAGTTTACTGGCACAAAATTCGGATGCGGGATCGGGGTGTGTGGATCCTGTTCTGTTCTTGCAGACGGCAGTCCGATAAGATCCTGTATTACTCCAGTATCAGCTGTTTTGGGCAAATCCCTTGTAACTGTGGAAGGCGTGGCTGATCAAAACAAATATCTCGTCGAGGCCTGGAAGGAGCTAAATGTACCTCAGTGTGGCTTTTGCCAACCAGGTCAGCTAGTGAATGCTCTGGCATTGCTGGAAACCACAAAAGAACCCTCGGATGAAGAAATCGACAAAACGATGGCCGGTAACATATGCCGCTGCGGAACCTATGTGAGAATCAGGGCTGCAATCAAAAGAGCTGGTGAACTTTCAAAAATTGAAGATTAGATGATCCCCGGAAAAAAACTGAGCAGAAGATACTTCATACGCAACGTCAGCCTGATGTCAGGAGCACTTGTTTTGGGTTGCGAACTCGGAGCCAATAAGGACGAAATGAAACCCCTGTTGAGCGACGGGTCCTTTTCACCCAATTTGTTTGTACAGCTCAAACCCGACGGAGAGTTGATTTTAACTGCATCTCGCAGTGAAATGGGGCAGGGGGTGCGAACCTCGTTGACCTCGGTTATCGCAGATGAAATGGATGCAGACTGGAGTTTTGTCAAAGTCATTCAAGCCCCGGGTGACGAGGCCTATGGCAATCAAAACACGGACGGTTCAAGAAGCATACGAACCATTTTCGAGCCGATGCGTAAAATGGGTGCCATGGCTCGAGAGATGTTGATCGCTGCAGCTGCCAACAAGTGGAAGGTTTCAAAAGAGGCATGCAAGACTGAAAAGCATCATGTGGTGAATACGGAAAGTGGCGAACGGATGTTTTTTGGGGACCTGGTGGAGGAGGCGGCTCAAGAAATCATACCGGAGAATCCGACCTTGAAAACAAGAGAAAAATTCAACTACATAGGCAAGGAACTGCCGAGCATCGACATCGAAGACTTTACAAGTGGCAAAGCGATCTACGGCATGGATGTTAAAATACCGGGAATGAAATACGCGGCTGTATCCAGGTGCCCGGTTACATTCGGGTCGGTTCGCTCCTTTGACTCCAAGGAAACCTTAAAATTCCGCGGCGTTTCCTCGGTCGTTGAGATGCCTCGTGTGGAAAAACCCTTTGGTCACCTGGGAGGTGTAGCCGTTATTGCAGACAACAGCTGGTCTGCGCTCAAAGGAAAGGAAATGCTCAAAATTGATTGGGATTTTGGAGATAATCTCAATTATGATTCAAGTGAATACACGCAAATCCTCAAAGAGAATGTCTCAAAGAAAGGTAAACTGATCCAGGAGGAAGGAGATGTCGACCGAGCTTTTAAGAATTCTGCTAAGGTCAAAGAAGCCCTTTATGAACTTCCTCACCTGGTTCATGCTCCTATGGAAGTTCCTAATGCCACTGCGAGGTTTGATAATGGAACCTGCGAAATTTGGGCGCCTGTTCAGGCTCCCCAGGTAACGCGAAAGGAAGTCAGCGACCTACTGGGCATCGACCTTGAAAAGGTGACAATCCATGTGACACTTCTCGGAGGAGGCTTCGGAAGAAAATCCAAACCTGATTTCGTTTTAGAGGCCGCCTGGCTCTCCAGGGAAATTGGCTCACCCGTGCAGGTCATCTGGTCTCGTGAAGATGACATTCAGCACAGCTACTACCATGCGGTCAGTGCTCAATATATGAAGGCCGGGCTGACTGCTGATGGGAAAGTAAATTCCTGGCTCCATAGAACAGCCTATCCATCGATTACTTCAACATTTCTGCCTGGCGTCGTCCACGGAGCTGGATTTGAATTTCAACAGGGCATGACCAACCTGCCCTACGAGATCGAAAACCAAAGATTTGAAAATGGCGAGGCACCTGCTCATGTCCGAATCGGCTGGCTGAGATCTGTCTACAACATCATCCACGGATTTTCAGTCAATGTCTTTGCAGACGAGCTGGCCGTGGAAGCTGGCCGTGATCCCTATGAGTTCAGAATGGAATTGCTGGGAAGCGACAGGGTTTATCCGTCGGATAACGATTACAAATTGGATACGGCCAAAATGAAAAATGTACTTTCGAGAGTCGCGAAAAATTCCTCCTGGGGAGCAGAGCTTCCAGAAGGGCATGGGCGTGGTCTTGCCATTCACTACAGTTTCTACTCTTATGTCGCTTCTGTGGTCGAGGTTTCTGTTTTAGAAGGCAAACTCAAGGTCCATAAAGTGTTCACAGTTGCTGATTGTGGCACGGTCGTGAACCACAACACGGTACGCGCCCAGTTGGAAGGAGCTGTGGTTTTCGGAATGTCTCTGGCGTTCTATGGAAATATCACGGCCAAAGAAGGCAGGATAGTCCAGGGCAATTACCACGATTACGAAATGCTGAGGATACACCAAACTCCTGAGATCCAGGTTGAAGTTGTTCAAAGCGAAGATCTTCCGACGGGAATAGGCGAACCCGGAGTTCCAGTTGTCGCACCGGCTCTAATCAATGCGATTTTTGATGCCACAGGGAAGAGATTCAGAAGCTTGCCTTTGAAGACTCACGGTTTGGTTTAGAAATTGGTGGATTGGCACAATAGAAAAAGCCATAGTGAGTGTTAGTAGTGGAACATTCGATAAAATGTCGTCAGTTTGATTAAAGCCCCCCTCAAGGCTATCCATACTCACTATGGCTTTCTGCTTTCTTAAACGCAGGACTTTACCGGTTATTGTGCGAACTCAAAAAAAAGTTATCTTCGCGATGATATACAAACCAAGATAAAACCTGCGATTATGAAACGACTGACTCTCTTAGCATGTCTTTTAATACTGAGCTCCAGCTGCGTAAAACCTTCTTACAAGAAGAATGAGATCGTTAAATCGGATAAAGAGGAGTCAAAATCCGAAGCGTTTGTTTTTGATGCACAGGACGATCTGAAGTTGACGGCAGATCAGCAAATCGCCTGCGCACTAATGGCTGCGCCGGAAGAGATGAAGGAGGGCGCCAAAGTCTATGGGTACGGAGACGACGGCGAGTTTATGACTCTGAGGGAAGGGACCAATGACTTTGTTTGCATAGCCGACAATCCAACTAAACCTGGGTTCCAGGTGGTGGGATATCACATGAGCCTGGAACCGATGATGGCACGAGGCAGGGAATTGGAAGCAGAGGGTAAATCAAGGGAAGAAAAAGAAGCAATCCGCGCAGAGGAAGCCAAATCGGGAAAGTTAAAATTGCCTGAGGCACCTGCCGCCTTGCACATATATCATGGAAATGAAGCCTATTACGACGAGGAGAGCAAAACGGTTGAAAACGCAAAATACAGGTACGTAGTATACATCCCTTATGCCACGCAGGAGACTACGGGTCTCTCACTGGCACCCAATGAATCAAGCCATCCCTGGCTGATGTTTCCTGGCCAGTACAATGCGCACATCATGATCACTCCTGAATACCTTGATTGATTGAATTTTCATATAAAATTGCCTGTATTGCCTGGTTCATTCGGACTGAAGTTTTTTTGACACCGCCTGGACCTCGTCCAGCACGCGGAGCAGGTTGGCTCCCCACAATTTGGCTATTTCCTCCTCGGAGTAGCCACGACGCACGAGTTCCATAGTTACATTGAAGGTCTCTGACGCATCTCTCCAACCCATTACACCGCCACCTCCATCAAAATCAGAGCTTATCCCGACATGGTCAATGCCTATCAGGTCGACCATATAATCAATATGGTTGACAAAGTCTTTGACGTCAACCGGGGGATGAGCTTTGTTGATCTCTGATTTTCTGCCCTGCGAAGCTTTCATGATTTTGTCGTAGTTCTCATAAGCCTGTGAACGTTTCTCACCATCGAGTTCACCGATATTTCTCAATGGCACATATTCAACACCCATCTCTTTCGCAATTTCCGCATACAAAGATTCACTGGCTTTGTCATTGGAGCTGTATTTTTTGACATCGACATACTGACGAAAAGCCACGGTTTGAACAACTCCGCCGTTTTTCTGTATCATTTTCAACAATTCGTCATCGAGATTTCGAGAAACGTCACTGAGGGCCCTTGCCGAAGAATGCGAAGCGATGACGGGGGCTTTGGACAGTTCGATCATCTGCCTGTTTGCCTCTTTCGAGGGATGGGAGAGATCGATCATGATCCCAACCCGGTTCATTTCACCAACCGCCTTTTTCCCTAATTCGCTCAACCCTCCGTAGAGCCAGTCGTTGTCTGCTTCCCCCGTATTGGAATCGCAGAACTGACTGTGGCCATTGTGAGAAAGTGACATGTAACGAGCGCCCATGTCATGAAATTTTTGAATATTGGAAAGATCAGTTCCCACGGGATAGGCATTCTCCACTCCAATCATAGCAACTTTTTTGCCTGAAGCATGGATCCGTCGGGCCTCCTCCGAAGTCAGGGCCAGCTGAATGCGATCGGGAGCCAATTCTTCAGTCAGCCGGTGTATTGCCTCAAATTTAGAAACGGCATTTTCCATGGCTGCTGCATATCCCTTTTCGCTCAATTCGCCCTGGCCCGTGTAAACGATCAACCAGCTCACATCGAGCCCGCCCTTTTCCATTTTGGGAAGATTCACCTGGGTGTTCAGGTCCTGGGTGTAATTCCTGTCTCCGACAAAATTGTCAACGTCAATATCGACATGTGTGTCAACCGTCATAACTGACTCGTGAATTTCAATTGCCCTCTTTTTAAGAGAGATTTCAGCAATGGAAGTTTGAGAAAACACGAATGGCGCAGACAAAAGAAGAAAGAATGCAAAGACGGATGCAATGTGTTTTGGGACGTGTTGGGTGTTTATCTTCATAGGATAAGTGATTTGAATCAGATTTGTTTTTTAAAAGCTAAATATAGGAATCCAACCCAGAATAACCGCTTAAAAATCGTATTTGAATTGAGTTCGTTTCCTATTCAAACCCCAGTGAAACAAAACAAGTGACAATGAAAATTGCTGATAAGGTCATTTTAGAGATGATATATTTCGTATTTCTCAATCTTAGACAGGGGATATTGAAGATTATTAAATTCTTAATGCAAATCCTGGGAAAAAATCCCAATCCGATCTTTTTGCAGCGAATGGATTCGGCTTTGAACATTGTAAAAATCGAACCTTCTTTTTTCGAATTTCAGAACTGATGAAATACATTTGCATCTGCTGAATAAAATTTGATATATCAGAAATCTATGGGCAATACACTTTTTGACAAAGTTTGGGATTCGCATGTGGTTCGAAAAATCGATGACGGACCCGATGTTTTTTTCATTGACAGGCACTTCATTCACGAAGTGACAAGCCCGGTGGCTTTTTTGGGCCTTGAGAACCGGGGAATAGGGGTGAAGCATCCGGAAAGGACATTTGCAACCGCTGATCACAACACACCAACGATCAACCAACACCTGCCGGTCAAGGATCCGCTTTCAGCGAATCAGCTTGAAACCCTGGAGAGGAATGCTAACAAATACGGAATCCGACATTGGGGCCTGGGAGACAAAAACAATGGCATCGTCCATGTGGTTGGACCCGAACACGGAATCACTTTGCCGGGCGCAACAATCGTCTGCGGGGATTCCCATACTTCGACTCACGGTGCATTTGGAGCGATCGCCTTCGGAATTGGCACCTCGGAAGTTGAAATGGTCCTGTCTTCACAATGCATCATGCAGCCAAAGCCGAAAAAGATGCGCATTCGCATCGACGGCAAGCTGGGCTTCGGGGTCACACCGAAAGACGTGGCGCTTTTCATCATTTCAAAGTTGACCACCGCAGGAGCGACGGGTTACTTCGTCGAGTATGCAGGAGAGGTTTTTGAGGATATGTCCATGGAGGGACGGATGACCGTTTGCAACCTGAGCATTGAGATGGGCGCCAGGGGAGGAATGATCGCTCCCGATCAAACGACCTATGATTACATCAAAGGCAGAACCTTTGCGCCGAAGGGTGCGGAATGGGACAAAGCCCTTGCCTATTGGAAGACCTTGAAAAGTGATGCAGACGCCCAGTTTGACAAAGAATACACGTTTTCAGCTGATGAGATTGAGCCTATGATTACCTTTGGAACCAATCCTGGCATGGGGATCGGCATCAACAAAAACATCCCTGAATCCGAAGCCTCCGGAGGAGGAAAAGCCAGCTTTGAGAAGTCGCTCAATTACATGGGCTTTTCTGAAGGAGAAGCGATGAAAGACAAAAAGATTGACTACGTCTTCCTGGGAAGCTGCACCAATGGAAGAATTGAAGATTTCAGAGCCTTCGCCTCAGTGGTGAAAGGACGCAAGAAAGCTGAGAACGTCACAGCCTGGCTTGTACCCGGATCTCACATAGTTGAAGAACAGATACGCGAGGAAGGAATCCTGGACATCTTGCAAGATGCCGGCTTTGAGCTTCGTCAACCAGGGTGCTCAGCCTGTCTCGCAATGAATGACGACAAGGTTCCTGCGGGAAAATATGCCGTCAGCACCTCGAACAGGAACTTCGAAGGGCGACAAGGGCCTGGTTCCAGGACTTTGCTGGCCAGCCCGCTCATGGCAGCTGCTGCAGCTGTAACTGGCAAGGTGACGGATCCAAGAGAATTAATTCAAAACAACTAATGAACAGCTATGGCTTACGATAAATTCACAGTACTGAAAAGCAGCGCCTATCCACTCCCCATTGAGAATGTGGATACCGATCAAATCATCCCGGCTCGTTTCTTGAAAGCAACAGAGCGCAAAGGTTTCGGGGATAATCTCTTCAGAGACTGGCGGTACAACGATGACGGTAGCCCAAAGGAGGATTTCGTGCTAAACCAGGACCAGTACAGCGGGAGAATTTTAGTGGGGGGAAGAAATTTCGGGTCAGGATCTTCACGAGAGCACGCGGCCTGGGCGGTATACGATTTCGGCTTTCGATGCGTGATCTCAAGTTTCTTCGCCGATATATTCAAAAATAACTGCCTCAATGTCGGAGTGCTTCCGGTACAGGTGTCAGAACAGTTTCTCGAGCAGATCTTTGAGGCTATCAAAGCAGATCCGAAAGCTGAGTTCACCGTGGATTTGAAATCCCAGACCGTTACCCTGCCTAATGGGGCTACAGAGTCGTTTCAAATCAACGGATACAAAAAACAAAACATGCTCAACGGTTTCGACGACATCGACTACCTGCAGAACATGATGCCGGAAATAGAGCAATTCGCCGCAGAAAGACCTTTTTAGTTGACAATGACGCAGAGGAAGAAAATAGAAATCATGGACACCACCCTCAGGGATGGCGAGCAAACCAGCGGGGTGTCGTTTACTGCGTCTGAAAAACTGACTATTGCCAAGCTCTTGTTGGAAGAGTTGCACGTAGATCGCATCGAAATTGCCTCAACACGTGTGTCGGAAGGGGAATTCCAGGCGGTCAGGGACATAACGGATTGGGCCAAAGAGTCGGGATTCATCGAATGCATTGAAGTTCTTTCGTTCATTGACAAGGGTCTCTCGATAGAATGGATGCTGCAAACAGGTGCCAAGGTTCAGAATTTGTTGGCCAAGGGGTCGCTGAACCATTTGACCCACCAATTGCGACAGACCCCGGAGGAACACTTCGCGGCTATTGAAAAAGTCATACAGAAAGCCACGGAAGTAGATATTTCGACCAATGTTTACCTGGAAGACTGGTCCAACGGGATGCGAAATTCAAAGCAATACGTTATGGATTTCATTGACTTCCTTGCGACCCAACCCATCAAAAGACTGCTTTTGCCGGATACCCTCGGCGTTCTTACGCCGAATGAAACGAGGGAGTTTATTTTAGAAGTCAAAAGCCGACATCCTGAAATGCACGTGGATTTTCACGCGCACAATGACTATGACCTGGGTGTGGCCAATGTTCTTGAAGCTGTCAAGGCCGGGGCAGACGGGCTTCACCTGACTGTGAACGGAATGGGAGAGCGAGCAGGAAATGCGCCCCTTGCCAGTGTCATTGCTGTGCTCAATGATTTTGTGCCGGAGATCAAGACCGGTGTACGTGAAAAATCCTTGTACTCCGTCAGCAAGCTGATTGAGTCATTCTCTGGGTTCAGAATCCCGGAGAACAAGCCTGTATTGGGTGATAATGTTTTTACTCAAACTGCTGGAATTCACGCAGATGGAGATAATAAAAACAATCTTTACTTTAATGATTTATTGCCTGAGCGATTCGGTCGGAAAAGGCAATATGCGCTGGGTAAGACTTCCGGCAAGGCCAACATCAAAAAAAATCTTCAGGAACTCGGATTGCATCTGAGCGACGAAGACGTGACAAAAGTGACCCAGCGCATTATTGAACTGGGCGACAAGAAAGAAGTCGTCACTCGCGAGGACCTGCCCTACATCATTTCTGACGTTTTGGGCAGCACCTCAGATGAAGACGACATCGTGGTAGAATCTTATGTCCTTACGCATGCCAAAGGATTGCGTCCCACGACAACGGTATCCGTGAGAATAGACGGCAAGACAATTCAGGAAAACGCCCAGGGAGACGGACAGTTTGACGCATTTATGAATACCCTGAAGAAAATCTACGAAGAGCGGGGCATGGTGCTTCCAAAATTGACCGACTATGCTGTTCGCATTCCGCCAGGTTCGGATTCTGACGCCTTGTGCGAGACCGTAATTACCTGGGAGTCGAATGGAAACGCTTTCAAAACTAGAGGTTTGGATTCTGACCAGACCGTATCGGCCATCAAAGCCACTCAAAAAATGTTAAACATCATTTAGAAATCATTTTAATGAAACTGAAAATTGCTCTATTGGCCGGTGACGGCATAGGACCTGAGGTAATCGACCAGGCGGTGAAGGTATCCAACGCCGTCGCTGAGAAGTTCAATCACGATATCAGCTGGATGCCTGCGCTGACAGGGGCTGCGGCAATTGATGCAGTGGGTGATCCATATCCGCCGGAAACCCATGAGATTTGCGCTTCATCCGACGCTGTCCTCTTTGGAGCGATTGGCGATCCCAAATACGACAATGACCCCTCAGCCAAGGTGAGACCCGAGCAGGGACTCCTTAGAATGAGAAAGGCCCTGGGACTTTTTGCCAATGTTCGTCCGACTTTCACGTTTCCATCACTTATCGACAAATCACCCTTGAAAAAGGAGCGGATAGAAGGTACCGACCTGGTATTCCTCAGAGAGCTCACCGGAGGAATCTACTTCGGAAAGAAAGGTAGAGAAGATCAGGGAAATACGGCTTACGACCATTGTGTCTACTCCAAGGATGAAGTCCGCAGACTGGCCAAAAAAGGGTTTGAAATGGCCATGAGTCGCTCCAAAAGGCTCTGCTGTGTCGACAAGGCCAATGTCCTTGAGACCTCAAGGCTTTGGAGAGAAACCGTGCAGGAAATGGAAAAAGAATACCCTGAGGTGTCTGTTTCCTATGAGTTTGTAGACGCCGTGGCCATGCGATTGGTTCAATGGCCCAGTGATTACGATGTCCTGATCACCGAAAATCTGTTCGGAGATATTTTGACCGATGAAGCATCCGTCATATCCGGTTCGATGGGACTGATGCCTTCAGCTTCAGTAGGATCAGAAGTGTCTCTCTTTGAACCGATTCACGGTTCATATCCTCAGGCGGCGGGTAAAAACATTGCCAATCCGCTAGCGACAGTCTTATCTGCTGCGATGATGTTTGAGACAGGCTTTGGCCTAAAAGAAGAAGGACAGGCGATTCGAGATGCCGTGAATAAATCGCTTGCTGAAGGAGTGGTAACGGAAGATCTTTCGGATGGCGGAAAAACTTACACCACTTCTGAGGTTGGAGACTGGCTCGCCAGGAACATTTGACCCGTTTTTGGCAAAAAAATTGAAATAATTCATTGCAAACCATCCTCTGCCGGATGGTTTTTTTCTTTTAATCTCCACTAAGGCTTTAGTATCCAGAACGATAGATTTAACTGTTGAAATCAGGTGAAAAAATACTGCCAAAGTGCATCCGAAAACTTTGATAATTGAGTAATTTTGCAAAGTTTGCTTTTGACTATGGTACTAAACAAGATTGACAACGAAGAAAAGATAATTGGTAAGAAATTATATGATTACCAACACGGTGCCATTGACAAGATTTTTCAGCGCATCCAGGAGAACCCTACCGAGTACAACCTGCTCTATCAACTTCCGACAGGTGGGGGGAAAACCGTCATCTTTTCGGAAATAGCCAGGCAATACATCGACAGCAACCACCACAAAGTGCTGATCCTTACGCATAGAATCGAATTGAGCAAACAGACTTCAAACATGCTCACTGAATTCGGGGTCAAAAACAAGGTCATTGACAGCAGTGTGAAAGAAGTGACCAATGAAGGCAAGTACTCCTGTTTTGTGGCTATGGTGGAGACACTCAACAACAGAATCAAAGAGAACAAGGCCGATCTGGACGACATTGGACTGGTCATCGTTGATGAAGCGCACTACAATTCATTTCGCAAGCTTTTCAAACATTTTGAGCGCTGTTTCATTTTGGGTGTTACGGCAACACCATTGAGCTCGAACATCAACCTGCCGATGCACGATATCTACCAGGACCTTATCGTTGGCGAAAAAATCTCGTCTCTAATTGAAAAAGGATTCCTGGCCAAGGCAGACGTATACAGCTTCAACGTCAATCTGAGCAGCCTGAAAATAGGTGCCAATGGGGATTATACTGTGAAAAGCTCCGAGGAGCTATACACCCAGAACGTTATGCAATCCAAGTTGTTGAACGCCTATGAAAGCACCTCGCTGGGCAAGAAGACACTTATCTTCAACAACGGGATTCACACCTCACGACACGTTTACGAGGTTTTCAAGAAAGCCGGGTACAGTGTCATGTACATAGACAACACCAATACCAAGGAGGAGCGCAAAAGAATTCTGAACTGGTTTAAGAACACCCCGGATGCCATACTGACGTCTGTAGGTATTCTGACCACAGGATTCGACGAGCCTTCCATTGAATCCATCATCATCAACAGGGCGACCAAATCGCTTGCTCTCTACTTTCAGATGATTGGGCGAGGTTCTCGGGTGATCGAAGACAAAAAAGATTTCCTCGTGGTCGATTTGGGAAACAATGTGGCCCGATTCGGTAACTGGACCGACGAGGTTGACTGGCAGTTCATTTTCAAAAACCCGAATTTCTTTTTGGAAAACCTGATCTCTGACGAAGAGATTCAAAAGAATTTCAAATATGAAATGCCCGAGGACCTTCGAGAGAAGTTCAGCAAATCAGATAACATTGAATTCGATGTGAAGCAGGAATACAAAAAGGCGGTCGGGGATGGTCTGAAATCGAAAGCAGTTCTCGAAAAGTCGATTGCACAACACGCGCAGATCTGCTATGAGAATAGCGAGGACGTGTTTGATGCCCACATACTTTCACAGGAACTTCACGACGAGATCGAGTACCGAATCAAGCAGTATTCTTTCTGCATCCTCAAAAGTTCCAAGAACTACCTCAAATGGCTTGAAGACGATTACAAAAGGCAATTGAGGGTAAAGATCAGCTTGCTCTTCAGAACAGCGTGAGTTACCTAAGTAGCTCGGGCATCCCTTGCGCATAAGGCAGATTTTCGTAACTTTATCTTGCCATGCTAAAAAGCTCAATGTCAATATTATTGTCCTTTTCAATCCTGCTCCAGGGTTTGAACTTTCATGTGTCCGACATGATGGAGCTCAAGGTTTTGGTGAAACATTTGGAGGAGCACCAGTCTTCTTACGGCGACGATTTCTTCTCTTTCTTCGACAAGCACTACGGTGATCTGAGACAAGAGCACGACCAGGAAGAGCACAAAGGCTCAAGCGAGCACGAAAAGCTACCGTTCAAACACAAAGTTTGTCAATTGAATGTTGGACTCCTGATCCACAATTCTGACGCTGTCGAACGACACCTGGATCCGGTTCCTATCTACTCCGTCCAAAATTATTATTACCTGGACAACTATTCGTTTCTGGATCATTCCGATATTTTTCAGCCCCCGCAAATTCTTTGAAAATTCCACTTCAAGAAATTCCGTTCAATTGCAGCTACAACGCGTAAATCATTGTTGTACAGGTTTAAAGACCTTTTAGCAGTTGAACCTAAATGCTGAAAAGACACATGACATGCTATCAAGAATCATACAGTTCAGTCTGAACAACAAGTTCATTGTACTCATACTAACGCTGGCCATCGTGGTGACCGGGCTTTTTTCGTTATCCGGATTGCACATTGGCGCGGTACCTGACGTGACCAACAACCAGGTGCAGGTAATTACAACCTCCAAGAACCTCTCCACCGAGGATATGGAACAGTTTATTACCTATCCGATCGAACTCGAGATGGCAAACCTGCCCGGAGTGCAGGAGATACGTTCCGTCTCCAAGTTTGGCCTGTCGGTCGTCACCATCGTATTTGACGATGACATGGGAACCTACCTGCCCAGGCAGTTGATCGCTGAGAAGATCCAGGCGGCTGCGGAGAGAATCCCCGAAGGGTTTGGCAGCCCTGAAATGGGGCCAATAAGCACCGGTCTGGGAGAAATCTACCAATATGTCCTCGACGTAGAGCCCGAATATAAAGATCACTACACCACAACTGACCTGAGAACCGTTCAGGACTGGATTGTGAAACGTCAGCTCTCCGGAATACCGGGGGTCGTCGAAGTAAACACCTGGGGCGGTCACTTGAAACAATACGAGGTTGCTGTGAATACAGACAAGCTCGCCGCCATGAATGTTTCTGCTTCAGAGGTCTTCAGAGCACTCGAATCGAACAACAGCATTGCGGGTGGCGCCTATATCGAGAAAAAGGACATGGCCTATTTTATAAGGGGCGAGGGTCTTATCAATTCACTCGATGACATTCGAAACATATCCATCAAAACCATCAGGGGGCTCCCGGTTTACATTGAGGATGTTGCTGAAGTGGGTTACGGGAGTGCCAACCGGTTCGGTGCGATAACCGGCAACGGAGAAGGGGAGAAGGTCCTCGGACAGGTTATGATGATCAAGAATGGAAACTCGAATCAGGTCATACAGGACGTGAAAAAGAGAGTTGAGCAAATTTCTGACAATCTTCCGGAAGGCGTCTATATCAACCCTTTCCTGGAACGAAGCGAATTGATTGGAAGAACCACGAGAACAGTAGCAGAGAACCTTATCCTGGGCTGTCTAATTGTAATTTTCGTAGTGGTCCTCCTTCTCGGAAACCTTAGATCTGGCCTGATCGTGGCGTCCATCATACCGATAACAATGCTTTTCGCCCTGTCTTTAATGAGCCTGTTTGACATTGATGCCAATCTCATGAGTCTGGGGGCCATTGACTTTGGAATCATAATCGATGGATCCGTCATCATTGTCGAGTTCGTGGCATTCAAAATATCCAAGCAGTTGGGCTCACCAAAAGGAGTCGAAGGCAAGATGGAACAGGAGCAGCTCGATCGGGTTACATTTGAGGGAGCGTCCAAAATGATGAATTCAGCCATCTTTGGGCAGCTGATCATTCTCATCGTTTTTATCCCCGTGCTATCTCTCAGTGGAGTGGAGGGCAAGATGTTCAGGCCGATGGCCCTCACCTTCAGCTTTGCGCTGATCGGCGCCATGATTCTTTGTCTTACCTATGTTCCGGTGATGTCTGCCTTGTTTTTGAAGTCTGTTGCGCCTAAGAAAAATGGTTTGTCCCAACGCATTGTGTCGTTTTTTTACAAAACTTATGAGCCTTTTTTGGCATGGGCGATGAAATCCAAGAAAACGGTCGTAACAGCTTCGATTGCGCTCGTATTGGCTGCGGGCCTTCTTTTTACAACTCTGGGAGCCGAGTTTGTACCTACCCTCGATGAAGGGGACTTTGTGATCCAACCCATTCTGAAAACGGGGACTTCGCTGGAAGAAACCATACGGATTACCACGGGAATTGAAAACATATTGCTCGAGCAGTTCCCAGAGGTGGAGCAGGTGGTTAGCCGAATCGGTGCAGCTGAGATCCCGACGGATCCCATGTCAATGGAAGAGAGCGACGTGATCATAAAGCTTAAACCCAAAAGTGAGTGGGTCAGCGCGAAAACCAAAGACGAGTTGGCTGGAAAAATGAAAGCCGCACTTGCTGTTTTTCCCGACATGATCGTCGAGTTCACCCAACCCATTGAAATGAGGTTCAATGAGCTGATTACCGGGGTTCGGGCGGATATTGCTGTGAAGATCTTCGGGGAAGATTTGGAAGTCTTAAGTGCAAAAGGAGAAGAGATCGCAACGCTCATTCAGGGTGTTGAAGGAGCATCCGACATCAGCCTTGAAAAAATTGAGGGTTTGCCACAGATTCAGATTACCTATGATCGCAGGAAAATTGCCCAGTACGGATTGACCATCAAAGAGGTCAATCAAATGATCGCCATGGGATTTTCGGGAGCGAAGGCAGGAGACATTTTCGAAGGCGAGAAGCGTTTCGACCTTGTGGTCAGGCTTCAAAAGACCAAAAGGGAAGACCTGGAGAATATGGAGAATATCTACATTGACACCCCACTCGATTTCAAGGTGCCCCTCGGTGAGATCGCAAAAATAACTGCTGTCAAAGGTCCTGCAAAGATTTCAAGAGATGAGACGAAACGGCGCATCGTCGTGGGCATCAACGTGAGAAATCGCGACCTCCAATCGGTCGTTGACGACATTGAAAGCATCATCAGTAAGCACGTTCAGCTTCCTCCGGGATATACGATAACGTACGGCGGGCAAT
Organism: uncultured Flavobacteriaceae bacterium; assembly: GCA_965365245.1. Taxonomy (GTDB): domain Bacteria; phylum Bacteroidota; class Bacteroidia; order Flavobacteriales; family Flavobacteriaceae; genus Lutimonas. The sequence goes on along the minus strand of CBDUAY010000015.1, from coordinate 7,981 downwards.
TTGAAAACCTGAACAGGGCCAGGAAGCGCCTTATGGTTGCCGTCCCGGTGTCCTTGGGACTCATATTCATCATGCTCTATTTTGCGTTTGGATCGCTTAAGGAAGCGGCTCTGATCTTTACGGCCATACCACTTGCGGCGGTCGGAGGAGTTATTTTCCTCTGGTTGCGCGGGCTTCCTTTCAGCATTTCAGCAGGGATTGGTTTTATAGCACTTTTCGGAATCGCAGTTCTCAACGGCATTGTGCTGATTGAATATTTCAAAGAACTAAAAAACAAAGGAATCAATGACATGGAAACAATTATTTTCAAAGGCACGAAAGACAGGATGAGGCCCGTCCTCTTGACCGCCCTGGCTGCCGCAATGGGCTTTCTGCCCATGGCACTCTCAACCAATGCAGGGGCCGAGGTTCAAAGACCCTTGGCCACCGTGGTCATTGGAGGACTGTTAACGAGCACCCTGCTTACGCTCATAGTTTTGCCCATCTTGTACTCTATCTTTCACTCCACGAGAAAAGGCAATGCTGCCAAGAAAACTGGGAAAGCAAGCGGAGGGCTGATGCTGTTTTTTCTGCTATTCGTTGGATTTGCGCCCATGCTCCAGTCGCAATCCCAAAAGAACCTCGATCTTGAACAAATTCTCATGTTGGCCAGAGAAAACAACGCAGGATTGAAAGCCTCTTCTCTTAAAACGGAAGAAGCTGAGGCCCTGGTGTCAAATGCTTTTGATTTTGACAAAACAGAATTCTACTATCAATACGATGAGAACAACCTCGCTTTGAACGGTTTGCCTCTCAAGGTGTTGGGGCTTCAACAGAACTTTCTGTTTCCTACGGTTTACTTCGCTGGCAAGAAGGTAAACAAAACACAGTTTGATTTAAGGAGAAGCAACCTGGACATCGATAGACGAATGCTGGAGAAGAATGTCGTTTCCCAATACCATCGTTTGCTTTTTGAAAGGGAAAAGCAGGAGATCTACAGGCGTCTCGACAGCTTTTACGTCAGGTTCTCATATGCGGCAACCCGTCGTTTTGAAACAGGGGAGACGAACTACCTGGAACGAATAACCGCACAGGCCAAGCAACGTCAGGTCAAAACCCTCTACCGACAGGCCCAGGAAGATGTGAATTCTGCCCTGCTCAATCTTCAAAACCTCGTTCAGAGCGATGAGCCTTTTGATGTGCTTTACATACCTCTTGAGAAAGTAAGTTATCAACGAGCTGCCTTGGAGGATAATCCTGGAATAATCTATCAAAACCAACGAACCGAGTTGTTTAAAAATAAAAAGAGCCTGGAATCCCAGCGACTTCTGCCCGACATTTCCCTCAATTATTTCCAGGGCACCAATGCCGGATTGGATGAATACCTCTCGGGATATATGATTGGTTTGAAGATACCGCTGATTTTCAGTGGAAATTCTTCTCGTATAAAGGCCAGCAAGATTGCGAGAAGCATTGCCGAACAAGAAGCCATTGATTATCGCGTGCGACTTGAGAACAGACAGGCAGATCTCATGTTGAGACTGAGCAAATATGACCAGATGCTGGCCTATTATGAAGAAGAGGGAGAAAATTTGTCCCGGGAGATTTTCAATACTGCGAAATACAGTTTCGAGAATGGAGAGATTAATTTCTTCCAATATCTGCAAAGCATCGAAAACGCACTGGAGATTCTGCTCGATTACATGGAAAACCTGAACCAATACAATCAAACAGCCATAGAGCTGAACTATTTAACACTCTGACATTATGACGGCAAAATCGCACCACTTTTTGATTTTCATTTTTATAATTGCTCAGTTTCTTGCTTGCAAAGGAGAAACACAAGAGTCTGAAGATCCCATCGAGATTACTGAAAACACCATTCTGCTTCGTATTTCCAAACGGGAATTCTCTGATTTGAACATGACAATTGACACTGTTCACATGGTGCCTTTTCCATCGGTGATAACGGCGATTGGCGTGATCGAGGTTCCTCCAAACGGAAGAGCCACTGTCAATGCTTTCATGGGAGGCTATGTCAAGGACTTTCCCTTGCTGGTAGGAGATCAGGTCAGGAAAGGACAGAAACTTCTCACCCTTGAGAACCTGGAGTTTCTGAAATTGCAGCAAGATTATTTGGAAACCAAGCAGAGAATGACATATCTGCAATCAGAATACGAACGTCAAAAACAACTTTACCAGGAGAAGATAAACTCTCAAAAAGTGTTTTTAAAAGCCCAGAATGACTATGAAAATGCTAAAATCATGCATCAGTCTTTGAAGCAGAAACTCATCGCGATTCAAATTGATCCTTCAACCCTTACTTCTGAGAACATGAGGTCAACGACGCGAATTGAGTCTCCAATTTCAGGAAGCGTGTCAAAGGTTTTTGTCAACACCGGGAGCTATGTCGACCCGAGTAACCCGATCATGGAGATTGTGAATGCCACCCATCTGCACCTGGAAATTCAGATTTTTGAAAAGGATGCAATTCGAATAGAAAAGGGCCAAAGAATTGTTTTCAGGGTTCCTGAGTACTCAGAAGAAAAGTATTCCGCTGAAGTTCATTTGATTGGAAAATCAATTGACCGGGATCGGACGGTGCAGGTTCATGCGCACCTTGATGAAAAGAATCAGGAAAAATTCATCCCGGGGATGTTCATCCAGGCCGAAATAATGGCCGAGGAAACCTTGAAGCCTGCTCTGCGCCAGGAAGCATTGACCGAAATCGAAGACCGGCATTTTGTATTCGAACTGGTCGATGAGTCTGAAGACGAATTCGTGTTCAGAAAAACGGAAGTTGATCGTGGGAAGACCCTAAATGGGTTTACAGAGGTCGACCTGTCGGATTCGAATCTTGGAAAACGCTATCTGATAGGTTATTAGCAATTTGTTAACATGACATGATTTGGATGTATCAATTTATTTTATAGATTTAATCCGACAATTAACATAACAAACAAACATTCAGATCATGGAGAATTTCCCCCTCGATCATAATCTGATCCTTGAGACAGCCATTGATCACTTCCAGAAGCATGGATACAAGGCAACCAAAATGTCTGCCATCGCCCGGGATTGCAAAATGAAGAAAAAAGACCTTCTGGCTTTGCACAAAAGCAAGGCTGAACTTTTCAAAGATGTCTTTTTGGAGCTTTACGGCAGAATCGCCCCACAGCTGCAGGACATCATGGATGCAAACATGCCTGTGTTCGACAAGATCCGCCATTTTACCAATGAATACGTGCGCTTCGTGAACGATTACAGATTTTTGCCAATGGGACTCATACAGAAACTGAATCCTCGAACAGATTTTGCACGGGAATTCATCGTGAATCTGAAAATGCCTGATCCCACTATTTTCTACAATCAGATAGAACGTGAAATTGAAAAAGGAAGGATTTATCCTATCAACCCCAAACAGTTGATGATCAATATTTTTGCCCTTAGCGTTTTCCCGAATGTCGCCTCACCACTTATGAAGGATTTTATCAATGCCGGAAATGACGAGTTTGAGAGGATCAAACAAGACGGAAGGACTCAGGTAGCAAATTTTGTGATTAACTCCATCCGGGTGCCCACTGAGGCCGTTGCTTAATTCTCCTTGTCGGAAAGTTGAGTTGGCAACTCGAAAACCTCCAGGTCAAAGTAAGGGGTTGAAGCGATGATGTAGTCAAAAATATCTGCCATGATGTATTCGTAGTTCTGCCAGCGCTTGTCCTTGCTGAAGGCATATATCTCAATTGGTATGCCCTGGGTCGTTGGCGCCAGTTGCCGGGCCATGATCATCATCTCCTTGTTGATGGCAGAATGCTGCTCTATGTACGTCTCAACAAACTTCCTGAAAACACCTATATTGGTCAGGTTTCTTCCGTTGATAAGCAGATTTTTATCAACTTTATTTTCTTCGTTATAAGTGTCGATATCGTTTTCACGTTTCTCGAGGTAGTCTTTGATCAATTCAATTCTTTTGAGCTCCTGAACTTTCTCTCTATCGAGATATTTGATGCTTCTCTGCCGGATGATAACCGCCCGTTTGATCCTTCTTCCTCCCGAACCTTCCATGCCCCTCCAGTTTTTGAACGAATCTGATATAAGCGCATAGGTGGGTATGGTCGTAATTGTCTTGTCGAAATTCTGAACCTTTACCGTTGCCAAATTGATCTCGATCACATTGCCGTCGGCTCCGAACTTTTCAAAGGTGATCCAGTCTCCGATGTGCACCATGTCATTGACAGAGACTTGAATACTGGCTACAAAACCCATGATCGTGTCTCTGAAAACAAGCAGGATGATGGCTGAAGCGGCACCCAAGGTGGTGATGAACTGAAAGAACGGAATGCCGGTAACCACAGCAAACACAGTGAGAATACCAATGATCCAGGTGATTATTAGAATGACCTGTCCATAACTGTTTATCGGCTTGTCCTTGTATCGATCCTTGGTGTTGAGATAATCCCTCACGGAATGAACGAAACCCCTGATGATCCAAATGGCCAGAAAAATGCTCAAACCCTTCAGGGCCTTTTCCAAAATGACTTCGTAATAGGGATAGTCCAAAAGGATATAAGGAACAAATGCGATCGCTATTAGCAGAGGAATAATATGCGCAATATTGCGAGGCACCCGGTTTTGAACCAGGATGTCGTCAAACTTGGTTTTTGTCTTTTCGCTGATTCGGGCAAACTGATTCAGGAGAATTCTTCGGATTAGGGTATCGACAATTCCCAATCCGATGAGCAGGATGATCAACAGACCGATCATGTTCACAAAACGCGCAGATGAGGAGCTCCAATCCTGTTCAATCAGGTAATCGTAAATCCAGTGTGCATATTTTTCCATAAATGGTCAAATTAATTAGTGATTCCCTTGCTTTTCAAGGTGCAAAAGTAAGAGGAATACAAGAAACTAAAAAAGTAAAGCCTTCTTTTTCTCTATATTTGAAATCAAAGCCCCTAAAGTAAAAAGACAGCATATGAGCAAGCCGGTTCAAATTAGAAAATACTCGGGTGACACCGTTGAGTTTGACAGGGATAAGCTTATTTCATCTTTGACCAATGCAGGATCGGGAATCGAATTGGCCAATGAGATCACAGAGGAAGTTGAAAAGAGGCTATTTGACGGAATCAGCACCAAGACTATTTATCAGATGGCCTTCAAGAGGTTGAAAAAAAGCAGAAGAACGAGCGCTTCAAAATACAAGATCAAAAAAGCGATCATGGAGTTGGGGCCTTCCGGCTTTCCATTTGAACAATTCGTCGGTCATATTTTCAATAACGACGGCTACAGCACCGAAATCGGAGTTGTCATGGAAGGGAACTGTGTTTCGCATGAGGTTGACGTTGTTGCGAGAAAGGACAACCTTTGTCACATCTCTGAATGCAAATACCACAACAGCCAGAAGAAGGTCAGCGATGTCAAGGTCCCTCTTTACATTGATTCCCGGTTTCGGGACATCATGGCCAGGATACGTGCCGAAAAAGGAAATGGGACGAAATACAAGGGATGGATATTTACAAATACAAGGTTTACAGCTGACGCGATAAAGTATGCGAATTGTGCGGGTATCCAACTCATAAGCTGGGACTATCCTGCGGGTAAATCCTTAAAGGACAGGATCAGGAATTCCGGGTTGATGCCAATAACGGCACTTACTACGCTTACAAGGCGAGAAAAGTCAGAAATCCTAAATCGGGGCATTGTTTTGTGCGGGGAGCTTTTTAAACAAAAAAACGTCCTGGCCGAAGTAGGAGTCGCCAGAACGAGATTGTCAAAGGTGTTGGAAGACCTTGAAGAATTGTGTGTTTCATAATTCCTAGTGACCGTAATGTCTATGCTCAGACCATCTGATCCTCTTTGCATTCTTGAAGTTTGAGAATTGTACATATCGTCGGTCCTCTGTTGCGAAGGTATTGATGTCGGTTTTCATAATTTAAGTATTTAAGGGTTTCTACTATACAGACGCTCCTTAAGTCGCATTTGTTACTTAAATATTGACACATTAACCTTATTTTAACGATATGTTTTAATTATTTTAGAATATATTGGGAATTCATTAAGAATATTTCAAACATCTAGTACTACCATCGGAATATAGATTACTTTTTTTAGTTCACGGATACTTGCGTCTGAAACTGAATATCTGTATGTTTATTCCTTAATTGTATTTAGATATGCGACTCGTACCTTTTCTATTTGTTTTCTTCCTTTTAACAACGCTCGATTCACTTGCCCAGACTGAAAAACAACCCTTTGCCTACAAGGACCTGTTTGACCTGGAATACGCCAGCGACCCCCAGATTTCACCCGACGGAAAATGGGTGGTTTACCGAAGAATGGGGTTTGACATCATGAAGGACCGATCTACAGGCAACCTTTGGATGGTATCCACAGATGGAACGCAACATCAAAAGTTGACATCCCGGGAAGGAAATGAGAGTTCTCCACGCTGGTCACCAGACGGAAAACGAATTGCTTTTACGGCTGCCTCGGGTGAAGGGAATGAAATCTACATCTACTGGACATCTACTGGAAAAACCGCAAGGATAACGCAACTTCCTTTCAGCCCATCGTCGCTGAGCTGGTCCAGTGACGGAAAATCGCTGGCCTTCAGCATGCATGTTCCTGAAAAACCTCCAATTTCTGCTGACATACCACCCAAACCAAAAGGCGCAGAATGGGCCGCTGAACCCCGAATGACAGATCGTCTCAAACACGAGGCAGATGGAAAAGGCTATATGGAGCCTGGATTCACCCACATCTTTGTCGTTCCTTCTTCAGGAGGTGCTGTTCGACAGGTGAGTTCAGGGCCTTACAATCATGCAGGAACACTTTCATGGTCGCCTGACAACCGATACATCTATTTTTCAGGCAACCGAAATGAGGATTGGGAATACGACTTTCGCAATTCAGAGGTTTACCGCATGGATGTTGAAACGGGAGAGATAAAGGAGCTAACAAGTAGAAAGGGGCCCGACCAAAATCCCAAAGTCTCACCGGATGGGAAGACTATCGCCTACCTGGGGTATGAAGATAAAGTCCAGGCGCATCAGACCACAAGACTTCACTTGATGGGATCAGACGGTTCAAATCCAAAAGAGCTGTCCACTGATCTCGACCGTAATGTCGAAGACATTGTTTGGAGCAAAGACGGAAAGGGGCTTTACTTTCTATATGACGACAAGGGGAACACCAAAATAGGTTTCATCAGCACCACAGGAAAAATTACCAAAAAAGCTGATAATGTAGGTGGAACAACAATAGGGAGACCTTACGCCAGCGGTTCGTTTTCTATTTCAGACGGCGGGCTCATCGCCTATACTTACACCCGTCCGGAGCATCCTGCTGATATCGTTGTCATAGGTGGTAAAAACGACAGAAGACTTACGAATCTGAACGAAGGACTTCTCAAATATCGAACACTTGGCAAAGTTGAAGAGATCTGGTACAAGAGCACCGTAGATGGTCGGGACGTCCAGGGATGGATCGTATATCCGCCAAACTATGATGCTTCGAAGAAGTACCCCATGATGGTTGAGAACCACGGGGGGCCCATCCTGAACTACGGCGACAGATTCTCTGCTGAGATGCAATTGTACGCCTCGGCAGGTTACATCGTTTTTTATCCGAATCCGAGAGGAAGCACTAGTTATGGTGAGGAATTCGCCAACCTGCTTTTCAACAACTACCCCGGGGAGGACTACAACGATGTGATGGACGGAGTGGACGCGCTCATCGAAAAAGGAATAGCTCATGAGGATCAGCTCTATGTCACAGGAGGCAGCGCAGGAGGAATCATGACCGCGTGGATCATTGGCAAAAATGATCGTTTCGAGGCGGCTGTGGTGGCCAAACCGGTAATGAACTGGATCAGCAAAACTCTTGTAGCCGACAATTACTTTTACTATGCGAATTCGAGATATCCTGGTCAACCCTGGGAGAATTTTGAAACGTATTGGAAATTCTCACCTATCTCATTGGTGGGCAATGTGAAGACGCCAAC
>CBDUAY010000014.1:0-31046 GCA_965365245.1 uncultured Flavobacteriaceae bacterium | reverse complement strand
AAAAAATAAATTTTACTTGTACTGCTTTCATTCTGTTTCCTGACTCTGCAATGATCTTTTGGCCAGGTCGCACCATTCAATGCTTGCCCTGTATGATAAAAGTCCGTGCTCAAAGGCGATCCTACCTGTGCCGGGCATGGTATTTTTCTCCTTGCGAAAGAAATCCAACAGCTCTTTGAGATAGTTTTCAAGTTCGTACTTCATGGATTCCAGATATTCAATTTTTTGTTCCAATGGGATCATGGGGTCCATAAAGGCAAACTTTAGAACCAGCAATTGCGGATTTTTCCGGATCTCAACTGTTGAGGGAGGAGCCTTAAGCCAAAGTTTTAATTCCGATAAGCCCGTCCCAGTGATTGAAAAATTTGATTTTGAGCTTCCCTCGACATGCTGCTTTTCGACGAGTTTGTTTTTTTCAAGTCTTTTCAAAGCCGGATAGATTGTTCCGGGGCTTCCTCCGAAATTTCCCAGGGCCGTGTCTTCAAAGGTTTTTCTTATTCTGTACCCCGAAAGGGGCTCTTGCTGAATTAGCCCGAGAATGATATAATCCAGTGTTGTTGTATTTTTCATGAAAAGGATGAGTTTAAGGGCAAATCGACTATGCAGGATTCAAACTGTTGCCAGGTGATGATCTCACGTCAGACTTGGCTTTTTCTGCCACCGTTTTCTGGCCCACCAGCAATGTCAGGAAGAATCCATAAAGACTGTTTGAAAATCCTACTTCAAAAGCATGACCAAATCGAATGTACTCAGGCATGTGCTCGTTATCGGGCACGATCAAAGGAGCTAAGCCCCCGACAATCGCAAAGAAAATCCCAACGATAAGTGCGCGTTGAATCAAGGGGAGCCGTGTTGTTCGGCTTATGAGAATTGCAACTGCTATAAAGACCAGGGCCCGAAAGAACTGAGTATTGATCATCAAAGAGAATGGCGGTATCTTCTGATCATAGAAATCCATTAACTGGGGATAGACCGTATAAAGGATCATCCCGGCAAGAAGATAGAAAAACACATAAAGAAGATCCCCCAGGACTATCCTCCAGGTCCAGCCCCCCTTTGTTCTGGATTTGAAAACCAATCTTTCATCATCCCCGATCCACTTTCCAAAAATATACACCAATAATGGCGATGCGATCAGAGTGATCAGAAGCCCCTGCAAAGTGATTAGGACTGTATCTTCAGCATCGGTAACCTCAAAAAGATAGGCTTCAATCAGAAGGTTGAAATGCCCGATCAAAAAATAAATAAGAAATACCAGCAGGCTGAGCTTTTTACCTGTCAGAGAACTGTTCCTGATAATCAGGCCCATAATGGATACCACGAGGGCACATGAAAATAACAACCAACTGAAATAGTCAATTGAGAAACTGGCTCCAAACGCCATTTCAATGACAACGGAAATAAGAGTTAATGCGAGTGTGCCAAGAGCTACGGAAACGAAGAAATTAAGTTTCATGATATAAATATTACGATTCGTACTACAAATATAATACGATTCGTACTAAAAATAAAATTTATTCGTATTAATTTTTCTTAATGTTTGAATTTAGACTGTCCGTACGGTTTAGAAAATCACGGATAGCTTTGATATTCTGCTCCCGGTTGTCGTGCATAGTACCGTGTCCTGCACCTTTGATAACCACAAATTCAGAATTCATTACCTGGCTTTGAAACCTCTTGACAGTATTCGGCCGTGCTTCGTCGAATTCACCCGTTATGAAAATGGTTGGGACGTTGATGTCTTTCAGGCTCTCGAAGCGGTCGTATTTTTTCAAGCTGCCAGTAGCCGTGAATTCGGTCGGTCCCCACATGTAGTTGTAAATGAAATCATTTCGTTCCGCTTTTACCGTGTCCCATGGATTTGCAGGCTTCTCTTTACGAACGCCATATTTCTTCATGAAGAACCGATCTGCATCCCGGTAAGCTTTTGAAGTGAAATTTCCTTCACTTTCACCAATTTCAATGGCCATTTGTATAGAATCGGGTAGAAAGGTGATCAGCGTATCGGCATCCGCCTCCCAAAGAGGAGTGCTGAAATACGGGCTGTTGAATACAATGCCTTTGACGCCCTCAGGATGAGCCAGGTAGCTCTCGAGAGCCAATGCGGTTCCCCAGGAGTGACCGTGCAAATAGACTTCCTCCAGGTCAAGGGCTTCTCTCAATGCCTGGACCTGACCGACAAATTTTTCCACTTTTAAAAGTGTCGTGTCTTTATGAAATCCTGATTTGCCACTCCCCAATTGATCAAAAAGAATCAGCGGTCTGTCTTGCGCGATGGACTCAAATTGATAAAATGACCGGTGCGTTCCACCCGGGCCACCATGCATCAGTAGCAAAGGCGTTTGATTGCCTTGACCCAGAATGCGATACCAGATCTTTCCGCCTTCCACAGATACATAACCTTCCTTGTGCACGATGATGGGTTCCTTTCTGCAAGAGTAAATCGCAAGAGTCAAAAAAAGAATAAACGCTGTGCTTTTAAGTTTCATTAAGCAAGTAATTAGGTTCTTATGAATTAAAGAGATACCGGATTCAAGGACTATTAAATGCATTGAATTTATTGAAATAGTTTGAGTAAATACTAATTATCCCTGCCATATTAATAAACAATCTTCTGAAATCACAATACTCCTGTTTCTGATTTTTTCATTTCTCATTTTGAGCTATGGTCTTTTAGTTTCTGTTACAGATTCCTGGAAGGCTCCTGACCTGGTTTCGATAGCTAATACGGGGCTTACTATTCGCCTTCTGGATTTAGCGGTTCTTACGTTCCGGCTACCTCTCAAACCTATTAATCGAATTTTTTTTTCACTTAAATATCTCTATATTTCCTCCCAATTAGGGTATTTCTTTATTTTGCTTCTTAAAAGACGGTGATTGTTCTTTAATTCGATGACATGCGACGTATTTTTTTTATTTTTTGCTGGATAAGTTGGGGACTTGCTTTTTCGCAGATGACGACCAATGACGCGGAAAAGTTGTATGAAGAAGCGATGGACATCCGATTTCAAAACCCGGATGCAGCTATTGAAATGCTTGAAAGAAGCTTCTTAGTTTATTCTCAGGAGAAAGACACAGTTCAGGCTATACAAGTCTTGCTGGACAAAGCAGAGCTCTATGAGACAACGGCAAAGTACGCAAGATCATATGACGCTTTGTGGCAGGCAATGATTCTAATTGACCGATTTGATAACAAGAATTTGAAATCTGTTGTTTATAATCGATTGGGTCGAATTTATTCTTATTACAAAAGAGAGGAGAAGTCTTTGGAGTATCTAAAGAAGGCCTTGGAAAATCATAAGCAGCTGGTCGAATCCAATGAGATTGACAGAAGCGAACTGGTTTCCTATTATTACTCTATAGTTTCAACTTATCGGGAGTTGAATCAAAAGGAACTGGGAATGACCTATTTGGATTCCTGCTACATGTATTTCGATGACAGCTCCTCATTGACACCTCGACCAATGCTTGATTTTGAAAAAGCATTCTTTCTCTCAGATGACAACATCGAAAAGTCGCTGGAGATCATGTTTGACATCCTGCCCTGGTACAAGGAAAATCTACCATCGTACCTCGTGCTTTTTTACAAATATTTAGGAGATATTTACCTTAACATGTCCGATTTCAAGAACAGTGAGAAGTACTATTTATTGTCTCTGAGTGTGTCCGAGGAGTACAACAGTCATATAGACTTCACACCTCTAGTTTACCAAAAGCTCGCAGATCTTTACGTTTCAAAAAAAGATTACCAAAGGGCATTTGAGAATTTGGAAAAAGCGAAGGAACTGGATGCTGTCTTTTTCGACAGCAGGAGCGCTGAGAATCAAAGTCATTTGGAGATAAAAGATTCATACAGGATCGAAAAGGAGAGACAGGAAGACCTGATTCAGGAACAGCGGATCAATCAATTGAAATTGAATGAGCGGCTGAATAATTTGCAAAACATTCTTCTAATTGGGTCACTCATCGTATTGGTTCTTTTTGGATTTCTGTATGTGAAGCATTTGAGATCCAAACACAAGGCGGAAAAGAAATTGATCAATGCAAAAAAAGAACTGGAAATAAAAAAGGCACAGGAGCTTCTCGAGTTAAAGAATAAGGAATTGGCTACCCAGGCTCTTCAACTGATTGAAAAGGACGAGTTCTTAAGGGAGTTAAAATCGACCGTCCGCAGCCGCGGAAAGGAAATGAAAATAAATGATCTCAATAAATTGTTGCGTTCGGTTTCAGTTAACAACAGTAAAAATTGGGATGAATTCAGAATGAGGTTTATCGAAGTCAATAAAGGATTTTACGATGAAATCTTCAAAAGATTCCCAAATTTGAGCCAAGGGGATCAGAAAATCTGCGCATTGATAAAATTGAACTTCTCAAGTAAAGAAATGGCCCGTCTCCTGGGTATATCTGTTGAGTCTGTTCATACAAACAGGCATAGGATAAGAAAGAAAATGAACCTTCCTCGCAACGTTAACTTCGAAGAGTTCATCAATTCACTTTAAGTTTAGGAATTGTCATGTTGGAAACAAGGGTTTGACAGGATTGTAAAGTTTTTGTCAAGTCTTCTTCTTGGTCCTTATACTCTCATTTAATCTACTTTAGCCTTCACAGCTGTCTCGTGATAGTTTCATGAGAATCTGTCCGAGCTTTGAGAATTATTAAGAACCAAAATTGTCAAAAAGATGATTGCAACCAAATATGAGGGAAACAGAAAGTTTAGTGTTTCAGAAATGACTCCTGAGAATCCGGCAGGTGATGAAGTTCGGATAAAAGTATCTTATGTGGGTGTTTGTGGCACCGACGTGCATATTTACCATGGCATGATGGACCAGAGAGTAGACTATCCTATGGTTATCGGTCATGAAATGTCAGGAACTGTAGATGCTATTGGCAGTAATGTCAAAGGCTTTGAAGTTGGAGAGAAAGTTGTTGTACGACCTCTGGATGATCGATTGGCCAAGCCTTCTGACAAAGGCTACAATCATATTTGCGAAGAGCTTAAGTTTATTGGGATAGACAGTCCGGGAGCAATGCAGCAATATTGGAACGTTCCTGCTTTTACACTTCACAAGCTGGATCCGGATACGGATATGAAGCTCGCCGCATTGATAGAACCTTTGTCTGTTGCCACACACGACGTTCGTTTAAGCGAGTTGACTGCCGATGAAACCGCTGTTGTTCTTGGAGGAGGGCCCATAGGTTTGCTTGTTGCCTTGGTGGCACGTGAAACTGGTGCGAACGTAATAGTTTCTGAGGTGAACGAGAAAAGAGTTGAAAAAGCCAGATCGTTGGGCATAGATGCGATCAACCCACTGAAACAGGACCTTGTAGAATACGTCAGAGAAAAAACAGACGGAAGATTAGCCGATGTCGTTTTCGAAGTAGCTGGTGTTCAGCCGGCTTTGGATGTAATGACCGAAGTTGCAGGTATAAGGGGGAGAATAGTGATGGTGGCTATTCACGGGCAAAAAAAAGAGGTTGATCTGTTCAAATTCTTTTGGAAGGAATTGAAGCTGATTGGCGCAAGAGTATACGAGAAAGAAGATTACGAAAAATCAATTGCGTTGATTTCGGCCAATGATCTTCCATTTTCTGAAATGATTACGGATGTACGCCCTTTATCAGATGTTCAGGCAGTTTTTGAAGGTATTGATCAGAACCCCGATGGAATGAAAGTATTAATGGATTGTCAATTATAAAGAAAAAAGATATGAGTGTATTGGACAAATTTGCGTTGAGGGGTAAAACAGCATTGGTCACTGGATGCAAGAGAGGAATTGGAAAAGCTATGGCAGTAGGCTTGGCCGAAGCTGGCGCTGATATCATAGGTGTTTCTGCGACGCTTGAAGCCACGGGAACCGAAGTAGAGCAAGAAGTTTTAAAGACCGGGGCAAAGTTTTCTGCTTATAGTTGTGATTTTAGTGACCGGAAAGCCCTTTATGAATTTATTGGCGAAGTAAAGCAGAATCACGGTCAAATAGACATTCTGGTAAATAATGCTGGAACGATTTTAAGAGCTCCTGCTGTCGAGCATTCTGACGCTTACTGGGACAAGGTTATTGAAGTAAATCAGACCGCTCAATTCATTCTGACTAGAGAGTTTGGGAAGGAAATGGTTAAGAGAGGCCAGGGCAAAGTGATTTTTACTGCTTCATTGTTAACATTCCAAGGGGGTATAACAGTTCCTGGTTATGCTGCGAGCAAAGGAGCAGTAGGACAATTGACGATGGCGTTTGCAAATGAGTGGGCTGGTAAAGGGGTCAATGTGAATGCGATTGCTCCTGGATATATTTCTACGGATAATACAGAAGCACTTCGTAAAGATCCTGTTAGAGCAGAATCAATTCTTTCGAGAATACCTGCAGGTCGATGGGGTGAGCCTGAGGATTTCAAAGGTCCCGCGGTGTTTTTAGCATCAAGCGCCTCAGATTACATGAGCGGATCCGTGATGCTGGTCGACGGAGGCTGGATGGGAAGATAATTAAACAATAAATCAATAAGAAAATGTCTAGTATAAAAGAGTATAAACTTTTCATTGATGGTCAATGGAAGACTTCGAAATCCGGTAAAACCCTGGATGTAATAAGCCCATCTACTGAGGAGATCGTAGGTCGAGTTCAGGATGGAACACCCGAAGAGGCAGTAGAAGCCCTTGCAGCTGCAGAAAGAGCTCAGAAGGAGTGGAGAAAGCTTCCAGCCCGGGTTCGAGGGGAATATCTGCTCAAGCTAGCGGCGGAAATCAAGGCAAATTCAGAATATTTGGCGGAGCTCCTTGTTCGGGAGCAAGGCAAGCTATTGAAGGTGGCGAGAATGGAAGTCGGAGCTACGGCTTCATTTTTAGAGTATGCTGCAGAAGGAGCAAGAAGAATTGAGGGAGACATTTTGCCTTCAGACAATCCCAATGAGCAGATCTGGATACAAAAAATTCCTCGAGGTGTCGTTGTTGCCATCACAGCTTGGAACTTTCCTCTTGCTTTGGCAGGAAGAAAACTCGGCCCGGCCCTGGTTGCTGGAAATACGATTGTTATCAAGCCTACCTCTGAAACGCCATTGGCTACTATTGAACTTGGATACCTGGCCAACAAGGTTGGGATTCCTCCGGGGGTAATCAACATATTGACGGGGCCCGGACGAGCCATGGGAAATGCCCTGGTAGAAAACCCGATTACGAAAATGGTCACGATGACCGGGTCAACGCCCGTGGGACAGCAGATCGCACGTAATGCGGCTAATAATCTCACCCACGTTCAGTTGGAACTCGGAGGAAAGGCACCTTTTATCGTATTTGAGGATGCGGATATTGAGAAGGCGGTGGACGCTGCACTTCATTCGCGTTTTGACAATTGTGGTCAGGTTTGTACATGCAATGAAAGACTGTATGTTCATGAAGCGATTTACTCTGATTTCATGGAAAGGTTTCTGAAAAAAGTCAAGGCTTTGAAAGTTGGTGACCCCATGCTCGATCAAACGGACATGGGTCCCAAGGTCAATTCCGCCGAATTGAAACACATGGAAGAACTGGTTGCCAAAAGTGTCGAAGAAGGAGCGACAATTGCCGCGGGAGGTAAAAGACCTATAGGAAAGGAGTATGAGAAGGGTTTTTGGTTTGAACCTACTGTTCTTACAGGAGTCAGGCAGGAGATGACAATAGTGCATGAGGAGTCGTTTGGTCCAATTCTGCCCGTATTGAAATTCAAATCATTTGACGAAGTCATTTCCTATGCGAATGACTCTGAGTACGGATTGGCTGCCATGGTTTTTACCAATGATATGAATACCATTATGAAATGCAATGAGGAGCTGGAATACGGTGAGATCTATGTAAATAGAGGTCATGGAGAGCAGCATCAGGGCTTCCACAATGGATATAAGCTATCCGGTTCAGGAGGTGAAGACGGCAAGTACGGTTTTGAGCAGTATCTCGAGAAAAAAACTTTTTACATCAGACACAAGGCTTGAGATTGGTGGAAAACAAGATTTTTGACATTGATGTAAAACTCTTTCAGGTTCCATTGCCTGAAGTATTGTCTGACGCTAAACACGGTGATCACTATTTTTTTGAGTTGGTGACAACCACCATCACTTTAGGGGATGGATCGGTTGGGACCGGCTACACCTATACCGGAGGTAAAGGGGGGCATGCCATAAAGGCAATGATAAAATATGATTTTCGGGATTTTCTCCTGGATCGTGACGGATCTGACATCGATGGGATATACGATGCCCTGGAATGGCATGTTCATTACGTAGGTCGAGGTGGAATAGCTTCTTTCGCTATTTCTGCCATTGACATGGCCCTGTGGGATATTAAGTGCAAAAGACTCGGTCAGCCATTGTGGAGAGTCGCAGGGGGAGTGCGAAACTCCTGTAAGGCCTATTGCGGAGGAATTGATCTCATGTTTACGGAGAAAAGGCTACTTCGGAATATTGAATCCTATCTTTCGAATGGGTTCAACGCCGTAAAGATTAAGATAGGAAGGCCGAATCTCAGCGAAGATCTGGATCGGATCAGGGCTGTCAGAGAATGCATAGGTCCGGACGTCACCTTCATGGTTGATGCTAATTATTCGATGACCGTTGATCAAGCTATTCAGGCCATTGAGGGTTTTAAGGATCAGGACATTACTTGGTTTGAAGAGCCTATTATTCCTGATGATTACAAAGGTTATGGAGAAATCGTAGAAAAAACGGGGTTTCCGCTCGCCATGGGGGAGAATCTGCATACCATTCATGAATTTGACTATGCTTTTGAGCAGTCCAAGCTTTCATTCATTCAACCTGATGCCTCGAATTGTGGAGGTATTACAGGATGGTTAAAAGTTGCCGATAGAGCTTACAAAAGAGGGATTCCGGTTTGCTCTCATGGAATGCAAGAGCTGCATGTGAGCCTCGTTTCATCGCAACCGAATTCGGGTTGGTTGGAAGTGCATAGCTTCCCGATAGATCAATACACCAAAAGACCCCTCGTAGTTGAGAACTACCGGGCAATTGCACCAGAAGATCCGGGAATTGGAGTCGAGTTTGATTGGGAGAAGCTAGAGCCCTATTTAAAATAAATGCGATTAGTATGAAATTCAATATAACGGATGAGCAGATGGATTTCCTGGGCATCACGAACAGAGACAAGCTCAGTGCGGCGAGTAAAAGAGCTCTCAAATGGCCAAGAGATATTGGTAACGAGTGGTTTTTTGACTATCAGGTTGAAGACTTGAAAGGGGATCTGGCTTATGAAGAAGGGGTGGTCCGTCGAGACCCCAGCTCAATAATAAAGCATGACGACAAATATTTTGTCTGGTACAGCAGAAGCTTGGGGCCAACTGACGGTTTCGCAGGAGACATTAGCAAGGACAAGGTTTTTCCATGGGACAGGAGTGATATTTGGTTTGCTACATCATACGACGGCATCACATGGAAGGAGGAGGGTTTAGCGGTTCAAAGAGGGACCGTTGGAAGCTATGATGACAGATCCGTTTTTACGGCTGAAATAATGGAACACGAAGGCATGTTCTATTTGTGCTATCAAACGATTCATGGAGATTATACGGTTCGAGTCAAGAACCAGGTCGGACTAGCTTGGTCAGAATCACCATACGGACCATGGACCAAAAGCCCATCACCCATTTTAAGTCCTGCAGACAATGGAATATGGAAAGGCGAAATTCAGAATCGATTCGCTGTCGAGAAAAAAGGCGATTTTGACAGTCACAAAGTGCATGATCCCTGCATATTGCCCTACAATGGAAAGTTTTACCTCTATTACAAGGGAGAGCAGATGGGTGAGGCCATCACTTTTGGCGGAAGGCAAATAAGACATGGAGTGGCGATCTCGGATAATCCTTTAGGGCCCTATAAGAAATCGGAATACAATCCGATCTCAAACAGTGGTCATGAGATATGCGTATGGAAATACAACGGAGGGATAGCGTCACTTATAACTACTGATGGTCCTGAGAAGAATACGGTCCAATGGTCTCCAGACGGAATAAATTTTGAAATCATGAGTGTGGTCAAAGGAGCTCCACATGCAATTGGTCTCAATCGGACTGCAGACAGTGAAAAGGAGCCGACTGAGATACTCAGATGGGGCCTTACCCATGAGTACAAAAATGACGACTATCAATATATCAGGAGATTTACCACCTGGCGAATGAAACATCACACTGCCAAAGGCGAGCGAGGAGAATAGCGACTAAAACTGAATTCATGTCAAAAAAACAATTATATACGATCAAAGTTGCGGCAATAGTTGCCTTGGGAGGCTTTCTGTTGGGATTTGACGCTTCCGTGATCTCTGGAGTAGTCAAGTTCATAGAACCTGAATTCGAACTTTCGAAATTGGAACTTGGTTGGGCAGTAAGTTCAATTACTTTAACGGCTGCACTGGGGATGTTGATTGCCGGACCGATGAGTGATAAGCACGGACGCAGGAAGCTGCTGAAATTAGCGGCAATTCTATTTACATTGTCGGCGATCGGTTCAGCCGTGGCACCTACATTCTCAGTACTTATTTTGGCCCGGTTAATCGGCGGCTTGGCAGTTGGAGCGGCACTCATCATAGCACCGATGTACATAGCCGAGATAGCTCCACCGGAGAGCAGGGGTAAACTCGTCTCTTTCAATCAATTCAACATAGTGATTGGCATCTCTCTGGCTTTTTTCACGAATTATCTTATTTTGAAATTAGGTAGTTCAGATATTCCATGGGCAAACTCATTGGGGTTGGGCAAGTGGAATTGGCGTTGGATGTTGGGCTTGGAAGCCTTTCCGGCGATTTTTTATCTCGTTGGTCTTTTCTTTGTGCCACGAAGTCCCAGGTGGTTGATGATGCACAAGAAAGAACACGAGGCTCTCGAGGTCATGAAGAAAGTTGTAGATGAGCAGCAGGCTAGTGATCAAATGGAAAAAGTTGCTAAAAGCATTTTGGAAGATCAGGATAAGCCCAAGTCGAAACTTGGTGATTTATTCAAGAAATCCATGAGAAAGGTTTTGATTATCGGGCTGGTTGTTGGAATTTTTCAACAAATCGTAGGAATAAATTCAGTTTTGTTCTACGCGCCTATGATTTTCGAGCAAACAGGAATTGGGACTGATGCCTCATTTGTTCAGGCTATTTTAGTCGGCCTTACCAACCTTGTTTTTACTGTTGTCGCCATTTTCACGATTGACAAACTCGGAAGAAAACCCCTATTGATTATTGGAATGGCAGGAATCATTCTTTGTTTGTTTTTGCTTTCATACGGTTTTCATGAAGCAACGTATACGCTTACATCGGAGGCTATTTTGACTTTACCGGAAGGGCTGGACAGGGACAAGCTTGCTCCTTTGGCAGATCAAACCTTTATGAGTGATCTTGATTTCAAAGGAGCGGTGACTTCAGTTTTAGGCGAGAATGAGGCCGCTAATTATGAGACGATTCTCGTAACATCATCGGCGAACATGAATACAATCTTCATCCTTATCGGAATACTTGGGTTCGTGGGTTCTTTTGCAGTATCCATTGGCCCTGTAATGTGGGTCTTGTTCTCTGAGCTGTTTCCAAACAGAATTCGAGGATTAGCAATATCATTTGTGGGCTTGATCAACCTGGCCGTGGCATTTTTGGTTCAATTGCTCTTTCCTTGGGAGCTTTCAAAGATTGGAAGCTCGAATACGTTTCTAATCTACGCCATATTCGCTGTGATCGGATTTCTGTTTATCTGGTTCAAGGTCCCTGAAACAAAAGGGAAATCACTGGAGGAAATTGAAGAGCTTCTCGTAAACTAATTAACCAATTGAAAATGAAATTTTTTTCGCAATTATTTATCAAACGTAATTATCTCCTCATGGGCTTTTCGCTGATAACTACAGTTTTTAACTTCAGCTGCAAGCAGGAAAACAACGAAAGTAGAACGAAAAGCGACACCCTCGTGCTTTTCGATTTTGAAGGACAACAAAACTCAATAATTGAGGCTCAGGACGCAACCTTTGAACTGATAGATGAAGGATCGAACGCTTATGTGAAAGTCAACAGCGGCCATTTGATCAGAGAGCCGGGAATCAAATTGAAGACATCCGAAGAAAACCCATGGAATTTGGAAGGATTCTACCAGATCATGGCGGATGTTCAAAACCTTGGAAATGAAAGCATTCAAGTCGAGCTATTTGTCGGAAATGACCCTGATGATCTGATTCGATGGTATTGTTCCGATTACGTCGACCTTGAACCAGGTGAGTCGAAAACGATCACTGTGGATCTGGCATGGACACCTTATGTTTTTGATCCTCCAGTCGAAGTAAATGGTCTTCGGGGAGTACCGGGGAAAATCAAAACGGATGTCAGTAAGATCAGAGAGCTGACATTTAGTACAAGATACTCAAACAGGGATAATGTCTTCAGTGTAGACAATGTAAGAGCCGTGGGAAATTTAGAAAAAAGAGATCCTAAAGACTTCTTCCCTTTCATTGATGAATTTGGTCAATACATTCATGCAGATTGGAAGAATAAAATGCACTCGGAAAATGATCTGAAGAAGGCAGGAGAGAGGGAGTTGGCGATGCTTCTTAATGATCCGGGACCAGAGGGTCTTGGAAAATATAAAGGCTGGAAAACGGGCCCGAAGTTGAATGCAACAGGATTCTTCAGAACGGAGAAAGTGGATGGTAAATGGTGGATGATTGATCCTGAAGGGTATCTGTTCTGGACTGCTGGATTGAATTGCGTTTCGTCAAGCTCCGTTTTCACAGGCATTACTGATCGAGAAAAGTATTTTGCTTTTCTTCCCGAAAAAGAAAGTCCGTATGGTCAGTTTTATGGAGTATCGCACATTGCCACACATGGCTTTTACAAGGACAAAGTGCCTTATGATGTTTATAATTTCTATCAGAGCAATTTGTATCGAAAATACGGTGAAGATTGGTTGTCTGACTTCCGGGACATCATACATTTAAGAATCAAAAACTGGGGATTGAATACGATAGGATTCATGTCTGACTTTGGAGCTGTTGAACAGAAGAAGACTCCTTATGTTGGATCTATTTGGATCAATGATACACCGAAAATTCAAGGTTCTGAAGGGTTTTGGGGTAAATTTCACGATGTTTTTGACCCTCAATTCAGAATAGCCGTTCGCAATTCGATCGAACTTCAAAAGCAAGGAGCAGGAGACCCTTACTGCATCGGTTTTTTTGTAGACAACGAACTTTCCTGGGGTCTTTTAGGATCTTTATCCATCGGAACATTGAAAAGTCCTTCCTCGCAACCTGCTAAGATTGAGTTTGTTCGCGATCTCAGAAAGAAATACGGTGATATAAAAAACCTGAATGAGGTTTGGCTTACAGATCATGATTCATGGGAAGATCTTTTGAATACTAAGACACCGCCGGACCAGAAACGTTCACGTGAAGACCTGATCGCGTTTTATGGTAAAATCGCGGACACATATTTTGAAACAATCAATTCTGAATTGAAAAGAGTAGCTCCAAATCAAAACTATCTGGGATGCCGTTTTGCATGGGCGAATAATGATGTAGTCCTTCGATCAGCCAGTAAATTCGTAGATATTATGAGTTTCAACAAATATGAATACAGCGTTGAGAAGCTTAAGCTGCCAAATGGAGTCGACAAACCCGTGATGATAGGTGAGTTTCATTTTGGCGCACTTGACAGAGGTAGTTTCCATGTAGGTATAAAAAAGGCTAAAGATCAAAAAGAAAGAGGGCAGTTTTATCAAGATTATATTCGTGGGGCATTGCGAAATCCCAATATCGTGGGAGCGCATTGGTTTCAATTCATTGATGAACCAAATACGGGCCGATTTGATGGGGAGAACTACAACGTGGGCTTTGTTGATATTTGTGACAATCCTTTCGATGAACTAATCGATAAAGTAAGAGAAACAACGTATTTAATGTACGAATACAGATCTCAGTATAAGAATGAAGATCAATTAATCGTTTCAGCTGATTAAGGCGGGATGAAAAACATTAGCCAAGAAGAAAAAAGTAAATTTTCTGAAGAAGGTCAAAATTCAAATGACAAGATCATTTTCGATCTGAGTGGCAATAACTGGCAGATGGAGGGAATAAGGCCGGGGGAAGGAGTAAAAATCGGTTTTCACGAGCTCAATTTTGACATAACCGGAGACTCTTTTAACTGGATTTATGCGAAAGTTCCCGGGGATGTATATACAGATTTATGGCGTGCAGGTCGAATAGATGACCCGCATTTTGGAAGGAACAGTTTGAAAGCTAAATGGGTTCCTGAGAATGAATGGTGGTATAAAAGGCAATTTGATGTGCCCAGGGAGATGAATGGCAAGCGAATTCAACTTGTCTTTGAGGGTGTGGATTTTGGTTGCGATGTTTGGCTGAACGGACATTTCCTTGGAACTCATGAGGGGATGTTCTCGAAATTCAAGTTTGACGTTTCTGCAAAGATCCGTTTCGAACAGTTGAGATTTGGAACCAATGTTTTGATGATTCGTCTTCATCCTGCCCCAAGACGATACAGTCAGGTGGCAGGCCGAAAACCTGCCTGGCACGGAGATTATTGGGTGAGTTTGCCTCCTACGGGAATATGGAAACCTGTTTATTTGGAGGCCATGGGAAGTGCCACAATAGAGGATGTTTATGTCAAATCATCCTTGTCTGGTGATAAGGACGCCATTCTTGATGTTGAAATTGAAATAGAAAACCATGAGAATTCGGACCGATCGATAGGGGTTGAACTCGAGGTCGAAGGAAAGAACTTCAATTCAGAAACGATTCAATACCGGAAGAATTTGAATATCTCAAAAGGCAGGACTGTTTCTGAGGTATCACTTAATGTCAATAATGCCAGATTATGGTGGCCGTGGGACCTTGGTGAACAGAATCTTTACAAGGTAAAGGTGAAGGTTTTTGAGAATGATTTATTATTGGATTCTGTTGAAACCGATTTTGGCATTCGGGAGGTGAAAATGGAACACAATCCCGGATTTTCAAAGGAGCAGGTGGAGAACCCATGGACAGTTAGAATCAATGGTAAAAGACATTTTTTGAGGTCAGGTACCTGGGGTGGTCCACCTGATATTTTCATGGGCCGTGCCCAGCCCGGCAAGTACAGAGAGCTCATCAGGTTGGCAAAAGAAGCCAACTTGAATAATCTTAGAATATTTGGCTGGCATCCCGAGGAGATACCCTTGTTTTACCAATTATGCAATCAAGCAGGGATTACTGTTTGGCAGGATGTTTTACCACTTGCCAGCCTGTCCTTACCAAAGGATGAAGCATTTAAAAAGAAAGTATTTGATGAGGCAATAGCATCTGTTAAGGAACAACGAAACCATCCTTGTATTGTTCTTCTGGAAGGGTCTGAAGAATTGTTCATGACGGCCTCCGACCCTGAGCACAACCTCCGTTTTGTCAATGAACTTGGAAAAGCAATAAAGCCCTATACTTCGTTGCAATACATTCCGTCTTCTCCTTTGAGCGATGAGGTCGGTTTGAGCTTAGGTTTCAAACCTAATGAAAGCTATCATGCAAATGACCTGTTTTATGGTGAAGGTGAGTTCACGATGGAAACCTATTTTCCATCGCTTGATTATGCCGTGATTCCCGAGTTGGCTATTTCTTCTTGCCCCGACGTTGAGAGCATTCGAAAATTTATTCCTGAAAAAGAGATTTGGCCCCCTGGACCCAGCTGGGGTCATCATTGGGCCGATTTTGATGTATTCAGAACCTTGAATTTCGAGGTTTTGGGGGATCAGGCGACGGCCGATTTGGATAAATTTGTTGCTTCCACCCAGATTGCTCAGGGCGTAATTTTTCAATTTGCCTTGGAGCATTTTAGAAGACGGAAGCCAAGAACAAGTGCCATATGCATTTGTCATTACATCACGTTTGCCCCGGATATGAAGTGGGGAATTGTTGATTATTACCAAAAGAAAAAACAATCGTATGACTTGGTTAGAAAAGCATACCAACCAGTTCTGATCTCTTTGAAGCACTCAGACCGGAGATGGATGCCTGGCGATCAATTTGTCGGGGAGCTTTGGATAGTGAATGATTTGTATGAATCCTTCTCGAATTGCATGATTAAAGTCAGAATTCTGAATAGTGATATGTCCATTATAGAGGATTATAGTATTGGTGTTGAGTCAATTGAGCCGGATAGTGCTTCATCTGTTGCAGATATTTCATTTCCTGTGCCGGGCCAACTTGGGGACAAATTCTATTTGGAATTGGAACTTGAAGAAGAGGCTGGAAACCAATTGAGCACGAATGATTATTTCATGCTGGTTGCCGACAAGAATAAGGACAGAGACGTCTTGAGATCAATCGGTAAGGAAGCCTTTGAAATCAAGCAAAAATACGGTTGGGCCAATTATTTCAGGTACTATCCAGGTTTGGGTGCAGAAGACGGAGAGCCTGAAGCAGATCAACAAATGCCTACTGCGAGGGGGATAGGTCAATAGCCCTGGCAATAATTCGTTTTTTTTCTAACTGCCTGGAACGGGTTTGAAAATCCGTATCCAATCAACTTTGAAGGTGTTGTTTTCCACGTTCTCCAATTCCAGGTCAGTTGGTGACAGGCCATCATTGGCACGCCAGGTCTGATCTTCTGCATCGATAATTATATCCATTTCTTTGCTAAGACCTGTTCCATTGGTATAGTCAAGTGGGTCAATCTCCAGTTTCCCGGATCTGGTCCTAACAAGTTTGCCGTCGACGTAATACTCGATATTCCAGGGATCCTTCCAATAAACCCCGAAACGGTGAAAGTCTTCACGCCACACGGTGGCTCCGTCGGTATAAAAACTTCCTTCGTCATTAGGCTGCCAGTCTTGAAAAGGTTCTCTGATGAAAACATGATGGCTAAGATGTACACGAAGCGGATTAAACCATTCGTTATTCCATCGGTCACTGCCGTAGGCTTCAACAATGTCAATTTCCTGAGTGTCATCCGGACTTAGAAGCCATACTGCATTAGCAAGGGTAGAGTTCATTATTTTTACCCGGGCCTCAATGTACACAGGATATTTCACACGATTTTTCGACGTAATTATTCCCGTATTTGTCTCGTCGGAACCCTCGGGTCTGCTGGCCACTATGTGAAGCATGTCATTGGTTACAAAAGAGTGATCTCTTTTCCACACAGTAGGAGGTGGGCCGGTCCAGGGGTTGTGGTAAGAGTCATACCATTTGTTATCGAAAGTCATGCCCTTGTTCGAAGCGGGAGCTTCATATTCAAAGTTATCAGAAGTCCCCTGGAATTCCCAAATCATTCCATCTCCCGGATCAGCCGGGACTGGAATTGTGATCCAGGTCTCTTCGGGTTCTGGTTCTATTGGATTTTCCGGTTCAGGAGCCGGATTCGAAGGGCCCTCTCCCTCGGGAACAAAAGGGTCATCATTAGAATCTGTGCAGCTAATGCACAGCCCGGTGATCATAACAAAAAAAACCAGCGCTTTCAATTTCATAGGATGAATTCCAGTATTTGAGTGAAACATAGAGGGTCAAAAATAGACTATAAATGCAATTCGGGACGCAAATTGAACTTGACAAAAACTTTATATCCCAGCGAGATTGGTTTAATCTTTAAAGAATTCCTTATCGATCTGAGATGTGTGTTCTCCGAGTTCAGGATATCCTTGGGTGTTCAAATGGATATAGCCAATCCTGTTTTCAATTTTCAACTTTATCGTTTTCCTTGAGAATCAATTTGAAAATTTACGTGCTCTTATTCGAATCTGTTTAAACTTACTTCTTCATTATCTTGCCAATTTGATATATTTGATTGACATCCAGTTTTTTAATTGTTTCGGACTCACCACTGCGCCAAACGACTTGTATTTGATCGATGCATGTTTCTTTACCCAAACCGAAATGGACAGTATTTAGGAAACTCTGAGAATGGGAGGCACTCCCTGATCCGATGCTCTTAAATTGCTCACCTGTTGATGTTGTCAGTCGAACCGATGCTCCATAGGCGTCTATGCCCGAATCTGAGTTGCCAATTTGAAGTAAAACGAATTTGTTCTCAGAATTCGAGGTGTTTTGATAGAGATGCCATCGCCCGTTGTCATCATCACCACTAAGTATGTCTACCCGTCCATCCAGATTATAGTCAAATGCAGCTCCCATATCACCATGACAGTCACCCATTGTAGCCGAAGCTGCCCCATGTCCGGAAACCGATTTGAATAATCCGTCATCTTTGTTCATGTATAAAGCGTCTTCAACACGCTTCTTCAGATGCCCAAATCTGTAAATGAACAGATCAGTACGTCCATCATTGTCGAAGTCTCCGGCGATTACCCCTTGATTGTTTTCATAGCTTTCTTCCGGCAAATTCGAAGAAGCATTCTTGAACCTGTTTCCCTCGTTGATCAGAAGAATATCCTGAACACCCAAAGACTGTGACTCCCATTCTGTCTCGTAGGCAGTAACGCCTATTATCGATGCCCGAACATCCCAGGCAAGGTCGCTGAGCAATAACCATTCTAGTCTCCATTTTCCTTCTCCCAAGTACCCCAGATACCACCCGCTCTCGTTGGGTTGCTTTGGAAACCCCCGTGCTTCATTCTTGTTAATTGTTTTAGACTTCACGGGCATTTCGAACTTGGTCTTCTCCTTGCCCACAAACAGTGGCAATGTCGGTTTGTCGCGACCTCTGGGGAATCTGTAAAAATCAAGAAGCACGATGCTGTCTTCTGCGTAAAACGTTATTCCGTCATGGCTCTGGTTGCCTTCATCTCTCAGGTCAAGACGCTTAATTCGTTCGTCATATGACAGGGCGTTATTCCCAATTTGATAAGTGGATTTTCCGCGGGCGAAATAGTAGTCGAGATCCCCATCGTTGTCAATGTCAAAGGAGCAGGCTGTCATCGTTGAAGTTGCATTTTGCAGCTCTCTAGGCATCCATTCCTGGCTCACATTGGAAAATGTGAAGTCGTTGTGTCCTTGCCAGAACTGAATAGGTGAATAGGGTGAAAAGCACACCAGATCTGGAATTAGATCTTTGTTGAAATCAGTGATCAAAAGCCTTTCTGCATCTATTTTTTCGAAGGCTTCACTTTTCCTGTATGAAAAGGTCCCGTCTCCTTTGTTTTCATAAAGAATATTCCGCGGGATGATTTCATTTTTCATCGGTTCTGCATTGATTTGAAGAAAATCCAGGTCACCATCTGCGTCCAGATCGATCCAACGGACGGACCTTCCTCGAGCTCCCATCTCAGACAAACCAGCCTGGACCGTAACATCGATGAATGTTCCATTGTCATTCCTAAGTAGTCTTTGAGGCTGCGGCGAACTGCCGTTGCCGCCACCCAGTGACAGAAGGAGGTCCAGGTCTCCGTCTTGGTCATAGTCTCCTGCCGCTGTACCATGAAGATCTGCGAGAGGAAAAACACCTGATTGTTCTGAAAACCGGGCATTCATATTTCCCCAAAAAAGTTGAACGGGTGAGGTGTCGTGATTGCCCAATAACAGGTCGTAACGCCCATTGCAGTCGAGATCCGCAATAGTTGGACCCCCGTACTTCCAATTCCTTTCCGTATTGAGTGCGACCTCTGACGTGACTTCGGAAAATGAAACTACGGCAGGCTCCTTTTCTTTGGACCCAAATTGACAGGCCCAGTTGGCAAAGGCAAAAAAGGCCAAGATCAATCCAAATACATTTCGTGGAAATGCCAGCATTATTTCGTCTTTTCTAGATTGACAATTATTTTCTTTCGGTTATTAGATTCTGCAGTAAGGTTTTTGAATTCAGCGACTCGTCCATTTTCACCTACTCGAATTGAGTATTCTCCAGGATCCTGGACTTGGGGCTGGTAGACGAATCCTTTGATGCGAATTGAAGAGACCAACTCATTCGTTAACGAATTTCTGACAGTAACGACTTGATCGGCATGTGAAATGTTAAGCTTAGGAAGTTCATATCCACCTTGGATATTGTAATTGTCCATCTGTGAAATCGTGATGGGCCAACCTGGATATTGTTTCGCGAGTGGATCATGAATGTCAATATTTCTTGGCCAACATTCAAATGTTATTGCTCTCTCAGGTTTGTTGTACCGGATGACTCCGAAACCGGCTGCCCGGGTACTGAGTTTGCCACCTTCTTCGATTTCAGGTAAAGTCGGGTTGGCCGCGGCCAATACGGTAACTCTGTTTTGAAAGCCATCTAAAAATTCACCTGTGTATGGAGGTGCACTTTTAGATCGGTTACTTCCGGGGTTTTTAGGATGCCACCATCTTAACCAGTAATTTGCGATTGCGGGAGTCGTGAAATTGTAACCAGAATCATTCCAATTCTCAACACCGAGATGGGTGACAGCTCCCAAATGCGTGTCACCGGAAATCATCAGCGAAAAACTCTTTCTTATTGTGCGAAGAGCTTTGTCACGTCCCGTTTTTGGCCAGGAATTGGAATCGAAGTCAGCCAGTATTTCCCGGTCATACTTGCCGGAATAATTATTGACCATTGCAAAAACTGTTTGTGATAGAACTGTCTTTATTTCTGCGTCTTCCCAGTCCAGAGTCCAGTCCTCTAGAAATTCCAGTTGCCTTTGCCCCAAGAGAGTAGCCCCAGGAATATCGAGTCTTTTTATGTCAACGTTGGGATCAAAGATTGACTCATAGGGTCCGTCAGGAAAAATATCTGGATTCATTTCAGCCAATTTCGTTAAGCCTGATTTGAATTTTCGATCTTCTAGAATTGCAAAACTGATTCCGCCCCACTTTAGATCCGTATAGTAAACACCAATTCCCCTTTCGATGGGGGTTGGATCATATGGGTCAGGCAAATGGCTGGTTTGGGCTCTTTCTACCTCCTTAATGTACTCAAGGGGCATATAATACCCACCTGAAATACCCCGTCTTGAATCTGCCTTTTTTCCTGCCTCACCCCAAAGATTCCCCTGACCAATATCGTGATCATCAGGAATTATTATTACGGGAGTGTTTCTGAATACTTCTCCAAATTCCCGACCAAATTTCAACCAGGCCAAGTAGTGTTCGCTGTGCTCATATACCTGGTCACCGGAAAAAAAAATGAGATCAGGCTCAAGCTTCAGAATGTTTTCCACGATGTCCGCTTTAGGAAGGTCACCACCATGCTCTGGATACATGGAGTTACATGTCAATGCAACCAAGACGAATTCACTCTCGTCGATTGGATTTTTTTTAATTAGTCCCTTATAGAATGCTTCGTTATTATAGGCTACTCGGTATTCTTTTTCAACTCTGTCGTCCCAGTTCTCGATTCTAAACGGCGCCGTGTAACCGGGATAAATGATATCCGTTCTGGCTTTCTCAACCCAGTTACCATTTTCCATGATCTCCAATGTTGCCTGAAAAGGGGTGAAGTTTTTAATGGGATGAAATTGCGCGGTTAATTTTAGGGTATTCTCATGAACCGTATACATGGCGAATGCAATTCTGTCTTTTGGGGATATGTTTTCTGGAAGCCTGATAATGCTTTCATCCTGGCTAAGGCATTCAAAGAAGGAGAAAAGAAATATCAGGCAGACAATTCCGGCACGAATATTCATATTGTTTTGATTTACTCCGTATCATTGTTTGATCCAAAACGCCTTGAATAAAGCTCAGAATTGACCTTTTTGGCTGCATTTACCATTTTGGGATAAGGTATGTCGGTGATAGAAACAAAGCCTGTGTTGTAGTTTTCACCGTCATGGGCACGACCGGTTATTGGAGAATCCAGATATTGAAACCAATGCGCTCCGACCAAATAGGGATTATCAATAACCGACCCTACATAGTCTTTCCACATTTGAGCTCTGTCATCCTGGTTCATTGCATGTACAACGCCAGAGTGAAAAAGACCTGAGTCCGGTGCGCCGATGTGGTACTCTCCTATGATTGTTGGCATGTCAATTTCCTCCAAAAATTCCCAGTATTTTTTGCCGATTCCTTCCGTGTAGTAGTTATAGCTGAAAACATCGACGTACTTTGCAGCCGATTTGCGAACTTCCGGAGTAACACCCCAAACGGCGAATCGACACCCCATATACATATGATTTGGCATTTTCTCTTCCAACGCGTCATGAATTACCTGAAAATACTTGGTTGCAAAAGATTCTAGCATGATTGAGAAGTCATTGATCATCGCTTCGCTGAAATCACTTTTCTCTTTGTAGTTAACGCCTTTCTCAAGTTGTTTCCAAGATGCGAAATTGGATTCCCAGGCATCGTTGAGTTCGGCTAGCGAAGAATACTTGCCTTTAAGAATTTCCATAAACTTCTTTTTCAGGAAACTTGATTCGTCTTTCGAAAGGCCATCCAATACTAGCCCGTAGTGTTTTTTGACGCTACCTTCTGACCCCCAACTTCTCTCATTGTCAATAAATACTCCTATGCACCAAGGATTATTTTTTACTTCCTCCGCAACTACCTCTATCGACTTTTTGGCTCTTCGCTCAAATTCAGGGTCGAAAGGGTCGGGCATAGGCCCCCAGTAGTCGCTACCTGAATAAACCTTTTGATAGTCTCCAATAATCCATCCATTACCAAAATAAGGAACCTTATTTCTGTGATAGAACGCAGGATCTATCCAGTTACCAAATGAGGTGAATCCCCAGTTTCTCATCCTGTTTTCAGTTACCTCAAGCCATTTGTCTTCGAATGAATTCTTGTATTCTTCTCCATAACGCCTTTCCAGGTTCGCTCGATAAAAACTGTAAGTTTGTCCATGTTCAATTGGCCCGAAATGTGATTCTTTCCTGTAACTGTAATGCTTGGCCAAAGGATCATCATACTCGGGTAATTCGACAAACATAGAGTGACGAATGTCATGTACGACTTCGCCCGTTCTCATGATTTCAATGGGAACTTCAACAATCCCTTTGGAATCTTCAGGGGTTACATCTTCCGGATCACGATACTTGATCTTTTCATCTTTATAATCGATGCCTGTATAAGTTGTGGTATTAGCCAGTCTAACATTTGCTAATCCAAGTGAGAAAAAGAGGTAGCCTTCGGGGTCGACCAAGGCCCATTTGCCATTCACTTTTTCTTTTCTGAAGAAGCCAGTGGCTTTCAATTTGGGCCCTTTTTTCCATCCGCCAAATTTGCTCCTGTCGTCCATTAGAGTGTATTCAGCCAATGAATTCAACTCCTCCTGAGCTTTTTCTCTCAACTCTTTTTCCGAATGAATTTTGATTGGATATTCCAACTTTGCATTTTGACCAAATTTATCAGCGATTCCTTTTAAATAATCCTTATTTCTCGAAGGACTTTCGATAATTCGAATGTTGTCGATTAGGACAGACTTGTTTTTAAGCCCTTGCTTTCTGAAAAAAGTAATCGACTGGATCTTTGAGAAGTCAGTATCGGAAAGGAGGCCGTTTATTTTCATGGGAACAGCTTCCGTCTCCCAAGCGACTGGATTGCCCCTCATACCACTCTCGATGTCGTGATTATGCGTTGTGATCTCAAAGAAATAGGACTTGAATTTCCCAGGATGAACATTGACAATTCTACGTGTTTTCTGCCCCTTATGATTAGCTATATCCACGATAAGGAATGTGGATTGATTATTTTCGCTTTTCGCATCGTAAACTAGACAATAGGCTTTCATACTGTCCAAAACCCAGTTTTCAGCAGGTGTGAATTCAACGCCGGACTTCAATTCATCTTTCTCAAATCGAATTCTCAGGGCGTTGTTTTCTTCTTCAATATTTTGGATTTCAGCCTTAGCCTCAAATAGATTCAGATCTTTGTTATGATCATCCGAATCAAAATCGTAAAGAACCAGAGTCTCAGATTTCTGAACTGGAAAGTCTTTTTTAAGATTCTCAGAGCTTTTTTTGAATCCGAAAATAACAAGCATGCAGATAATCAAAAAGATCGAAATTGTCAGTGCTTTATTTGATGATAGGTTCATAGTGCAAATTTGATGGTTTGAATCAAAATAAAGGAGAAATTATCAAGGGGCAGGTACATTTGAACTACTATTCTTTTGATGTTAAGTTTTTGTCAAGGGATTTTTGAATAATTTCTATATTTTTGATCGCCCCCCTTTAAAATGACCTTTGCTTTTTAGTTTTCAGACTCAAAATTGTATCCTTATCCAATTTTATTCATACATCGATCTGATTCGTCAAGTGTTCAGGAACTCAATTTGTAATAACTTTAATTTTTAAATAGCAGAAAAACAGTTAGTTATAAGTATGTAGTTTTGTTATTGTCTGGTTTTTTTCAATTCGCATATCCATGAAAAAACGGGCTTGTCTAGTTTTAGTCGAGTGCCTTTTTAAAGGATCAGAATACCATTTTGCTACATTCGTCGATGAATAATTGTTGATTTAAGAATATCGGATATGCTTTTTTGTCAGTCTGTTAAATCAAGATTCTAAACCAACATTGTTCTGGACAATTTTACTTACTAATTAATATTAACTATATGGGAATTTTGCTGAAAAGTGGAAGATGCTTGAGTCTAGGATTCTATCTGATATTATTATTCGGAGGATTTGAAATGGCACAAGCTCAGAAAGCGTCTGTGAGTGGATCTGTAACATCTGAAGACGGTCCAGTACCTGGAGCTTCAATTGTGATCAAGAACTCTACAGATGGCACAGTTAGCGATTTTGATGGGAATTATACCCTTGAAGCTGAGGCTAATGATGTTTTAGTTTTCAGTTACATGGGATTTGTAACTCAGGAAGTCGAAATAAACGGAAGATCAAGTATTGATGTGCTGCTTCAAATTGATCAGAATTTATTGGATGAAGTAGTGGTTATTGGATATGGGGTCCAAAAGGTAAAAGAGGTAACTGGTGCTGTGGTCAACCTGGATTCGGAGGTAATTCAAAAGCAGATGACGGCAGATCTCGGCCAGGCGATCCAAGGTCAAATTGCCGGGGTTAACGTAGAGGCCAGCAGCGGAAGGCCAGGTGAAGCCGCCAACATTCAGATTAGGGGTTTGGGATCTTTGAGTCCCAACGCATTGTCACCTTTGTATGTAGTCGATGGAATTCCATATCAGGGAAATCCAAATATTCCACCCGAACAGATCGCTTCGATAGATGTCCTTAAAGATGGGGCAGCGGCGGCAGTTTATGGAACCAGGGCTTCGAACGGTGTTATCTTAATAACCACGAAAAAGGGCCAGATAGGCAGAATGAAGGTGGAGCTCAATGCTTATTCGGGAGTGCAAAATATTACATCAGGAACTCCTTTGATGAATACGCAAGAGCAAATGTATGCCGAAGAGGTAAAGTTGGAAGCATTGGGAAGGGATCCTTTGATATTTCAATTCAACCCTGACGCACTCGATTACGATAGTGATTTCGTAGGAGACGTTCAAAATGACAATGCCCCGATCAGCAATATTAACCTGATCGTTTCAGGAGCAAGTGAGAACATTTCACTTAGTTTCAATTCAAATTATTTCGAGCAAGAAGGTGTCCTGATTAATTCTGGGTTCAACAGATTTACAAATCGATTGACAGGTGAGTTCAAGAAAGGCAGATTCAAGGCCTTTGCAACCATTGGCCTAACCGAAGAAAACACGGAACAAGAACCTTTCGCATTATACGAGTACAGTATAACCCAGAGACCTTGGCAACCCCCATTGGGCGGATTGTCCAGCGTTGGTGAGAACGGTGTTGAGATTCCTGTGCGAAATGCTATTTTATACAGCTACCTCTCAAGAGAGCTTGAAAATTCAGATGATCGAAAAGTAAATGCCACAAATCTTGCAGTCAATATGGAGTATGAGATTCTGGAAGGATTCAAGATCAAGCTAAACGGAGGGCAGAACACATGGAATTACAGAAGGAAGTTCTTCCGCCCTCAGTATTTGGTGTATAATACAGACGGATCGTTCAACCCGACGGCATCACGTGAGGACGCTTTGCTCAATGAGGATTATATCTGGACTGACAGATCTGTTTTTGAGGGGATGTTAACCTATGAAAAGTACTTTGGTGACCATAAAATAAACCTGGTAGGGGTGCTCTCTTCGGAGAAGTTCAACTCGAAGCAGGTCGGAGTGGGGGTCATCGGACTTTTGAGCAATGACACCCCGGTTCTTGGTGCGGGCAGCGCCGGAACGAATCCTACGAGCTATGATTTCACAAACACGCTTACGGGTATGCTTTTCAGAGGTCAGTACAATTACAAAGAAAAGTACTTGTTCTCTGCGAGTTACAGGCGAGATGGGTCTTCGAATTTCGGGCCTGAAAATCGCTATGGTGATTTCTGGGGATTCTCTGCTGGTTGGAACATCAGTGAAGAAGGCTTCATGGCCAATGCGAAAAATGTAAATGCCCTCAAACTAAGAGCAAGTTGGGCTGAAGTCGGAAATCAAAGTATTCCTGCGTATTCTTTCGCATCTCAGATAGAGAGCGGTGTGAACTATCCTTTCGGATTGGCGGAAACCTTGAGCATTGGAGCGATTCAAAGAAGATACGCCGATCCCAATATTAAATGGGAGACCAATGTCTCTACGAATTTCGGTGTTGATTTGGTGATGTTCGACAATCGTTTCACATTCAACATGGATCTTTATGAGAACAAACGAGAGGACATGCTATTGCTGGAAAGACTTCCGGCTTCTTCAGGGGTCTATCATCCAAGGACGGAAAACGTATATGACGTACGGATAATCAATGCCGGAAACATGGTGAACAAAGGGATCGAGATCGCAGCATCCTACAAAAATTCCATAGACAGGGCTTTTCAATGGAATATTTCCGGAACGTTTACAAAGAATCAGAATGAAGTTACTGATCTGAACGGAACGGATATCGGGTATGCGAATGGAAGACCAATCGTATCTCTTGGGCCGAATATTGATTATACGACTTTCCTTGCTGAAGGATATGAGGCAGGTGCTTTCTTTTTGGTTCAAAATGACGGAGTGATTAAAACTCAGGAGGAGCTTGACGAATACCGTTCGATTGACGCTGGAGCTCAATTGGGAGATATCCGATACATCGATCAGCCAACAGTGGATACAGATAATGACGGCATCCCGGATTCAGGCGATGGTCAGATCAATGACAACGACCGTGTTTACTCCGGTTCAGGACAGGCAGATTTCTATGCAGGTCTGAACTTTGGAGCGAATTTCAAAAGATTCGACTTGTATGTTCAAACGTATTACTCTCATGGTGCTGAGATTTATAACGGAGCGAGACTATATGCCTACACCCAAGGTAGACATAAAGAGCAGTACTATATGTGGTCACCTCAAAACGCAGACTCCGATGTTCCTACCGATCGTGAGAATGCCTACCATGCCAATGTTAGGGCATGGTCTGATTACTTCCTGGAAGACGGATCCTATTTTAGAATTAGAAATATCACGTTGGGGTATTCTTTTCATGAGCTGATGGGCCAAGACTCTTTCTTGACCAAAGCAAGAATATATTTGACCGCCCAAAATCCATTCACTTTTACAAAGTACAACGGATACGATCCTGAGATAGGGGGAGATGGATTGTTTTTAAGAGGAGTGGATAGAGGAAATTACCCAGTAACCAGACAGTTTCTGCTTGGTTTTCAGTTGACATTTTAACGGATAAAAATTAATTGAGATGATACGTAATATTTTAAAATCTAGATTTAATCTCGTTCTGGTTTTAACGGCATTGTTCATAAGCTGTGATCAAGATGCCTTTCTGGACGAGGTTAATCCAAATACGATTACTACAAGTACCTTTTGGAACTCTTCGACACAGTTCGAACAAGCTCTGACAACAGTTTATGGAGCGCTTCAGTTTCAAAGTATTAGTGGTGCCGGACAAATCTATGAAATGATTAAAGGGGACATCGCCGGGACAGAATCGTGGTATAGACCTTTTGCTTTTCGCAACCTTACCTACAACAATGGAACTTACTATGTCACTGACAAATGGAATGAATTGTATATCGGGGTATTCAGAGCGAATCAGGTAATTCAGTACCTCGGTGAAACAGAAGCCAGTTTCGGTGCAGGTGAAAAAGAGCGAATCGAGGGACAGGCCAGGTTTTTACGTGCCTTCTTTTACTTTCAAATTGCCCACACATATGGTGGAGCGGTGATCCATACAAAAGTGGCAGAGGTCAAGGAAGATTTCACGAAACCATTTTCCTCCATTGACGAAGTTACAAACACGGTAATCATACCAGATCTTCAATTCGCAATTGAGAATTTACCTGAATTATGGACAGGAGATGACATTGGAAGAGCTACGTGGGGAGCTGCTACAACCATGCTTGGAAAAGTACACCTTTACAATCAGGAGTGGAGCGCAGCAGCTGACCTTTTTAAAGAGGTGATAGATAGCGGTAACTATTCGCTTACGCCTGACATAATGGATAATTTTACCGATGAGAACGAGTTCAATTCAGAATCCATCTTTGAAGTGGCATATTCAGCTGAATTGAATCCTGGAGCGAACGGAAACATTGTAGACGACAGCCCAACTGAAAGTGGCGCAGAGGCAACAGCCATTGCTACGGAGCTTGGTCAGCTTAACTTTGGTGCCTTTAACACTTTGCTTCCAAGTTATTATCTTCATGAGTTGTTCACAAGTGATGAGCTTGATCCGAATGACCCTCAGAACATAGGTAGAACTCAGTCGGCTCGAATGACATCCTCAATTGTGCCTATTGACGGTGATGGCCTCTATTACCAGCTACCGATAGGTGAGCGAGGAGGTTGGGCCTTCGGGCAAAGTGCCTATGTGAAAAAGCATACAAATTGGTATCATCTGGAAAATGAAGATGGCAATAGCCGTTCAGGGATCAACTTCCGTCATATCCGACTTGCTGATGTCTACCTGATGTATGCGGAGGCTGTTTTGAATGCCAATGGAGACGTGGCAACAGCGATGAATTATATCGATATGATTAGAAGAAGGGCAGGAGTCAAGACCCTGGAGCAATATATGAGTGAGAACGGAGGAACATTCCCTCAATTGCACATAAGTGCCCAGGTCAATGGCAGTCGACCTTTGGTGGCACCTACCACTGAAACTGTTTTGACTCATATTCAAAGGGTTGAAAGACCGCTCGAATTGTGTTATGAAGGTCATCGATGGAAAGACCTGGTACGATGGGGAATTGTTGATGAAGTGTTTTCTCAGTTGAGGTCTGAAGAGATCTGGAGAGAACAGAATCAAGATATTCTGGAAATTCAGGGTCAAGGAGTTGCACCATTGTTCATTCGAGAAAGAGTTCGCCCTGATTTCAATCTGGCGGTGGACAATTATACACCTGAGCAACATGATTATCTGCCAATACCTACTCAGGAGATTCAAACGAATGACGAAATTGGAAACTAAAAACTAAGGACGATGAAAACTATTTTTAACAAATACAAGATTTATTTTGCGATGGTTGCGGTCTTAGTGGCATGCAGCGACGATCAGGAGCTCAATCTGATTGAACCCAGTCACAGAGTGATTTATACTTCTGAGATGGATTTCCAAAATCAAATAGAGGTGATGGGAGAGATTGGGTTTGGAGACGCCTCTGCAGGTGTTGAAAGCCGTGTGTGGACGTTCCCGGATAACGTGGTCGATATTATTGGTTCTGATAACGACAAAACCTCTACGGAATGGAATCCGAAAGCAATATTTACTCAGGTAGGGGAATATAACGTGGAATTGAGTCAAACTTTTAAAAAGGACGCCTTTGTCGGAACTGAATTGCGCGGTAGAGAACTAGACACTACAATTGTGGTGACGGTTCTCGAACCAGTTCAAATTGATATTCAGGCGTTTTATTTAAATGATGACGGCAGCAGGGGAGCTCCTCTTAATATGTCTCAAGGTGCCGAAAATGAACTGACAGCCAGTAAGTCGATCCAATACACTTATCTGGATCGCGGTAGCCCGGTTATTTTCAATTGGGAATTTGAAGGAGGGGATCCTGCAGCGATTGAGAGTGCTGACCCTGAGATCGATGTCAAATACAAGAGAACAGGGAGTTATGACGTAAGACTGATCGCAGGAAGAGAACGACCTTTTGGAGCGGATACAATTTATTTCAATGATTTGGTAAAGGTGATTCCGTCGACCGACCCTGTGACACTTGACGGTGTTTATGAGAAAGACGGTGCCATTGCCTTGAATTATAGTCGTGAGATGGATCCGTTGACAACGAATAAAGATGATTTCTCTATTGTTATTGAAAACAATGGAACAATTATAAACCCATCTATATCAGCTGTCAGTATAGATCAGGTAGATGGGAATGTGGTTCTGATTCATCTTGATAACGAATCAGTTTACAATGATGATATTGTCACAGTATCATATACTCCCGGTTTGCTGAAAACGTTGGATGGTATTGCAGCAGATGAATTTACTGATGAGCAAATGCTGTTCAACAATGAAAATATTCTTGAAACTCAATCGGACTATGATTACAGTTTTGAGAATACGGATGCAAGTAACTGGCCCTATATGTGGTGGGGAGGAATCTGGGGTGAATACGACCTTGAGATCTCTAATGAAAAGGCCTTTGAGGGCAACAGCAGTGCATACATCGAGTTTAGACCGAATGGAGGTATGATCATTGGACACACTGATACAAGTGGAAATCAGATCACTTTCCCCGTTGAGGCCGGAAAGACCTATGAGGTTGGCTTTTGGGTGTATGTTGAGGACCTTGGAGCGAATGACCCTGCAGCTTTTGATCCAGACATTCGATTCTTCTGGTTCCCTGATACAGATTGGGCAGTTCCTGGCAACCCAACCTTTGGATCAGATTTCACAACCGGTGAATGGGTTTACAGCTCGATGTTTGTGGAGTTTTCAACCACTGGTGATAAGACTTTCCAAATCCGAGGGTACAACGAAGGCAATCCGGAAAGATTGAAATTCTATATGGACAATCTAAGTGTGTCTGAGGCTGTGTTAAGACCGTAACAAGATATTGATTGAAGCGAATATTTGAATTAGTTATTAGCATTAGATTTTGAGAAATAAGAT
Source organism: uncultured Flavobacteriaceae bacterium (assembly GCA_965365245.1). GTDB lineage: Bacteria > Bacteroidota > Bacteroidia > Flavobacteriales > Flavobacteriaceae > Lutimonas. The sequence goes on along the minus strand of CBDUAY010000014.1, from coordinate 138 downwards.
AGTTTGAGCCAGCTCTTAAACTATCTTATTTCATTTTGAGGAGGATATTTGTTTTCAGATCTGTTCAATAAACGAAAGATTAAAATGAAAAAAGTAGTAACCTTTGGGGAGATCATGCTTCGATTGGCACCTCCCGGA
>CBDUAY010000013.1:0-31796 GCA_965365245.1 uncultured Flavobacteriaceae bacterium | reverse complement strand
GTAGTAGCCCCAACCGTAGCCTGGATAGCCCCAGCCCCAGCCTGCATAGCCCCAGCCACCGCAAGGATAGCCCCAGCCATAGCCTGACCAGCCCCAGCCCCATCCATAGCATGGAGAGCCCCAGCCCCAGCCCCAGCCTCCGCCGAATCCTACGCTGAAATTGACCGAAACGTTGCTGTTCGAGTACTCCCAGGGCGGATTGCCACCCACATACTGCTCATCTACATAAACTGTGTCTGTATCCTGGTAGCCCTGGTATGAATCTATGTCCGTGAAGATTTCTTCGTGATATTCTTTTTCTCCCGAAAAATAGTTCTGATAATAGTCGCTGCGAGTATCCCTGACCATTACGACTTCTTCCTGCGGTTGACTCGTAGTCGTGCCGTAGATGCCATCGTCGGAATAATGCGTGTTCTTCGAGGAGCTGCACGATGAAAACACGCCCAGAAGAATGACCATGAAAAGGCCGGATATAAGTGAATTTCTTAGCTGAGTAATGTTTTTCATAGTGACTGATCTTTATGGTTAGAAGCCAAAAAAAAGCTAGATTTGCAACCTGATTTTGACTTTCAGTAAGGAATATTACAATATTTATGCCAAAAATAGTTTTTCATGGGTAGCAAACTGACGAAAAGAGCTGAGGATTATTCCAAATGGTACAACGAACTGGTGGTTAAAGCTGACCTGGCTGAAAACTCGGGTGTGCGTGGAATGATGGTGATCAAACCTTATGGGTATGCCATTTGGGAAAAGATGCAGGCTGAGCTGGATCGCATGTTCAAGGAGACAGGGCACGAGAACGCTTATTTCCCTTTGCTCATACCGAAATCCTACTTCAGCAGGGAGGCCAGTCACGTTGACGGTTTTGCGAAAGAATGCGCCGTTGTAACCCATTATCGCCTCAAGAATGATGAAGATGGAAAAGGCATTGTGGTCGATGAAAATGCCAAACTGGAAGAAGAGCTGATTATAAGACCGACATCTGAGACCATCATCTGGGATTCATACAGAAAATGGATTCAGTCATATCGGGATTTGCCCCTTTTGATCAATCAATGGGCCAACGTGATGCGTTGGGAGATGAGAACCCGCCTGTTCCTGAGAACGGCAGAGTTTCTATGGCAGGAAGGCCATACGGCTCATGCTACGAAAGAGGAAGCTGTGGAAGAGGCGGAGAAAATGCAGGGGGTTTACGCAGAATTCGCAGAGAAATTCATGGCTATGCCAGTTATCAAAGGGACCAAAACGGAAAGTGAACGATTTGCCGGAGCTTTGGAGACCTATACAATTGAGGCAATCATGCAGGATGGTAAGGCCCTTCAGGCTGGGACATCGCACTTTCTGGGGCAAAATTTCGCAAAGGCATTTGATGTGAAATTCACGACCAGGGAAGGAAAGCAGGATTTTGTTTGGGCCACTTCCTGGGGCGTTTCAACCAGGTTGATGGGCGCACTGGTCATGTCACACAGCGATGATCATGGACTGGTTCTTCCTCCTAGACTGGCACCTATTCAATTGGTTGTTGTTCCGATCTACAAATCAGAGGAACAGCTCCAAAAGATTGACGAAAGAGTTCTGGAGTTGATTGGGCCGCTCAGGGAAATGGGAATAACCGTGAAGTACGACAACCGGACAACGCACAAGCCCGGTTGGAAATTCGCTGAATACGAATTGAAAGGTGTTCCGCTTAGACTCGGAATGGGGCCGCGTGATCTTGAGAATGGTACGGCTGAGCTCGCGCGAAGGGATACCTTGGAGAAGCAGGTGATTTCCCAAGGCGACCTGGTCAAAACGGTTAAGGAATTGCTCGAGGAGATTCAGGAGAATCTTTTCAGGAAAGCCTTGTCCTACAGAGATGAAATGATCACTGAAGTGGATACGTTTGAGGAATTTGTAAAAGTTCTTGAGTCCAAAGGAGGTTTCGTCTCGGCTCATTGGGACGGCACCGGGGAGACCGAAGAGGAAATCAAGGGGAAGACGAAAGCCACAATCCGATGCATACCCCTTGATGCCAGGGCAGAAGAGGGTAAATGCGTATTGACCGGAAGACCCTCAGCACGCAGAGTGATCTTTGCCAAGGCATACTAAAAAATGAACAAGGCATACTAAAAAGCCAAAAAAAAAATAAAAGTGCTTGCAGAGTTTAATTTTTGTATTATTTTTGCACTCGCTTTGGTCAATTAAAGCAACCATGGCCCGTTCGTCTATCGGCTAGGACGCCAGGTTTTCATCCTGGTAAGAGGGGTTCGATTCCCCTACGGGCTACAAGTTAAGAAACTAAGAAATTATATTATGGCAAATCACAAATCGGCCCTGAAGAGAATTAGAAGCAATGAGGCAAAGCATTTGAGGAACAAGTATCAGCACAAAACCACCCGAAATGCGATCAAGAAGCTAAAGGCTCTTGAGAGCAAGAAGGAGGCTGAAGAAATGGTCCCAGGTGTAGTTGGAATGATCGACAAACTTGCCAAGAAGAATATCATCCACAACAACAAAGCGGCGAATTTGAAATCTCAATTGGCGCATCACGTGGCTGCATTGTAAAAGAAGCTTTATCAGATATGAAAGCAATCCGATTCGGGTTGCTTTTTTTTTGCTCATAATTCAGGGGCAAGCTCAAACAAAGTCTCGAACTACCATTCGTAGATCCGATCGGCGTCGAGGCGAATCATGATAAACAACAACACAGTGAATCCCCACAGGGAGGAACCTCCATAGCTGAAGAAGGGCAAAGGTATTCCTATAGTTGGCAAAATGCCTATCACCATGCCTATATTGATCGTGAAATGGAAGAAAAATATGGCCACGGTGGCATAGGCGAACACCTGACTGAATACGGATTTCTGCCGATCGGCAATATAGAGCAGTCGTATCAGGAAGGCCACAAACAGGAAAATGACGAAACTGCTGCCCAGGAAGCCCCATTCTTCTCCAACGGTACTGAAGATGTAGTCCGTTTGCTGCTCAGGGACGAAGTCTCCCTGGGTCCTGTCACCCTGGAGAAAGCCTTTTCCGGCAAGACCGCCTGAACCAATGGTGATCACTGACTGTGCCGTGTTGTATCCGATTCCCTGGTCATCGACATCCTTGCCCAGAAGTATGTTGAACCGATCCCGGTGACGCTGTTCAAATACATTGTTGAAGACATAGTCGACGCTGACTATAAAGAGGCCTGTAAAAAGATAAATCAAGGCAAAGCGCATCCAGTTGTGCCTGAAGTAATTCCGATTCTTGTAGGAAAAATATCCGAATAACAGGGAAATTGACAGGATCGCGATTCCCAGCGTGACAAGGATTCCGAAATACAAGGTGATGACAAAGAGAAGGAGAGCCAGGAATCCGATGACAAGGTAGTAGAGCGGAAGTCCGAACCTGTAGAGGACCAGTATCAGGGACAGGTAAACCAGAGCAGACCCGGGGTCAGGCTGCAACGTGATCAGAAAGGCCGGCAGAAAGATGATCGTGAAGGCCTTGAGCTGATTCGAAAATTTTCGAAGATCCTGGTTGCGCTCATTGAGATAGTTGGATAGAGCGAGGGCCGTCGCCGCTTTGGCAAATTCAGAAGGCTGTATCCCGAAGGAACCGAAGCTGTACCAGGAAGTGGCCCCGTTGATGTTGTTTCCGAAAATGAACAATCCGACAAGGGAAGCCAACGATACCAGATAGAAAATACCCGAAAATTGCTCGTAAAACTTTTTGTCAATGGCCAGGATTATGATAATCAGGACAAAGCTCAAAAGAATCCAGATCATTTGCTTCCCGTACTTGGTGGTCAGGTCAAACACCTCGTATTCGGTATCCGAATAGGTGGCAGCGTAAATGCTTAGCCAACCGAGAAAGACAAACAGGAGATACATGCCGATCAGCAGCCAATCGACTCCCTTGAATATATTACTCTTCCTTTTGCGCAACGTATGTCTCTATTTCCAGTTGTTTTTCGTATTCCTCCTCGAGACTTCCCTCCAGCATTCGTTTTTCGAGCCAGTCCCTGGAAATCGATCCCTTGATGTATTTTTCGATCATCAGACTCGCTATCGGAGCAGCCCATCGCGATCCCCAATAACCGTTTTCTACGAAAACGGCAATGGCGATCTTCGGATCGTCTTTCGGGGCAAATGCAATAAAGATGGAGTGGTCAGTGAACTGAACTTTCTCTCCGTTGATGCGGGCAAAATTTTCAGCCGTTCCGGTCTTGCCGCAAATTTCAATATCCTCGATCCTGGAGCCACGGGCCGTCCCAATTTCAAATACATTGAACATTCCATCGATCACCGGCTCGAAGTGACGCGCATTGATGCTCGTGTATTTCGGACTGGTGTAATCCTTGTTCTGGAGGGTGCTGTCACCCACTTTTTTGAGGATATGAGGCGTGTAATAGTAGCCCCGGTTAGCAATGGCTGCGGTCATATTGGCCAATTGTATAGGGGTGGTCAGAACCTCGCCCTGGCCGATCGCATTGGAGATTGTCGTGATCGCCTTCCACTTGTGATTGGGATAGTAGCGGTTGTAGAGCTTAGAATCCGGGGTGAGTCCCTTTTGGCCAGACGGGAGGTCGTAACCAAGGTAGTTTCCGAGTCCGAAGCTTTTGACATGGGTGCTCCATACGTCCATGCCCACTTTGGGGTCTTCGTATTTCTCTATCGTCCTTTTGTAAACGTTGGCAAAATAGGCGTTGCATGACCTGTAGATGCCCGTATTCATGCTTATTGGCGCACCCACGATTCCACAGTGGCACTTCATAAAACCGCCTCGCCCGTATTTGTAGCCATGGTAGCAGTAAAAGGACGTTTTCGGATCAATGACTTCTTCCTGAAGGGCAACGAGGGCGTTGATGATCTTGAAAGGCGAGCCTGGCGGATACTGGGCCTGAAGCCCCCTGTCGAGCATGGGTTTGCTTACTGTGTCATTGAATAGCATGACGGAATTCCTCGATCGCTTCCTCCCAACAAGCATGTTCGGATCATAGCTCGGCATGGATACCAGTGAGAGGATCTCACCCGATGAGGGCTCGAGGGCTACAATGCCTCCTCGTTTGTTCGCCATGAGGCGCTCGGCATACATCTGGAGGTCCCTGTCGAGTGTCAGGGTGATGTCTTGTCCCGGTACCGGAAGGGTGTCATAAATACCGTCTTTATAAGGTCCAATTTCTTTGTTGAATCTGTTCTTTTGAATGAAATTCACGCCTTTTTTTCCTTTCAGGAGGTGCTCGTATTGCTTTTCGATTCCGTGATAGCCGACGAGCTCTCCCAGCTGGTACTCAGGGTTGTTTTTGAGCATCCGCTCATTTACTTCACTGATATAGCCCAGAACGTTGGCGCTGGTATTGTTCGGGTATTGCCGGAGAAACCGCTTTTGTATGTAGAAACCCTTGTAGCGATACATCTTTTCCTGAAGAAATGCGTAATCCTCCTTGGAAACCTGGCCCAGGAAAATTGAAGGGATCCGGGGTGAATAGTTGTTTGTGCGCTCATAGCGCTTAAGGAAGTCTTCTTTGGTGATCTTGAGCAAAGAGCAAAACTCCAGGGTGTCCAGGGCTTCCACGTCCTTTGGAATGATCATGATGTCATACGAAACCTCGTTGGCCACGAGCAATTTTCCGTTTCTGTCGTAGATGAATCCGCGGTCGGGATAGGCGTATTTGATCGTAACCGCAGAGTTGTTGAGCGGGTTCTGTTGATGTCGTTTGTCGATCACCTGCAGGAAGAAGAGCCTTCCGACGAAGATGGCTCCCACGCTCAGTATCAAAAAATATAACAAGGACTTTCTCGGCATCTTCTATCTCTTTCTCATTACAAAAGTAAAACTTATAAGGGTCAGAATTATTGTGAAAATACTGGTTAAAACAGTATTTAGCAAAATGGTTCCAAACTTGCTCCATTTGAAGTATTCCATGCCAAATACGACGAAATGGTGGATCGCAGTCAAAATGACCACATAGGCCAGGAGTTTCGAAAACGGAAGCTTGAATATGTTCATAGTCGCGTAGTCGAGTTCCCGTTTTCCAAGAACGCTCTGCAGCACCGGAATGCGAATGAAAGCGATCAACAGGGTCGCGGCAGCATTGATGCCACCCGAATCGGCGAACATATCGATGATGAGACCGAGGAGGAAGCTCAAAACAAGAATTGATGCATCGTCTTTTCTGACCGGATACAGGAAAACGAACCAAATGTAATACAAGGGGTTGATATACCCCAAAAAATTGATGTTGTTCAACACAATGACCTGTAAAAGGATCAAACCGATGAAAAGGAGCGCAATACTGATATTCTCTCTATTCATTCGTCGATTTTTCTTCGAGATTCTGGATCTCGAGTTTGTCAAAATTCTTTATTACCTGAACATACCCAATCGCGCTCATGTCATTGAACAGCCCGATGTTGATGTATTCGTATCGATTGTTCTGGGTCTTGAAATCCCGAATCGTGCCAATTGGAATTCCTTCAGGGAAAATCGTGGATTTCCCACCGGTGACCACGGTATCCCCAACGTAAATCGAGGCCTGCACCGGAAGATCCTGCAACTGCACGACATTGTAGTCTTCATTGTCCCAGCTTAAGCTGCCAAAGTAATCACTGTTCTTCAACTTCGCATTTATCCTGGAGTTCACGTTCAGTATCGATAGCACTGTGGCGTAATTGTTGCTCACGCTTTTTGTGATTCCCACGATTCCCCTGCTGTTGATTACTCCCAGGTCCGGCTCGACTCCACTGTTGCTGCCCTTGTCTATGGTCAGGTAATTGTTGTTTTTTCGGTAATTGTTGTTGATCACCTTGGCCGCAGTATAGCTGTATTTCTGCTTGTGTCTCAGACTGTCGATGACCAGCACGTCGGTTGACACCGAGTCCCCGGCTTCCAGGGAGATCAGGTTTCTGAGGTAGGCGTTTTCTTCAGACAACCTCTGATTTTCCTTTTTGAGGAGGAAGAACTCTTTGAAATTGTTCACTCGGTCATAGATGCCACCACTGATGAAATTCGCGGAATTGACAAACTTGCTCTTGTGAAAGGAGTGGCTTTGAATGGTGAAGAGAACGGCGAGTACTTCGAGCAACAAAAAGAGAATGAACAATTTATTCTTATAAAGAAATGAAATGATTTGTTGCATGGTATTTCCCTGGACTCTATTTCATTAAGACACTTTTGTATTTTTCGATATCTTTCAAAGCTGTTCCGGTACCTCGGACCACCGCGCGAAGCGGATCCTCAGCCACATAGACTGGCAGGTCTGTTTTTCGTGAGAGTCTGCGGTCGAGTCCTCTGAGCATGGAACCTCCGCCAGCCAGGTAGATTCCGGTATTGTAAATATCTGCCGCCAGTTCAGGGGGAGTCTGAGAAAGGGTTTCCATAACAGCATCCTCAATTCTCAGAATAGATTTCTCAAGCGCCTTGGCGATTTCCCTGTAGGAGAGTTCAATTTGTTTGGGTTTGCCGCTAAGCAGATCACGTCCCTGTATAGACATGTCATCGGGCGGGGTATCGAGTTCCTCAGTCGCCGCACCGATCTGGATTTTTATCTTCTCAGCCGTTGTTTCCCCGATATACAGGTTGTGTTGGGTGCGCATGTACATGGCGATGTCACTGGTGAAAACGTCACCGGCCACTTTTACCGATTTGTCGCAAACGATGCCGCTCAGGGCGATGACAGCAATCTCCGTGGTTCCTCCACCGATATCTATGATCATGTTTCCTTTGGGCTGCATGATGTCGATGCCTATACCAATGGCGGCTGCCATTGGTTCATAGATCAAATAGATGTCTTTGGCATTCATCTGTTCAGCCGAATCGCGTACCGCTCTCTTTTCAACCTCTGTAATCCCTGAAGGTATGCAAATGACCATTCTTAAGGAGGGTCTGAAAAAACGCTTTTTGATCGTAGGGATGCTCCTGATAAATTCCCTGATCATTTGTTCTGAGGCCTCGAAGTCTGCAATTACCCCATCTTTGAGAGGACGTATCGTCTTGATGTTCTCATGGGTTTTTCCCTGCATCATGTTGGCCTTCTTTCCGATGGCGATGATCTTCTTGCTGGTCCGATCCATGGCCACGATTGAAGGACTGTCAATGACAACCTTTCCCTTGTGTATGATTAAAGTATTTGCAGTCCCCAAATCGATTGCAATATCTTCGGTCATAAAGTCAAAAAACCCCATAAAAGCTCCCTTGTTAGTTTGTATGCGATGCGAATTTCACAAATGTAATAAAATTAGCCAATTGAAAAAGCTGTGAAACAAATTTGTTTCCATGACTTTTCCATGGTTTCAGCCCGTCGCGAGGGAGCGAATCGGAAAGTTGTAATCAGTGCTTGAAATGCCTTGTTCCGGTGAAGACCATTGACATTCCATGCTCATTGCAATAATCTATCGAGAGCTGGTCCTTGATCGAGCCTCCAGGCTGTATAACCGCCTTGATTCCAGCATTGTCTGCAATCTCAACACAGTCTGGAAAAGGGAAGAAGGCATCACTGGCCATAACCGCTCCGTTGAGGTCAAATTCAAAGTGGCCTGCTTTTTCGATGGCCTGGTTCAAAGCGTCTACCCGAGAAGTCTGACCCGTGCCGCTCGCGCACAATTGCTTGTTCCTGGCCAGCACGATGGTATTTGACTTGGTGTGCTTGCAGATCTTGGATGCAAAAAGCAAGTCTTCCACCTCTGCGTCTGATGGCTTCAGATTCGTGGCGTTGGTCAGATCCTCCTTTTTGTCAGTTATGCTGTCTTTGTCCTGGTACAAGACCCCGTTCAAAGCCGTTCTGAAATTCGATTCCGGCAACGAGATGTCCTTTTGAACCAGGATGATCCTGTTCTTTTTGCCCTTTAAAATCTCAAGGGCACTGTCTTCGTAAGAAGGAGCTATAACAACCTCGCAAAACAGCTTGTGAATTTCCTGGGCAGTGGAGGCGTCTATGGGGCCGTTGGCAATGAGTATGCCTCCAAATGCCGATATCGGATCCCCTGCCAGGGCATCTACGTACGCCTCAAGCATGGTGTCTCTCTGAGCCAGACCACAAGCGTTGTTGTGTTTCAGGATGGCAAATGTCGGTTTTTCGCCTTTGAACTCGTTCATCAGGTTCACAGCGGCATCCACATCGAGCAGATTGTTGTAAGAAAGCTCTTTCCCGTGCAATTTGTCAAAAAGCTCCTCAAGGTTTCCGTAGAAATAGCCTTTCTGGTGTGGGTTCTCCCCATATCGCAGGATTTTGGCCTGATCGAGGCTCTCCCTAAACTGCAGCTCTCCTGAGTCCCGATTGAGATATTTGAAGATCGCCGTATCGTAATGGCTTGAGACCGAAAAAGCCTTGGCTGCAAACCGTTTTCTGTCTTCGAGGCTCAGCTCTCCCTCCTGTTTTGAAATCAAATCCAGGAACTCGGGGTACTGATCCATGTGAGAGACGCAAACTACGTCTTTGAAATTTTTTGCGGCTGCCCGTATGAGCGAGATTCCGCCAATGTCGATTTTCTCAATGATATCCTGCTCTGAAGCCCCGCTGGACACGGTTTTCTCGAAGGGATAAAGGTCAACAATCACAATGTCAATCTCTGGAATCTCATAGGTTTCAAGCTGTTCAAGGTCACCTGAATTCTCCCGCCTTCCCAAAATGCCTCCAAAGACTTTCGGATGCAGGGTTTTGACGCGCCCACCAAGAATGGAAGGGTAGGAGGTCAGATCCTCAACAGGTACTACGTCCACGCCAAGTTCACGGATGAATTTTTCGGTTCCGCCAGTTGAAAACAGGGTGACTCCCAGTTCGTTAAGTTGTCGTACAATAGGTTCGAGTCCGTCTTTGTGGAACACGGAAATTAGGGCTGATTTTACTCTTTTGATGTCGCTCATGTTGATCTTGTGAATTGTAGTGCAAAAATAGGAAAACAAGTCATGTCTGACAACAGAAAAATGGATTAAGACGGTCCGGTTTGGCAAAGACTTAATTCCTAACTTTGGCGATAAGGATCAGGAAATTATTTCCAAATGAGAACAGAGGTCAGACTGGGGCTCCGAAACAACTGGAAGCAGTTCACCTTGCTCGTCATCGTCAACAGTTTTGTCGGAGGGATGGTGGGCCTGGAGCGCAGTATTTTGCCTGAGCTGGCGGAGGTGCGCTTCGGACTTGAAGCCAAGACAGCTATTTTTTCCTTCATAATCATATTCGGTGTCAGCAAGGCGGTCACAAACTATTTCATGGGAGCTTATGCAGACCGTTACGGACGCAGAAGACTTTTGATTGCAGGCTGGTTGATCGCCCTTCCCATACCTTTTATTTTGATCTATGCACCTTCCTGGAGCTGGATTGTCTTTGCAAATCTGCTCCTGGGAATAAACCAGGGGCTGACCTGGTCGAGCACAGTAGTCATGAAAATTGACCTGGTCGGTCAGAAAGACCGTGGTTTTGCCATGGGTCTAAATGAATCTGCAGGTTATTTGGCAGTCGGGGCGACTGCTTTTCTCACGGGTTGGATCGCCTCAGAGTGGGGATTGATTCCCTATCCATTCTACCTGGGTATTGCAATCTCCTTTTTGGGTTTGTTCTTCTCGGTTTTCCTTATCCGGGACACAGTCCATCACGTAGCCGTTGAATCGGCGGGTCATGCGGGCAGAAAATTAAAAAATGTCTTTTGGGAAACCACCTGGAAGGATCGAAATCTCGGATCGATTACCCAGGCAGGACTAGTGAATAACCTGAATGACGGAATGATCTGGGGCCTTTTGCCCCTCATTTTGGCCGGGGTGGGATTTTCAATAAGTGAAATTGGGCTCGTGGCGGCAGTTTATCCCACCGTTTGGGGTCTGGGTCAATTGGTTACCGGCAAACTAGCCGATCTTCTGCCTAAAAAGAGTTTGCTTTTCTGGGGCATGTTTCTACAGGGAGTCTGTCTGTTGCTTCTGATCCCGGCCGATAGTTTCACAACCTATGTGGCCCTCTGTGTTGGATTGGGGGTAGGTACGGCACTGGTTTATCCCACGTTTCTCGCCGGGATAGCTGAGTACTCCGCTCCGGATCAGCGCGCCAAAAGCATTGGCGTCTTCAGGCTCTGGAGAGATTTGGGTTACGCAATCGGAGCTCTCCTGACGGGAATTCTGGCTGATTTCTTTGGAACAGCCGTTTCGCTCGGAGCTATCGCGATATTGACACTATTGTCCTCGCTGGTCATCAAACTTCGGATGAAGCGGGCTCAAGAATAGGTTTAAGATCGAGTTTGGCCACCCCTTCGCAGACGTATTCAAGCAGCAATTCATCTTCTTTTGTAAAGGGTGCGATGTCGTGAGAGTCTATGTCAATCTGCCCAATGTTACGTCCATTCACAAAAATGGGCACAACGATCTCGGATTTCACATCTATGCCGCAGGATATGTAATTGTCTTGTTCGCTTACGTCCTGAACCACGAAGTTTTCATTGCTCACGGCCACCTGCCCGCAAATCCCCTTTCCGAATGGAATGATGGTGTGTTCGGTTGGCTTTCCTGCAAACTCAGACAGTTTGAGCTCCTTCCTTTCTCCGTTCACGAAATAGAAACCTACCCAATGAAAATGCGGGAGGCTCGCTTTGAGCAGATCACACAGGTTCTTCAGTTTTTTTCTCACTGGGTCAGTGCTTGCCAGAATTTGATCGATATTATTTCGGGTTTCCATTTTTTCCTCTACTTTCGTAATGAGATTGATCGTCAACTGCGTTGACCTCGGTCGTAAAAATATTCAATTCTTTGCACAAGAATAAAACCATAGTCGTTTTTTTAGCAAAATTCTTTGCGACCTATTTCATTCTTTTCGGGATCTATTCTTTTTATCTGAGCAAAACCCAGCAGAAGGGAGATGTATTTCAGTGCGCCCCTGTGACGAGAACCGTTGCCAATCACGTCAACAAGATTTCTAATATGTTGGGTTATGACACTGTTATCGAGCAGAGCCCGAATGAATTGTCAATCCTGGTCACAATAAATGACTCCTACACCTCAAGAATCATAGAGGGGTGCAACTCGATCAGCGTGATCATTTTGTTTCTTTCTTTTATCGTCGCTTTTTCGGGTGACCTCAAAGAAACAATTCTCTTTGGAGTCTTTGGAGCCCTGTTGATCTATATTGTCAATATTTTGAGGATCATCGCTCTGACTATTCTATACCATCGATTCCCTCAATACCAGGACATTCTGCATGATCTGTTTTTCCCGGCAATCATCTACGGATTGACTTTTATGCTCTGGGTCACCTGGGTGAAGTTTTTCTCACACCTGAACAAAAAGGTAGAAAATGGATAAGAAATACCGCATAGCGATCATCCTTTTGCTTTTCCTTGCCCTGATCATGGTGAGGGCCTTTGAATCCGTGCTCTTTTACGATCCTTTCATCCTTTATTTTGAAGACGATTTCCTGCACTCCCCAATACCGGTTTTCAGTGGCCGACAGCTTTTGCTGAGCATGACATTCCGGTATCTGCTCAATACCCTGATCTCGCTGCTGATCATTCACGTTGCGTTTCAAAATTGGAGTTTCACCCGTTTTTCTTTAAAATTCTATGTTCTGGCCTATGTAGTGCTTTCTGTGACATTTTTTATCATCCTCAAAGGAGAGCTGGCAAATGGATACCTCTTTGCATTTTACATTCGAAGGTTCCTGATTCACCCGCTTTTTGTCCTGCTTCTGTTGCCCGCTTTTTATTATAAGCAATTGACTTCCAACCGAATTATTTAACAAGAATTTAAAATAGGCGTAACGGTTTTGTGTTTACATTTGAATCATGATACAAATCCTCAATAAGATTCTCGCATTGATACTTGTGCTGGCCGTTCTTCTGAGTACGTTGTAGCACAGTTTTTACTTCACTCAGGTTCATTTACGGACCTTCGAATCCACCTAATTTGCTAAATTTGCGGGTCGGGAACACAGATATCCATGGATCAGAAATTCGCTATTACAGGTATGTCTTGCAATGGATGCAAGATGAATGTTGAGAAGGCCTTGAATGCGCTGCCGGAGGTGCAGGACGCATACGCTGATCTGAACAAGGCGGAAGTTTCCCTTAAAGTAGATGTGGAACTCTCCATGGAAAAACTGCAGGAACAACTGTTGGATTCCGGATTGCACTACACGCTTCATCCGGAGGGATCGAATCCGGATAATGGTTCTGCTGCCATGAATGCCAAAGGCCATAAACCGAATCATCGAATCCCAAAACATCACAACGGGAAAGCCGTTTTTTACTGTCCTATGCAATGTGAGGGAGAGAAAACCTATGAAAAGCCAGGTGATTGCCCTGTATGCGGTATGGACCTTGTAACCAGCGAACCTGACAGTCAGCTTGCGAGCGAGACTTATCTGGACTTGTTGAGGAAGTTCAAGGTGGCTGTTCTCTTTACCGTTCCGATATTTTTTATCGCCATGAGCGAGATGATACCGGGTACCCCCCTTTACAGTTGGGCGCCCGCAAGCATCTGGAACTGGGTACAATTCGGCCTGTCCCTCCCCGTAGTCTTCTATTCCGCCTGGATGTTTTTTGAACGCGCCTATCGTTCGATCATATCGCGAAACCTCAATATGTTCACTCTTATCGGCATTGGTGCCGGTGCCGCATTTCTGTTCAGCGTACTGGCCTTGTTCGCTCCCGGTCTGTTTCCCAAGGAATTTCTATCCTCGAATGGAAGCGTGCATGTTTATTTCGAGGCCGTCACCGTTATCCTTACACTGGTTCTGCTCGGACAGGTATTGGAAGCCCGGGCACACAGCCGGACTAAAAGCGCGATAAGGAGCCTGTTGGACCTGGCCCCGGCCGAAGCCTTCAAAATTCAATCGGATGGCACCGAAACCAAAATTGACGTTGACGAGATCAAAAAGGGAGACATGTTGAGGGTAAAGCCGGGCACTAAAATACCAGTTGACGGTAAAATAGCCTCGGGCCTGAGTGATGTGGATGAATCCATGATTACAGGAGAGCCCATACCTGTGGATAAGGTGGTGGGTGATTCCGTGAGTGCCGGCACGATAAATGGGACGGGATCTTTTATCATGGAAGCGGAAAAGGTAGGAGCGGAGACACTGTTGTCACAAATTGTCGAAATGGTAAATGCGGCTAGCCGATCCCGATCCCCGATGCAGAATCTTGCTGACCGTGTGGCCCGATATTTCGTGCCAATTGTGATTATCATCTCTGTTGTCACCTTTGTCTTGTGGAATGCATTTGGACCTGAGCCATCGCTGCTTTATGCCTTTGCCAATGCGATCGCGGTATTGATCATTGCCTGCCCATGCGCCCTGGGGCTCGCCACGCCCATGTCAGTCATGGTGGGGGTGGGCAAAGGAGCCCAAAACGGGATTCTCGTCAGAGACGCAGAAGCACTGGAGAGTTTGAGCAAGATCAATGTGCTCATCACCGACAAAACGGGTACACTGACTGAAGGAAGACCTACCCTTGACAGTTTGAACGTATTGGAAGGTTTTGAAGAAGAAGAAGTTCTTCGGGCCCTCTGTTCTTTGAACCAATTGAGTGAACACCCTATAGCCCAGGCTATTGTTCGCTATGGCATGTCGAAAAAACTCAGCCTGGAGCCCGTTGAAAATTTCAAAACAATGGTTGGGTTGGGTGTCTCGGGTGAAATCAGTTCGAGAAGAGTTCTTGTGGGAAATGAAAGCCTGATGCTTCGCGAGGGAATTGCCATGGATGACATTCAGGCGGAACAGGTGCTGGAGGAACAGCGCAAAGGAAAGACCATTTCTTATGTAGCACTGGATGGAGAGTTGGTGGCCTACTTGAGCATTTCAGATCCCATTAAGCCATCTACTCCCGCTGCACTTGAGGAATTGAAATCCTTGGGGATCCAACTGATCATTGCTACCGGGGACAACCCCTTCACGACGCAATCGGTTGCCGCGGAACTGGGAATCGACGAGTTCAGGGCCCAATGCAGTCCGGAAGACAAATTGGAGCTTATCAAAGCGTTTCAGGCGGAGGGGAAAATTGTGGGCATGGCAGGAGATGGCATCAATGATGCTCCAGCCCTTGCACAGGCGGATATCGGCATAGCAATGGGAACGGGTTCTGATGTAGCTATCGAAACAGCCGGGATCACTTTAGTGAAAGGAGATCTTCAGGGCATAGTCAAAGCAGGGAACCTAAGCAGGGCCATGTTGAGAAATATAAGGGAAAATCTGTTTTTTGCGTTTGTCTACAATTCGATCGGAGTGCCCGTTGCAGCAGGCATTCTTTTTCCATTCTTCGGAATTCTGCTGTCTCCAATGATCGCAGCGGCTGCCATGAGCTTCAGTTCCGTTTCTGTGATCTCTAATTCACTGCGACTGAGAAAAGCCCGAATTTAAGCTTCTAATCGAATTTAAGCATCTAATTGAATCTGGTATTATCCCTTGTGTTCGGAGGCGGCTTTTACAAAGGCCATGAACAAGGGGTGCGGGTTGAGTACCGTGCTCTTGTACTCCGGGTGATATTGTACCCCTACAAACCACGGGTGATCCTCGATTTCAACAATCTCCACCAGTCCTGTTTTCGGATTGAATCCTGTAGCCTTTAGGCCTGCATCGTCGAGTAACTTGAGATAGTCATTGTTGAATTCATAACGGTGCCTGTGACGTTCACTGATGATTTCCTGTCCGTAGATTTCATAAGCTTTAGAGCCTTTCTCAAGTCGACAATCCCATGCTCCGAGCCTCATGGTGCCTCCTTTTTCGGTAACCATTTTCTGGTCCTCCATGATGTCGATAACGGGGTGAGTCGTTCCACGGCTCATTTCTGTGGAGTTGGCATTTTCCAGGTGCAGAACGTTGCGCGCGTATTCAATCACGGCCATCTGCATCCCAAGGCATATTCCGAGGAACGGGATGCCATTCTCCCTGACATATCGAACTGCGATAATTTTTCCCTCGATCCCCCGATCTCCAAAACCAGGGGCAACGACTAACCCATGGAGGCCTTTCAATTTCTCTTCTACATTCTTTCTGTTGAGGTCCTCAGAGTGAATCGGGTGTATGTTGACCCTCAACTGGTTGTGGGCACCTGCATGCTCGAGGGCCTCCAAAATTGATTTGTAGGCATCCTGCAGCTCGATGTATTTACCTACCAGTCCGATCTCGACAGTTTCTTTGGGGTTTTTATAGTTGGTCAGGAACTTGTTCCAGGCCGTGAGGATTGGCTTTTCTTCCGTTTTCAGCCCGAGTTTCTTCATTACAACTGTGTGCAGACCCTCTTTCATCATCAGGTTTGGCACGTCATATATCGTTTCGGCATCGATCGACTCGATGATTGCCTCCTTGTCGACATTGCAGAAAAGAGCAAGTTTTCGTTTGATGTCCTCACCGATGTGATGTTCCGTGCGACAGACGAGTATATCCGGACTCACACCACTCTCCATCAGTTCCTTAACCGAATGCTGAGTGGGTTTGGTCTTGAGTTCCTTGGCCGCGGCCAGGTATGGGATGAGTGTCAGGTGAACGACCAGGGTATTTTCCCTGCCCAGGTCCCACTTGAGCTGCCTGACTGCTTCTATGTAGGGAAGGGATTCGATATCACCCACCGTGCCACCGATTTCCGTGATTACGATGTCATACTCACCCGTTTCTCCAAGGATTTGGATGCGCCTTTTGATCTCGTTCGTGATGTGCGGAATGATCTGAACTGTTTTCCCCAGATAATCTCCACGCCTTTCTTTGTTGATAACGGTTTGGTAGATGCGCCCTGTAGTCACATTGTTCGCCTGGGAGGTGGGGATGTTCAGAAACCTTTCATAATGGCCCAGATCTAGATCGGTTTCAGCTCCGTCATTTGTCACGAAACACTCTCCGTGCTCATAAGGATTCAAAGTTCCGGGATCTACGTTGATGTATGGGTCGAGCTTTTGAATGGTGACCGAAAAGCCGCTGGATTGTAATAGTTTGGCGAGTGAGGCAGCAATGATTCCCTTTCCGAGAGAAGAACTAACCCCTCCCGTAACGAAAATATACTTTGTATTAGGCATGGTGATCAGGTTTGTGCAAAATTACAAAGTCTGGGGTCTCATGCAAGAATTTTCATTTTTTAATTTGGCAAAAAAAAAGACCGCTGTCATAGCACAGCGATCTTTCCTTATACAAGGATTTTCAACCGGTCTTAGTTGATAATCTCGTCTTCAGATTTGAATTTTTTTGAAAGTACCATCTCCTGGTTCTCAAATTTCATGTTCTTGATGATGTATTTGTCAGAAGTTGCACAACTTGAGCTTGATCCCCCGCATGAAGCCATGCTGGCCGATGCAATCACGATTACGAGTAAATAGACTATCTTTTTCATAGGTCGATAATTTTGGTTAATAACATAGCAAGCAGGGAGAATGTATTCATAACGTAAAAAAATGACTTTTAGTATGCACGTTGTATAACTGTTGTGAAAGAAATCCGAAAAAACCGGGTATTTTTGATTTAAATAGCTTTAGATCAATTTATTGAGTGTGTATTCAATTAATCGGTCCACCGTTTGATAAGGGTCCTGGCTGAAGGTCAGATCAGCCCGGTTCGCTATAATGGCATTCATGGAAACCGCCTTGTGACCCAGGAGTTTGGACAGGCCGTAAATGGCAGACGTCTCCATTTCAAGGTTGCTTATTCTGAGGTCTTTGAATCGGAAGCTTTCTATTTTCTCATTCATATCGGCCCGGTCGAGCTCCAATCGGAGCACTCGTCCCTGTGGACCGTAAAAGCCGCCTGCGGTTGCGGTGATTCCCGTAAAAACTTCTTCAGAAATCAGTAGTGATTCAAGTTCGCTGTCGTTCTTGACGAAATAAGGCAGCGACCTGTTCTCAGGGTAGTTTGTATGTCTGACAAAGGCTTCCTGAAGCTCTTTCTCGAAGATGTGCTCTGCTTTGTAAAAATGAAGAAGGCCTTCAAATCCGAGTCCGTATTTTCCAAGCACCATTGAATCGACCGGGATATCCCGTTGCAAGGAGCCTGAAGTGCCAATTCGAACCAGATTGAGGCTCTTTTGCCTCTCTTTTTTTGTCCTGTTTTTCAAATCGATGTTGACCAGGGCATCCAGCTCGTTGATCACGATGTCAATGTTGTCAGGCCCTATCCCTGTGGAAATCACCGTGAATCGCCGGTCTTTGAATTCTCCAACAATTGTCCTGAACTCCCTTTTCTGAGTGGTGAATTCAATCTTCTGGAAATGTTTGGCAACGCGATCTACCCGTGCCGGATCACCGACAAAAATCACATTCGGGCTGACGTGCTCGGGTTTGAGATTGATGTGATAGACACTGCCATCTGGATTGAGAATGAGTTCTGAAGAGCCGATATGTTCCATGTGCAGTATTGTGCTTACTGGTTCTCAGCCTCCAACCCTTTTGACCGAGTACCCCTCCGATTTCAGGATTTCGATGATTTTGTCCCGGAATTTTCCCTGGATGATTATCTCTCCATCCTTGACACTTCCTCCAACGCTGCATTTGGTTTTCAGGAGTTTAGCGAGAGCTTTGCGCTCATCTTCCGTGCCAATGAATCCTCGGATGACAGTTACGGTCTTCCCGCCACGTCCCTTGTTTGAGAAGTGGGCCTCAAGATTTTGATCCCCGGGTGACAGATTTTCGGTTTCCTGATCCTGGAACTGTGTAAAGTCTTCTTCGTTGTTGGTTGAATAGACAAAGCCCCCAAGGTCAGACAAACTGTTCAATTTTTTCTTAGCCATTTGTTTTAGCCATTTCTTATGGGCATGTAGCTTTTAATTCAAAGATAGATAAAAATATGCTGCTTTTTCCGGACTAACGGTTCTTGATCTTGTTCCAGGCGAAAAGGATGAGGGCCAGGGATTCCATTGTCAGGCCCAATCCGATGAAGAGTGTTGATTGTGACCAGTCAAAGAAAGATCCAACAGCTCCAATCAGGATTAAAAGTATCCCAAAGCTGAAGAAAGAAATTACCCGCATGCTCATGATTTGCTCATTTTCGGTAAAAAGGTATCAGGTAGGAAATCGTGTAGTTGAAACTGAATCCATAGTCATTTACATATACCCTTTCGAATCCCGGGACGTAAAGATTTCTGAAATTATCCGGTTCCGAGCTCGAGATTTTAACATTCCCGCGAAAGGAAAACCCGAGAAAGACGTTGTGCAGAACCTCCGCCTTGATGCCAAGGACAAGTTCAGCCCAACTCGCATTTAAATTGTCGTAATCAACAGGCTCGGTTTCTGTTCTTTCAGGAAGAAACGGGTCAGAGTTGATCGTAGATTCGTTCAAGGTGGTATTGAAGGTGCTGAAACCATAACGCAGTCCTGTTATGATCATATTCTCCATTCCAAGCCAGTTCTTATAGGCGTTGTAATCAACCCCTGCCTTGATGTACTGGCCCTTTGTGGTGAAGTTGTAGAAGTCTTCCTGTCGGGTGTGATCGCGGTATCCCAATTCCGCCGCCAGGTAAAACCTTTGCGTGAGTCGATAGTCGCCGACAAGCTCAAAACCCTTGTCGTTTTCATCAAAAAAGGAATAGATTGGCCGCACGATATCCAATCCGACACGAATTCCATATCGATCCTTGTATTGAGTGGTGTCCTTTTCCTTGCCCAGTTGCTGTGCGGCACCTGAGAAACAGAGCAATAGAAACAGAAGGCTAATGATAGATCTTGACATGGGCAGAGCTTTCATTATTTATATCCAATGGATCACTAAGGGGCACGATTTCGTCGATCCAGTTGTCTTCGTCCTTCTCCAGATCAGGCACGACTTCATTGAAAATCGCCTTGTAGCCACAAGGCCGCGATACGAACACGTCCTCCTGGATATAGGTGATTTCAAGAATGTCGGCATTCTCTTCTTGTTCGAGCACTTCGTTTTCCTGCAAAGTGAGTGTATATCTCGTTTGGTTCCCGGCCACATTGATCGGCAGAGCAATCGAATCGGTCAGGGTGGTTATGGTCTCATTGACATAGTCGCCATCTGCACCTTCAATATTGACTTTGATGTTTGCGACGTCTTTGAATAACTCGGGGTTCTCAAAGTCGTAAAAACGGATGATCAGTTTCGGTGTTACCTCGTCGATGCAGATGTCATCTCGCTCGCAAGACAGCGATAACAAGACTGCAAGGATTAAAAATACGGATCGCATCGAGGGTTTCATTCGCCTTCTTTTCTTGTTAGCAGGACCACATTTTCGACGTGGTGGGTTTGGGGGAACATGTCCACCGCCTGGCTTTTCACTACATCGTATTGTTCTTTCAACAAAGACAAATCTCGGGCCTGCGTTGCTGAATTGCAACTGATGTAGACAATTTTTTTTGGTCTGATCGCAGCAATCTGAGCGACCACTTTTTTGTGCATGCCGTCTCTTGGAGGATCCGTTATGATGACATCGGGTTTTCCGTGCAGCTCGATAAAATCATCGGTAAAGACGCCCGCCATGTCTCCGGCAAAGAATTCGACGTTTTCGATCTGGTTAATCCGGGCATTTTCACGAGCGTCTTCAATCGCTTCCGGAACCGCTTCGATTCCGATCACTTTCCTGGCTTTTTTCGCTACGAACTGGGCAATCGTTCCTGTTCCCGTATAGAGATCATATACCACCTCCTTACCGGTAAGACCTGCGAATTCCCGACCAATTTTATACAAGACGTAGGCCTGATCGGAATTGGTCTGATAAAAGGATTTTGCGTTGATTTTGAATCTCAAACCCTCCATTTCCTCGAAAATATGATCCCTTCCGCGAAAGAGCATCACCTCCTGGTCATAAATGGAATCATTTCCTTTTTGATTGACCACATACTGCAATGAGGTGATTTCCGGGAATTGATCCGCCAGGAACTCCATTAATTCCTCACGCTGTGCAGGTTGATCGTCAAAAAACTGCAATACGACCATGATCTCGCCCGTCGAACTCGTGCGAATCATGAGGTTTCTAAGCAAGCCTTTTCCGTCGCGCGGGCTAAAAAAACTCATACCCTTCTCAATAGCAAAGCTTTTAACGCTATTTCGTATGGCGTTTGACGGATCCTCTTGCAAATGACATTTTTCTATGTCGAGAATCTTGTCCCACATTCCGGGAATATGGAAGCCACAGGCGTCTCTGTCCTTGATTGTCTCGTCACTGTTCAATTCTTCCTGGGTAAGCCAGCGCGAATTTGAAAACGAGAATTCCATTTTATTGCGGTACCAGTAAGTTTTATCACTTCCAGCAATGGGGAGTATCTCGGGAATTTCAAGGTGGCCGATTCTTACAAGGTTATTGGTGACCTCCTTTTCTTTGAAGAACAACTGGTCTTCGTATTTCATATGCTGCCATTTGCAGCCCCCGCATGTTCCGAAATGCTCACATGCGGGCTCAGTCCGCTTGTCTGAATATTTGTGGTACTTGATGGCGCGACCCTCAAAATAGGATTTTCGTTTTCGTCCTGTTCGAACGTCCACGATATCACCGGGAACTGCATTGTCAAGGAAGATCACGCGACCATCGGGAGACTTGGCAATTGATTTTCCGCGGGCCCCTGCGTCAATGACCTCAATATTTTCAAACAGGTGGGATTTTTTCTTTCTTGACATGAGGCAAAAGTAGTTTATTTTTGTGATTTCAAGCCTGATCCTTTCCCTATGAATTCGACCCAATCCAAGGATGCTGAGGAGTCTTTGAGCACGAGCAAGATCATCCATGTGGACATGGATGCATTCTATGCTTCAGTGGAACAGCTAGACAATCCAGACCTCAGGGGCAAACCCATTGCCGTTGGAGGGGGAGGCGAGCGAGGCGTTGTGGCTGCCGCGAGTTATGAGGCGCGCCAGTTCGGGGTTCGCTCTGCCATGAGCGGGGTGCAGGCGCGCAAGCTTTGCCCTGATCTCATTTTTGTCAAACCCAGATTCCCTCGCTACAAGGAAGTCTCTCATAAAATCAGGGCAATTTTTTTTGAATACACGGATCTGGTGGAGCCACTATCACTCGACGAGGCCTATCTCGACGTGACCTCCAACAAGAAGAACCACCCGTCTGCCACCCTTATCGCCAGGGAAATAAGGCAACGGATCTATGAAGAGCTGAATCTGACGGCTTCCGCCGGGATTTCAAACAGCAAATTCGTAGCGAAAATCGCATCCGACATCAACAAGCCCAATGGGCAGAAGACCATTCCTCCCGAAGAGGTTCTTGAATTTTTGGAGAATCTACCGGTCGAAAAATTCTTTGGCATTGGAAAAGTGACCGCTTCCAAAATGTACAGTCTCGGGATTTTTACAGGCATCGATCTGAAAGGAAAATCACTGGAATTCCTCAAGGAGCATTTCAAGAGCTCAGGGGAGAATTACTACAAGATGGTCCGCGGTTTGCACAGGAGTGAAGTCAAGCCCAACAGGATTCAAAAATCAGTGGCCGCTGAGCACACCTTTTCCAAGAATCTTACCTCCGAAGTTTTTATGATGCAGCGGCTCGAGTCGATCGCAGAAGAACTTGAAAACAGGTTGAAGCGCTCGAAAGTTTCCGGTCGCACGATAACACTGAAAATAAAATACAGTGATTTTACGCAGCAGACTCGCAGCAAAACACTTGATGAGTTTGTCAAAGACAAAAACACATTGCTGAAAACGGTCGAATCTCTTTTGTATCAGGAAAAGGTGAGGGAGTCAGTGCGATTGCTGGGCATTTCGGTGTCCAATCTTGACAATCATCCCGATTCCGAGCAGAAAGTTATGGACGTTCAGCTCAGACTCGAATTCTGAATCCTGGCTCATAATCTTTCACTTGAGATATAGGCAAAATAAAAGTGCGCATTCAGAGAATGCGCACTTAAACAATTAAAGCAAATAATTAATCCAACTGAGGTCCGGCAGCAACAAGCGCTTTTCCTTCTTCATTGTCAGTGTATTTCTCGAAGTTTTTGATAAACAGACCCGCGAGCTTGTTCGCTCTTCGGTTCCACTCTTCTCTGTCTTCGTAAGTATCTCTTGGGTCCAGAATCTCATCGTGAACTTCTTTAAGTGAAGTTGGCACTTCAAGATTGAATACCGGAATCACTTTGGTCTCAGCCTTGTCAATGGATCCGTCGAGGATTCTATGGATGATACCACGTGTGTCCTGAATCGAGATTCGTTTGCCTGTTCCATTCCATCCTGTGTTCACCAGGTAGGCAGTGGCATTGTGTTCTTCCATTTTCTTGACAAGCTCCTCGCCGTACTTGGTTGGGTGCAGTGTCAGGAAGGCCTCTCCGAAACATGCGGAGAAAGTTGGAGTAGGTTCGTTAACACCTCTCTCTGTTCCTGCAAGCTTGGCCGTAAATCCGGAAAGGAAATGATATTTGGTTTGTTCCGGAGTCAGTTTGGCAACCGGAGGCATAACTCCAAATGCATCTGCTGTAAGGAAAATCACCTTATTCGCGTGACCTGCCTTGGAAACCGGCTTCACGATATTCTCAATGTGATAAATTGGATAAGAAACCCTTGTGTTCTGGGTGACGGAACCGTCTGTGAAGTCAATTTTTCCGTTTTCATCCACAGTAACATTTTCAAGAAGCGCATCTCGTTTGATCGCGTCATAAATGTCCGGCTCAGCCTCATGGTCAAGATCGATGGTTTTCGCATAGCATCCTCCCTCGAAGTTGAAAATACCTTCATCGTCCCAGCCGTGCTCGTCGTCACCGATCAATTTTCTCGCTGGGTCGGTTGAAAGCGTTGTCTTACCTGTACCCGAAAGTCCGAAGAAAATAGCTGTGTCACCATCTTCGCCCACATTGGCTGAACAGTGCATCGAAGCCATTCCTCTTTTTGGAAGGTAGTAGTTCATCATGGCGAACATTCCCTTTTTCATCTCACCTCCGTACCAGGTTCCACCGATAACCTGCATTTTCTCTGTCAGGTTGAAAACTGTGAATACCTCAGAGTTCAAACCGTGCTCTTTCCACTTGTTATTAACGGTCTCAGATCCGTTGAGTACCACAAAATCAGGATCTCCATAAGTTTCAAGTTCTTCTGCCGTAGGTCGGATGAACATGTTCTTCACAAAATGAGCTTGCCAGGGAACCTCAACTACAAAGCGCACTTTCAGTCGGGTGTCTTCGTTTGCACCACAGAAGGTGTCCACCACGTAGAGTTTCTTGCCTGAAAGCTCCTCGAGAACCAATTCCTTGAGATCATTCCAAACTTCTTGGGTAATGGGTTTGTTGTCATTTTTGGCTTTTTCGGAAGTCCACCAGATTGTATCTCTTGTAACGTCATCTTTGACAATGTATTTGTCCTTAGGCGAACGTCCTGTGAATTTTCCTGTCATAACGTTGACAGCGCCCAATTCAGTCAGGTAACCTTTTTCATACCCTTCCAATTCAGTAGAGAGTTCATATTCAAATAATTCATCATATGATGGATTGTAGATTATCTCTTTCGGGTTTTTGATTCCTAATTCTTCTAAAGAATTGATAACTGATTTTGTTAGAACTTCCATAAGTCAAAAATTTAAGTGTTAATTGTTTTTGATTTCACAGACAAATTTACGGATTAAACCCTCCTGGTTTTTATGATATTTGTCAGTGTTAGCAGCCTATTTACGAATACGATTTCGTTCGAAAAGACCTTCCGTGCAGGCACTTAAAAGTAGTTAATTTTAAGGCCACTACAAAACGCTGAGCCAAAATTTAACACGGCTAACTCGCTCGTGTTTTTCTGAAAAAAGCAAGAGCCATTCCGAACCATCCCGATATCAGAAGCAGCCCGCCAAGGGGAGTAATGAACCAAATTGACGACGCGTCAACAAGTTTGAGTTGGATTGCGAAAATTGAACCTGAGAAGAAAACAATGCCCACAATGAACAAAGAACTCAGCGTGTTTTTGGTCTTTTGTTCGAGCGCAGTCGAATTATTGAGAAAAAGCAGGACCAGAGCGTGAACCATCATATACCTTACGCCAGTCTCATAGCTCTGGAGTGCCTCGGGTTCCAGGATGTCTTTTAAGGCGTGAGCTCCAAAGGCGCCCATAGCGACGGAAATAAGTCCGAGGATCGATGCGAATATCAGGTTTTTCAAGGGTTTGAATTTTGAGTTCAAAAACAAAGATAAGATTTTGAATTATGCAGGAGTTTTATAGGGTCGTTTCATTAAATTTGAGCAACCGTGAACGTATTCCTATGAGAAGAATTTTGATCGTAGGGGCTGGTAGGTCTTCCTCCGCCCTGGTCAGGTACCTGTTGGAGAAATCCGGCGAAGAACAGCTCGAGGTGATAATCGCCGACATCAACACCGAAAATGCCGCAAAACTTGTCGGTGGGCATCCCAATGGCAAGGTGATTGAACTGGATATTTTTGACCTCGATGCGAGGAAGAAGGCTGTGGTTGGATCAGATATTGTGATTTCAATGCTTCCGGCCCGGTTTCATCTCGAAATAGCCAGGGACTGCATTGAGTTTAAAAAGAACCTTGTCACGGCATCCTATGTGTCTGAAGAACTAAAGAAACTAGATTCTGAGGTCAGGAAAAAGGGTCTCGTCTTCATGAACGAAGTGGGCCTGGACCCGGGAATTGATCACATGAGTGCGATGCAGGTCATCGATCGAATCAAAGGGAGCGGGGCAAAAATGCTGCTGTTCGAATCGTTTACCGGCGGGCTGGTTGCTCCCGAGAGTGACGACAACCTGTGGAACTACAAATTCACCTGGAACCCGAGAAACGTGGTGTTGGCCGGTCAAGGGGGGATTGCGAAGTTCATACAGGAGGGTAAATACAAGTACATTCCCTATAACAAGCTCTTTAGACGAACCGAGTTTCTCTCCATTGAAGGATATGGAAAATTTGAGGCCTATGCCAATAGAGACTCCTTGAATTATCGCGAAGTTTATGGATTGGAGGATGCATTGACTCTTTACAGGGGGACCATCAGAAGGGTTGGGTTTTCGCGTGCCTGGAACATATTCGTGCAACTGGGAATGACGGATGACAGTTATGTCATGGAGGGTTCTGAAGACATGACCTACCGGGATTTCACGAATTCATTCCTTACCTATAAACCCCATGACTCTGTTGAGCTAAAGCTTCGTCATTATTTGAAGATCGACCAGGATGACGTGATCTGGGAAAAGCTTCTCGAACTGGATCTGTTCAACGACAATAAGAAAGTGGGAATCAAGGATGCGACTCCGGCCCAAATCCTTCAAAAGATCCTCATGGACAGCTGGGCCCTCAAGAAAGATGACAAAGACATGATAGTGATGTATCACAAGTTCGGCTTTGAAAAAGACGGAAAGAAGAGACAGATCGAATCGAGCATGGTAGTCGTCGGTGAGGACCAGACCTATACTGCCATGGCGAAAACAGTGGGCTTGCCTGTGGCAATGACCTGCCTGCAAATTCTCAACGGTAAGGTGCATACTCCTGGTGTTCAGCTTCCTTTGAAGAAGGAGATGTACCAGGACGTTCTTACCGAACTCGAGAACCACGGGGTTCGTTTTGTTGAGAAGGAAGTGGAGTACCTCGGCTATAATCCCTACAATCTGGGCGCCTGAACCTTAAAACTTCAGATAGAAGTCTTTCACAAGTTCCCTGTACTGATCGGTATAGACATGCCTGGACGTTTCGATGGTCAGCTTTGAGAGACTCGGGCTGACCTGCTCTCGCTGCATTTGTATCAGGCTTCGTTTCACCTGACTCGCCGGACTCCCTTTGACACGCGTGATTCGACTCGCATAGAGATGGTGATTCTCAGCGAGATTCAGGAATTCGTCCTCTCTTTCGAACGGAACTATAAAAGCGCAGGTCCCAGCAGGGCTCAATAGATGTGATGTGCATTCAAGCAATGACTCAAAGTCGAGATGCTCCTCTTGTCTCGCTAGGTTACGCTCCTGAACATCCGCTGGATAACTGTTATTATAAAAGGGAGGATTGCAAACAATTAAATCGTAACATTCGTCCATTTCTGCTTGAAATTCCTCCAGCGAAGCATGGTAGCAGAATAAACGATCAGACCAGGGGCTGTTCTCGAAATTTTCCACGGCCTGCTCAAAAGCACCCGGCTCGATTTCCAGAGCATCAATAGTTTCACTGTCACATCGCTGTGCGAGCTGCAGGGCGATCAGGCCGGTGCCCGTTCCGATGTCGAGTATGGAATCCACCTTGTCGGGGATATGTATCCATGCGCCGAGCAGCACTCCATCGGTTCCAACTTTCATGGCACATTTGCCTTGAGCTACGTTGAATTCTTTAAAGCGAAAAATGGATTCAGACATCCGAAATAATTCTTCCTATTTGTTCATTTCGATCAGGCCTTCCGGGGTTTCCACAAGGACTTCTCGTTTCTTCCTGTCGATTTTTTTGATGAAATCCTTGACCATGGGCACCAGGATTTCATCTTCGCCGTCGGAAACTATGAAAAGGGCCTGGGCTGTGCTGTCGTTGATCGACTCTATGGTTCCGACGGTTCCGTAGTTCACATCTAAAAGTGAAAAACCGATGATTTCATGGAAATAGAATTTGTCCCCACTCAATTTGGGAAGCAGATCCAGTGGCAAATAAACCTCCTTTTTCAAAATGGCATCGGCGTCCTGCTCTGTTTTCACATCCTCAAAACGAACCCGCAGCTCTCTACCTCTCTGGAAGGAGCTCTTTTCGATGAAGAAAGGCAGCAGATCCTTGCCCAAGTCTATAAAAACGGCATTAAGGTTTTGGTAGATCTCGGGCTCATCCGTGTCGAGTTTGATGATTACCTCACCCTTGAAGCTGTATTTCTTGGTTACCCTTCCGAGATAAAAACAGTCAGATTTTTTCATGGACATTTTGCTAATGCCTCGAAGAGGCGACTAATGCTTCAAAGATAAAATGAAAAAACCTGATATCTTCATATCAGGTTTTTTTCAAATGCTTGAAATTCGCATGAATTATTTTCCCTCTTCCTTGGCTTCTTCCGCCGCTTCATCAATCGTCTGAGGAGTGTCGTCTTCTACCGCTTCTTCAGCTTTGGCTTCAGCCTCAGCAGCAGCTTTGGCATCAGCTTCCGCTCGTACCGCCTCATTCTCCGCTTCATCAGCAGCAGCTTGGCGCTTCTCATTGATCTCTTTCTCAGCCTCAAGCTGTTTCGCGATTTCGTCTTCCTTCGCCTTGGCTACTGAATTCGCCTTGGCTTCGATTTTTGAATTTTTCTCATCCAACCAGGCCTGGAACTTGGCTTCGGCCTGCTCTTCAGTCAGGGCGCCTTTTTTGACACCTCCAAGGAGATGATTCTTTAGCATGGCTCCTTTGTAAGAAAGGATGGCTCGGGCCGTGTCGGTGGGCTGGGCTCCATTTTGCAACCACTTTACGGCTGCATCAACATCGAGGTCAATACTCGCTGGGTTGACATTCGGATTGTACGTTCCCAATTTCTCGAGAGACCTTCCGTCTCTTTTTGATCTTGAGTCTGCGGCTACCACCCAATAGAACGGCTTGCCTTTTTTACCATGTCTTTGCAATCTGATTTTTACTGGCATCTGTTTAATTTTTAAGGTACTCGACCTAGGTTATTAATAATAAACTACTTTCTCGAAGTAGGCCGCAAAAGTAATCATATTTTTTTAATATTGAGATACAGATCGTGAACAAAATGGTTGTTGATAAAAACTGTTCCCGATGAACGGGGTGATTCAATGAAATCTCTATTTTTATCCTTCATTATTCTTTCCGAAAAAAGGACCTCATGTATTTGATCTTCGACACTGAAACTACGGGATTGCCCAAGAATTGGAACGCTCCGGTCACCGATACTGACAATTGGCCCCGCTGCGTTCAGATTGCCTGGCAGTTGCACGACAGCATGGGTGAGCTGATCGAACATCAGGACTACCTGATTCGCCCTGACGGATTCAACATTCCTTATGACGCCGAACAGGTTCATGGGATCTCGACCGAACTTGCGCTTCAGCAAGGAGAGAAACTTGAAGTCGTCCTGGAAAGGTTCAATGAGGCGTTGACAAAAGCATCGCACCTGGTGGGGCAAAATCTCGGTTTTGACCTCAATATCATGGGCTGCGAGTTCTATCGGGCCGGCATTGAAACGACTTTGGACGCCAAGCCGGTTTTGGACACATGTACAGAGAAGACAGCCGAGTTGTGCCAGATTCCGGGAGGAAGATACGGCAAGTTCAAGCTCCCTACACTAACGGAACTGCACAAGGAGCTCTTTGGGGAGGCCTTTGAAGAGGCGCATAATGCCACAGCAGACGTGGAGGCGACCACCCGTTGTTTTTTGGAGTTGATCCGACTGGGGAACTATTCTACAGAGGAGCTTCTGGCGGAACCGGGATATATCGAGGAGTTCAAACGAATAAACACGGAGCCGATTCGCCTGGCCGGGCTCGAGCACAAGAATCTCAAGGCGGAGAGCAAGAAGCTGAAGAAAAAGCAAAAGAAAGAGGATGCCGAAGATTCCGTAGAAGGAGTGCGTAAAACCGCTGACCTTGAGAATGCTTCATTTTCACACCTGCACAACCACAGTCAGTATTCCATTTTACAGTCTACGACCAATGCCTCGGACCTTGTGAAGGCTGCGGCCGAACAAAAGATGCCGGCGGTTGCACTTACCGATACGGGCAATATGATGGGGGCCTTTGTTTTCGTAAGTGAAGCCCTGGCGCATAACAAAAATAACGATCATCAGGTCAAACCCATTTTGGGATGTGAATTCTACGTGTGCGAGAACATGAAGGATCGTTCTGTCAAGGACAACGGCCGTCAGGTTGTATTGTTGGCCAAGAACAAAAAGGGATATCACAATCTCGCTAAAATGGCGTCACTTGCCTATATCGAAGGGTTCTACTATGTGCCGAGAATCGACAAGAACCTGATCAGGCAATACAAGGAGGATGTCATCGTGCTGAGCGGAGGCATCTATGGAGAGATAGCTCACCTGATTCTCAATGTGGGAGAGCGGCAGGCAGAGGAGGCGTTGCTTTGGTGGAAAGAAGAGTTCGGATCCGACTTCTACCTTGAGCTCAATGATCACAAACAGGAAAATGAGGCCCATGTGAACGAGGTGCTGATCCGGTTTTCAAAGAAGCATGGCGTGAAGCTCGTGGCGACGAACAACAGCTTCTACCTGAATAAAGAAGACTCTCTGGCGCACGATATTCTGCTATGCGTGAAGGACGGGGAGAAACTAGCAACCCCCAAGGGAAGGGGCCGCGGATTCCGATACGGCCTTCCAAATGAAGAATACTATTTCAAGGGTCAGGATGAAATGAAGGACTTGTTCAGTCGGACGCCCGAAGCCATTCTAAACATCCAGGAAATTGTCGATAAAGTGGAGGTCTATGACCTGGCCCGGGAGGTCCTGCTTCCCAAATTTGACATGCCTGAGGCCTTTTATGACCCTAAGGATGAGGAGGATGGTGGCAAAAGAGGTGAGAACAAGTACCTGCGTCATCTGACCTATGAAGGAGCGAAGACGCGTTATCCGGATCTCACTGATGATATCAAGGAAAGGCTGGACTTCGAATTGTCTATTATTGAAAACACAGGTTATCCGGGATATTTCCTCATCGTAGAAGACTTCATCAAGGAAGCCAGGCGCATGGGAGTGTCGGTTGGGCCTGGCCGGGGTTCGGCGGCGGGCTCGGCGGTCGCTTATTGCCTGGGCATCACAAACATAGACCCCATAAAGTACGATCTTCTTTTTGAGCGTTTCCTGAATCCGGATCGGGTATCTCTGCCCGATATAGACATCGATTTTGACGACGAAGGCAGGCAAAGGGTCATAGACTATGTGATAGACAAGTACGGTTCCAGCCAGGTCGCTCAGATCATCACTTACGGCACCATGGCGGCCAAATCTTCGATTCGGGATACGGCCAGGGTGCTCGACCTGCCCCTTTCAGAGGCGGATCGGATCGCCAAGCTCATTCCCGGACTTAAACTGGGCCACATCTTTGGCAAGGATGAAAAGAGCATTTCGAAAGTCAAGGGCCTGAGAAGCGAGGAGCTCGAGAATGTGGAGGTCCTTAGATCGATCTCTGAAGGTGAGGGCCCTGAAGCTGAAACAATCAACCAGGCCCGCCTTCTGGAGGGTTCTGTGCGAAATACCGGAACGCATGCCTGTGGGGTGATCATCACACCGGAAGACATCACCAACCTGATCCCTGTCGCTACGGCTAAGGGAACAGACATGTATGTCACCCAGTTCGACAATGGCGTGGTCGAAAACGCCGGTCTGCTCAAGATGGATTTCCTTGGCCTGAAGACCCTTACCCTGATCAAGGATACGGTGAAGATCGTAAAAGCGCTTCACGGCAAGGAGCTCGATCCGGATGAGTTCCCGCTGGATGACGAAAAGACCTATGAACTTTTTCAAAGGGGTGAGACCATTGGGATATTCCAGTATGAATCTCCCGGGATGCAGAAACATCTCAAAGCCTTAAAACCGACGGAATTTGCAGATCTCATCGCCATGAATGCATTGTATCGTCCGGGCCCGATGGAGTACATTCCTTCTTTTGTCGATCGCAAACACGGAAGAGAGGAGATAAGCTACGATCTCCCGGAAATGGAGGAGTACCTGAAAGAGACTTACGGGATCACTGTTTACCAGGAGCAGGTGATGCTCTTGTCACAAAAGCTGGCGAATTTCACCAAAGGTCAGGCGGATATGTTGAGAAAGGCCATGGGGAAAAAGATCTTCGCCCTGTTGGAAAAACTCAAGCCCCTGTTCATAGACGGAGGCAAGAAAAACGGTCATCCTGAGGAGGTTCTCGAAAAGATTTGGAAAGACTGGGAGGCATTTGCGGCCTATGCGTTCAATAAATCCCATTCGACCTGCTATGCCTTTATCGCATATCAGACAGCCTATCTCAAGGCGCATTACCCTGCTGAATACATGGCTTCTGTGTTGAGCAACAACATGAATGACATCAAACAGGTGTCTT
>CBDUAY010000012.1:0-32901 GCA_965365245.1 uncultured Flavobacteriaceae bacterium | reverse complement strand
CAAACTGGAAGACTTCTCTTCCAAAAACATTGAGGATCAAGTGAAGAATTGGATCACGTCAAATGAGATTGGGTTCGGAAAAGTCATGCAGCCTTTTCGACTGAGCCTTGTGGGCGACCTAAAGGGGCCCCATCTTTTTGACATCTGCGAAATGATCGGAAAAGAAGAAACTGTCGCAAGAATTCAAACAGCCACAGAGAAGCTCCCTGCAGAATAGATTGCCACTGTGGTTTTTGCTATTCGGGATTCTTCTTTGAATTGAGTTTTTCGACCTCTTTGACGAAGTACTTGGTGTCACCCAGCCAGTAAAAAGTACCAAAACGCTCAATATAAGTCACCTTTACGCGCTCACCCTGTAGTTGTTTTAGCTGTTCAAGCACCTCCTTGTCGCTCTTCTCCACCGAAAAATTGAACTGTTGCTCCTCGGAAACACCCTGGCTGAGTCTTCCCTCCCAGGTTTTGAAGACAACGCCACGCTCGGATATCTTGATGAGCTCACCTGCCCGGTACCCTTCACTGAAGGTAAAGAAATAAATGAACAGGACATAGATCACAAAAACAATTACAATTGATATCCCTGCGTAGGTTAAGAATCTTTTCATATTTCAAGCTTTGTTCACAAAAATAGCAAATTTCCATTCACCTGCGAATCGATTCGCAATTGCTTCGAAATTGCGTATCTTTAGTGTTCTCATTTTTATCCATGCATCTGATGATTACATTGATCCCTTTTTTAGTATTTATATTGATTTTACTGGTATTCGGCTTGTTTATCGTAAAACAGCAAACAGCCTTTATCATTGAGCGTTTTGGTAAATTCAACAGCATACGATTTGCCGGTCTGCAATTCAAGATTCCGATCGTTGACAGAATAGCAGCTCGTTTGAGTTTGCGAATTCAGCAGCTCGACGTGGTGGTTGAAACCAAAACCAAGGATGACGTTTTTGTCAATATGAAAATTTCCGTGCAATATCAGATTCTGAGAGAAAAGGTCTATGATGCATTCTACAAGCTTCAAAACCCTCATGAGCAGCTGACCGCCTATATTTTTGACCTGGTGCGCGCAGAGATCCCTAAAATGCTCCTGGATGATGTTTTCGAGAAAAAAGATGACATCGCATTCGCAGTGAAAAGAGATTTGAAAGAGGCAATGCTGGAATACGGATATGACATTATCAAGGCCCTGGTGACAGATATCGATCCCGATCACTCAGTGAAGCAAGCCATGAATAGAATCAATGCCGCGGAGCGTGAAAAAATCGCTGCTCAACACGAAGGGGATGCTCAAAGAATTCTGATCGTTGAGCGTGCTCGCGCCGAAGCGGAAAGCAAGCGGCTCCAGGGTAGGGGGATCGCTGATCAGCGCAGGGAAATCGCAAAAGGCCTGGAAGAAAGTGTCGATACACTGAACAAAGCCGGCATAAACCCACAGGAAGCATCAGCTCTGATCGTAATTACGCAGCACTACGACACTTTGCAAGCCGTAGGATCGGAGAGCAGCAGCAACCTCATATTGCTGCCCAATAATCCTAATGCTGCCAGCACCATGCTCAACGACATGACGGCCTCCCTGTTAGCGGCAAACAAAATCAATGAAGCTAGCAATAACAACAAGAAATAGCATAAAAAAAGCCTCAAACGCATTCGTTTGAGGCTTTTTTTATATCTCCGTTTGAAGACTTACTTCTTTTCTTCTGCTTTTGGGCTTTCTTCACCATCAGTATTGGTAGCATTCTTAAACTCTTTAATGCCCGTTCCCAACCCTTTCATCAATTCAGGTAGCTTTCTTCCTCCGAAAAGCAAAAGAATGGCCAGACCGATGATAATCCATTGCCATGGGCCAACCATACCTAAAAAAATTGCCTGTAACATCATTACGCATTGATTTAAAGCACAAAGTTAGCAATAAATTCGACACCTTGTGTCTTAATCATTGATATTTCCACCTGTGGACTCCTTTCGGCTCACTTGTTCGGGATCGCCTTCAATGTCAATTATACCCGCAGTTGAAGCCTTGGCATCTACGCTTTTGGATGCGAAAACCTCGGCATTTCCACCTGTTGCCGCATTGACCTTTGTATGTTCTGTTTTCAACATGGCACCCTTGTAAATGCCTCCTGTATTCACCTTCACATCCTGGGTTTCGGCCTTTCCACTCAGATTGACGTAGCCTCCTGTAGAGGTTACAACTTCCAGGTTTTTGACGTCCAATTCCAGCTTGACTCGTGCTCCTTCCTGGGCCCTCACCACTATTTTGTCTTGTGCGAGTACCTCATTAGAATAAATATTAGAGCCTTCATTTCCGTCAATCACAGAAACAGGATCCTTATAGTGAAGATAGACCATGACTTCATCCGAAGAGAAAGTATTCT
This sequence comes from uncultured Flavobacteriaceae bacterium, assembly GCA_965365245.1. Taxonomy (GTDB): domain Bacteria; phylum Bacteroidota; class Bacteroidia; order Flavobacteriales; family Flavobacteriaceae; genus Lutimonas. Next base: position 30,529 of record CBDUAY010000012.1, on the reverse strand, counting down.
CTATTTTCAAACTCAGCTTGAGAACTCCATTGGCGTTCTTCACTGTAACCGAGGAAGCCTTATTTCCTTCGATAATCAATTTTGGACTATCTGATTTGATCAACTCCACAGGGAGACCCCTATAGGTTTTCAATTCAGTAAAATCTCCAAGGTTCTTTTCTATTCTGTCCTGTGCAAAAGCCGCAGTTGTAACCAGCAGCATAATTAATACTTTCTTCATCGTTTCAATTTAAATTGTTCAATCATTAGACCTGAGTCCTTTTCATTTGTTACAGTTCATCGTCTTCAACCAGGTTAAAATCCAGGTGTTTTCGCTCCAAATCCGTGTTCTTCACCGTTACCACGACCTTATCCCCGAGTTGATACATCTTTCTTTTTGCCTGACCAATCAAAGCGTATTGGCGTTCGTCAAAAATAAAATAATCACTGCTGATATCCTTGATTCGGACCATTCCTTCACACTTGTTCTCGATGATTTCCACGTAAATACCCCATTCTGTAACACCAGAAATCACACCTTCAAACTCCTGTTCGGGATGATCCTGCATGTATTTGACCTGCATGTATTTGATTGAATCTCTTTCAGCCTTGCTCGCCATGATTTCACGCTCGGAAGAGTGATCACATTTGTCTTCATATTTATCTGCCTTCACTGATTTTCCACCATCCAGGTAATGCTGAAGAAGCCGATGAGCCATCACATCGGGATATCTCCGAATAGGAGACGTGAAATGCGTATAATAATCGAAAGCAAGACCGTAGTGACCAATATTTTCAGTGGTATACACAGCTTTGCTCATGGAGCGAATCGCCAGGGTTTCAATCATATTCGATTCCGGTTTTCCGTGCACGTCAGACAGAAGCTTGTTCAAAGATTGCGAAGTAGTATCCCTCGAGCGGGTGTCAATTCTGTATCCAAATTTGGTAATCACCCCTTGAAGGGCCGCCAGTTTGTCTATGTCTGGTTCGTCGTGAACCCTGTAAACAAATGTTTTTTTCTTTTTTCCGATGAATTCTGCAACTTTTCGATTGGCCAGAAGCATGAATTCCTCTATCAGTTTGTTCGCATCCCTCGATTCCTTGACAAAAACTCCAATAGGATTCGCGTTTTCATCCAACTTGAATTTCACTTCGGTTTTATCAAAAGAAATCGCACCATGATTCATTCGTCTTGCTCTCATCTTCTTAGCGAGTGAATCGAGTGTCTTTATAGCTAAATTAAGTTCGTTATTCTCATGCAAAGACTCTCCGGTTATAATTTGCTGCGCCTGATCATAAGTGAATCTTTGATCAGAATAGATCACAGTTCTTCCGTACCAGGAATTAACTACATCACCTTTTTGATTCATTTCAAACACGGCTGAAAAGGTGAGCTTTTCTTCATTGGGTCTTAGTGAACAAACATTATTGGAGAGAATTTCAGGGAGCATCGGAACTACCCTGTCCACCAGATAAACCGATGTCGCGCGCTGAAAGGCTTCATCCTCCAATACCGTATTCTCTTTTACGTAATGGGAAACATCCGCAATATGAACCCCAACTTCAAAATTCCCATTCTTTAAAACCTTAAAAGAAAGGGCGTCATCAAAATCTTTGGCATCAGTTGGGTCAATAGTAAAAGTCAGATCCTTGCGCATATCTCTTCTTTTGCGAACCTCTTCATCACTGATCTCGATTGGAATGCTCGAAGCGAATTCCTCCACATGGTCCGGAAACGTATACGGAAGACCGTATTCCACAAGAATAGAGTGGATCTCCGTATCATGATCTCCAGGCCTGCCGAGAACTTTGAGTATTTCTCCAAAAGGATTCTTCGACTTTTGCGGCCAATCCGTTAGCTTAGCTAAAACTTTATCGCCGTCCTTAGCCTCCAACAGATTCTCGGGACCGATGAAAATGTCGGAATACATCTTCGGATCATCAGGAACTACAAATCCATAATCGTTATTCTTTTGAAGCACACCGACATATTCATATTTTGAACGTTCCAGAATAGCTACAATATCTCCTTCCAGCTTGCTGTTCTTTCTCCTCTTATAAACATAAACCCTCACCAGGTCTTTGTTAAGGGCGTGATTCAGATTTCGGGAAGGTACATAGACGTCGTGCTCAAGATCGTCACAAACCACGTAAGCGTTGCCGCGTGCGGTTATATCGACTATTCCCTCGTGGTAATGAGTTTGCTTGACGAGAACGTACTTTCCACGTGTTACTTCATCAAGCCGATCTCCAGCTTCCATTTCTTTCAGGGCGCGGATGATCTGGTTTCTTCCATCAGAGTCCTGAATATCGAGCTTTGCAGCTATTTGCTTGTGGTTGAAATTCTTGTTGGGGTTATTGTAGAAAACCTGTAAAATTCTCTGATTCAGGTTTTTAATTGTATTTCCCTTCTTTTTTATTTTGGATTTTCTTTGCCTACCCATCGAGTTTGTTTAATCGTGCAAATTACTCATAATTTATCCAATTCCGATGATATTTCGTTGAATTCGTATCCCGCTATATACCCTGGAAAATAATTCTTTAACATTTTTGTAACGTTTCAAGATTTATTCCGTCTTTACTGTATATGAAGGCAATTTATAAAATAATCATTCTTTGCGCCGTGATCTTCGCGTTCAGTCTTTTCGTTACAAAGAAGAGCATTGACTACACCTTCAAAAACGTTGAATCTTCCCAGGTTGATAGCACTGCGTCAATTATTCACTTCACTGCTGAATCCGTTGAAGTTTAAAAACGGATTTTTCTTTCTTATCAACACTTATATCATATTTATATTTTTTTTAATAATTTTTTTAAAGTCATATGCTGTGGTATTATAGTATGTTAATTTGTAGAATAATTTTTTCCGTTGAAATTTTGAAATATCAGTTTTGAATAATTGTTAACACTCAAAAATAATATAACCCATTTATTATCATGAATATGATTATGGATATTCACAGTCTGTTGACATCCATCTTAACTAACTTTTGGGTATAAATTAATTCAAAGAATGTGTTATTAACCCACCAGAAACTGTGGATAATTTCAAATAAATAATCAACAAGAATATTTGCTCAATTCATTAATATTTTCAAATGATCTTTTATTGCGAATCTGCAAAATTTTTTTGTCAGTTTTGATGGTGTTTTAATTAACAATTGAATGAATAATTAAGGATTTAGAATTCAGAGATATATGGTTTTGAATTAACAATCGTCTATTATTGTGTTTATTTCTTTAATAAATGTAATTTTGTAAAAAAGACCCACCATGACTGTAGCTATCGGAAATGACCATGCAGGAACTTCTTACAAGTTTGAAATAGTAAAACTACTTAATAATCAAGGTATTGAAGTTATAAATTTTGGTACGGATGAGGAGGCGAGCATGGATTATCCAGATGCGATTCACCCTGTTGCGGACGCTGTGGAATCAGGCGAGGCAGATCTCGGAATCATACTTTGTGGCAGTGGAAACGGAGCTGCGATGACGGCAAATCACCACAAAAACATAAGAGCTGCGCTTTGCTGGAATGATGAGTTGGTGGCACTGGCACGTCAGCATAATGATGCAAATATCCTGAGTATACCTGCACGATTTGTATCGCAGGATGATGCTTTACAATTCGTAAATACTTTCTTGAATACCGACTTTGAAGGAGGTCGTCATAAAAGGCGCATAGACAAGATCCCGGCAAGTAACTGTTAAGCCTATCCAATGGGGCACAACCACTCACATGATCACGGTACTCTTTCGGGAAATAGACTCTTGTTTTCCATACTTCTGAACATTCTCATAACGATTTCACAGATCATTGGCGGATTGATTTCCGGAAGTCTGGCCTTGATTTCGGACGCTGTTCACAACCTTTCCGATGTACTGTCATTGATTATCAGTTATGGGGCCAATTTTCTCAGCAATAAGAAAAAACAAACTCAGTATCAAACTTTTGGTTATAAACGAGCAGAGATTATTGCTGCTTTCATCAATTCGGCATCTCTCATTGTAATCGCAATTTTCCTGGCAATTGAGGCCATTAAGCGATTGTCTGAACCCCAGGAAATCATGAGTGAAATCGTGATCTGGCTGGCTTTGATTGCTATCGTGGGCAATGGGATAAGCGTTTTGCTCCTCAAAAAGGACGCAGACCACAACATCAACATGAGGGCCGCCTATTTGCATCTGATATCTGATTTTTTAACCTCTGTTGCTGTGCTGATTGGGGGAATACTGATGAAATTTTATGGAATTTACTGGTTGGATGCGATCCTGACAATGGTGATCTCAGTATACCTATTATACATGGGTTGGAATATTTTTCTGGACTCCCTTAAAATTCTGATGTTGTTTGCCCCGAAAAACATCAATATTGAAGACATTCAAAAGGAAATTCTCGTCATCAATGAGATAGAGAATATTCACCACGTTCACGTTTGGCACCTCAATGACAAGGACATCCATTTTGAGGCTCATATTGAGTTCAAAGAAGACATCAAGTTATCTGAGTTTGACTTAATTTGTACACGTGTGGAAAAGATTCTTGCCGAGAAGTTCGATATCAGGCATGCTAATCTGCAACCAGAATATGATCGTGACGATCACAAGAGTTTCATCATTCAAGACTGACCTGGTTTTTTATTCAGAATCGAACTATGATTTGGACCCTCAAAACTTTCAAAGAGCTGACAATTGATGAGTTGCATGACATCATTCAGCTTCGAATCAATGTTTTTGTAGTTGAGCAAAATTGTCCCTACCCTGAACTTGATGGAAAAGATCGCTCAGCGTATCATTACTTCGGTCAAAACAATGAAGGAAGAATCGTTGCATACACGCGAATTTTCGGGCCTGGAGATTATTATGAACAACCTGCTGTAGGAAGGGTAGTGGTGGATTCGAAACATCGTGGAGACGGCACCGGTTACGCCCTGATGCGGGGAACAATTGAAAAAATGAAAGATTTGTTTGGTGATTTGGAGATCAAGATAGGCGCGCAAAAATACCTGGTTCAGTTCTATGAGAAGCTGGGGTTCACCAACACCGAAGAGGAGTATATCGAGGATGGCATTCCCCATGTGTACATGATACGCAGACCAGGTTTACTTTAGTGAGTCAAATAGATTAATATGAAGGAAACGCTCCGCTCGGTCTGATCCTCCTGAGTTGTTGATAAGAATGTATTCAATAACATTCAATAGAGTTAAAAATAGTTATTTTAGCTTCTCCTTTACCTTAAAGAAAAATTCTAGAAATTCAGTAATAAACTATGGCAGAAGACAAAGAAAAATTAGCGAAAATGAAGGCTCTGCAGCTGACTCTTGACAAACTTGACAAGACCTATGGAAAGGGCTCGGTTATGAAAATGGGAGATGTTGCTTCAGAAAATATTGAAGTCATTCCATCAGGTTCACTCGGGCTTGATTTAGCCTTGGGAGTAGGAGGATATCCTCGCGGTCGGGTGATTGAGATCTACGGTCCCGAATCATCAGGTAAAACGACCTTGGCATTGCACGCCATGGCTGAGGCTCAAAAAGCAGGAGGAATTGCAGCATTTATTGATGCTGAGCACGCATTTGATCGCTTTTACGCTGAAAAATTGGGGGTAGACATCGACAACCTGATCATTTCGCAGCCTGATTATGGAGAGCAAGCGCTTGAGATAGCGGACAACTTGATCAGCTCAGGTGCCGTTGACATCGTGATTATTGACTCTGTTGCGGCGCTTACCCCTAAAAGCGAGATTGAAGGAGAGATGGGTGATTCCAAAATGGGATTACATGCTCGACTGATGTCACAGGCCTTGAGAAAATTGACTGGAACTATCAATAAAACGAACTGCACCGTGATCTTCATAAATCAGTTGCGCGAGAAGATCGGTGTGATGTTTGGCAATCCCGAAACCACAACGGGTGGAAATGCTCTTAAGTTCTACGCATCCGTGCGTTTGGATATTCGTCGAAAGACCCAAATAAAAGATGGTGACCGTGTCATGGGAAATCGGGCGAAAGTCAAAGTTGTCAAAAACAAGGTGGCTCCCCCGTTCCAAACCACAGAATTTGACATTATGTACGGTGAAGGGGTTTCTAAAATTGGAGAAATCCTGGATTTCGGTGTTGATCACGGGATCATCAAAAAAAGTGGTTCCTGGTTCAGCTATGGAGAAACCAAACTTGGTCAGGGCCGAGATGCTGTTAAGTCATTGATCGCAGATAATCCGGAATTAGCCGAAGAGCTTGAGGCAAAGATAATCGAGGTTATCAAAGAGAGTTAAGCAACGTATTAAACAAAAAAAAAGCGCCAATCGGCGCTTTTTTTATTTGTTCACTGTCTTGATGTACTTTTCAAGAGCCATGGTCATCGATGGCGTTTCCTCGGATGGAGCGGCAATGTCGATTTTGAGGCCCGCTTCTTCAGCAGCTCTGACTGTCGAATTGCCAAAGACCGCAATGCGCGTGTTATTTTGTTTGAATTCGGGAAAATTGTGGAACAGTGATTGAATACCACTTGGACTAAAGAAAACCAGTACGTCGTAAAAAACGTTTTCAAGATCCGACAGGTCGCTGATCACCGTTCTAAAAAGGATTGCCCTTTTCCACTCCACATTGAGGCTGTCCATTTTGTCGATCATAGTCTGTTTGACCTTGTCTGAGCTGGGAAGCAGAAACTTTTCGTTCTTGTGCTTCTTGATGATTGGCATGAGCTCATCAAATGTACGAACACCAACATAGATTTTTCTTTTGCGGTATACCACGTACTTCTGGAGATAGAACGCGACGGCCTCAGAAAGACAGAAATACTTCATGTCGTCTGGTATGTTCACACGCATTTCATCGGCCAACCTAAAGTAATGATCCACAGCATTTCTGCTTGTGAAGATGACTGCTGTATATTCTAAAAAGTCAATTTTCTGATTTCTTACGCTTCTGGAAGTTTCTCCTTCAACGTGAATGAAAGACCGGAAGTCGATTTTCACTTTTTGTTTGCTCATCAAGTCGAAGTAAGGAGATTGTTTGGCCTTTGGAGCAGGCTGCGAAACTAGAATAGTCTTTACTCTCATATCATTTTTTGTTAATCAACAAACAACTTATAAACAACTATTAAGGGGGACAATTCAAGGGCGCAAAGATACAAAAATAAATAAAACAAGTTGTTAAAGCCCAGCTTTTCATTTTTGATTACTACAAAGTAACGAAATAATGTAATCGCCAAAGCCGCTGTTATTGTGAAAGTTATCAAAAACTTATGAAATAGGCCCGCACTGTAGTTGCTCAAAATCAACAAAGGAAAAATAAGTATTGAAATCAAACATAAATTACTCATTTTCAGAAAGGTGAAATACGATTGTTCTTCAGATAGGTTAAACATTCCTGCTACTAATCTCCCCGTCATATATCGAATAGCAACAAACGATATGACTGCTGCATTAATGGTCAAAAAGAAGTTCAGCTCATTGTCGTAAAAGGATGGTTTATAGGTTTTGAAAACGAAAAAAATGAGCATTGAAATGTTAAAAAGAATGACAAAAAAGAAGATAAGATGGAATATATTGAAGTTAAGAGGTCGGGATTTGATAAAATCAGTGTAGTATTTATCTGAATAAACCAGGGAGAAAAGTTTGGAGAACCTCTCGGTGAAATTATATTGAATCACAGCGATCAAAATAAGTACAACGACGAAAAAAACCGTCACCCAGTCGCTCGTAGACGATATGCGTTCGAGACCCTCAAACATTGAACCGAAAGTTTACAAATGTTCTCATTGATTTGTTTTGTCTCATTTTCTCGGCACGAAATTTACTAAAACTTTATTTCCCTGGATTCCGGCCGGTAGATTATTGAAAGAGGCCCCGACCCTGAATGTGATCCCGGGGTTCTGCAGCGTGTCAGGGACTATGAAAACCGCCTCCAATTCGCGTGTTTCATGAGCTTTCATACTCTTTAGATACGGAAAATCCAGCTCAAATTCTTCGAGAACCAGTTTCTTTCGGTTTTGGAATACCCCCATCAGTCTGATATTTTCAAAATTCAGGGCTATATCATAAGTGTTGATCAGTTTGAAGGGAATTCGGACCTCCTGCCCCGGGCGCATCTCGAGCGATTCCAGATCAATTATGCATTCGATGTGCTGGAAGCTCCTGAAAGGGTCAATGGCATAACCATAGAGGTCCTGATCCATCTTGCGGGTCAAAAAGGAATGTTCCGTCAATTGTTTTCCTATCGCATATACGGATCGTCCCTGAACAGCTTCTTCGGTGTCGAGCAAGGCATACTGACTCTTTCTTCCTCGGGGTATTCCATAAGAGTGCGTGTCAATGCCTGTGTAGAAGTTATATATGGAGGCATTTTGGTAAGAATTTACAAATACAATTGGCAAACTGTTGGTTTTTTCCTTGACCTCGGGAACCCATAGATCAGCCCAATGGGGCTCCAGTACTACTGGAGAAGCAGCGGGAACCGCCAAAAGAATTCGGGCAATTACGACCAAACCCAATTGAGTCAGACCCAAACGATACAACCATTTTCTTGCACCTTCGTTATGGATAAAATACGGGAAAATGAATATTCCCAATGGTATCAGCATGGCAGCCAGCCATTGAGCCTGAGGTTGAGACCTGAAGGAGGTCAGCAGGAAAAACAGAACAAAACCATAAACCGAGAATTTAAAGGACCTTTCGAGCAGGTTTGTTGCCTTTTTCTTCCAAAAAGCGGCATAAACCACAGGAAATGTAATTCCGGCGACAACGATGACATTTAGGAGATGATTCAGGGTGAACCCAATTTCATAGGGCTTGTAGGCCCTGTCTTTGAGGTGGTAAACGAATGAGGGAAAACCGTTTTCATATTGCCAGACCAGGTGAGGAATAAATAGCACAAATCCAAAAACAGCAGCGATCCAAAACCGGGGGTTCAAAAGCATTCTGAGATTGGACAACATGACAAACCCAATTATTAGGATTCCATGATATTTGCTGTAAAGGAGGGCTGCCATGGAAAACCCAAGCAGAAGGCTGTCTTTGAGCCTGTCGTGCTGAAGAAATCGCTTGTACAGATAAAAGAAAATTGCGGTAGAAAGCAGCAAAGGCGTATCGGGAGTGCTGATAAAACCATAAACCTGTATCAATACAAGAGAAATCACGAGAATAAAGAAGAGCCTGACGTGTTGTTCTTTGGTTGGCTCTTCAATTGTTTTCCACATGAACCAAAGCACCAGTGTGAAACTGAAAGCGCTCACTAAACGAACCCCGAGCTCGCCTTCAAAAACGAGGCCCCCAAGCCAAATAAAAAGGGCCACGAGCGGAGGATGATCGAAATAGCCCCAGGCGAGGTGATTTGACCAGACCCAATAATAAGCTTCATCCTCCAGCAGGCCGGTATAAGCGCTTTGCAAGAGGTTGACAACAAAGAACAAAAAGAGAAAAAAGAGAAATAGACGCTTTGGAGATTTCATCAGGATCTGGCGGATAATCTTAACACAAAATTAGTAATTAATTATCTTAACTTTGCGGGTACAATCTCGGTATTATGCACGACACTCTGGTCATTATTCCTACGTATAACGAAAAGGAAAACATTGAAAAAATCATCAGAGCCACTTTTTCCCAAAAAAAATCTTTTGATATCCTCGTCGTAGACGACAGCTCTCCTGATGGAACCGCTGATATTGTCAGAAAAATTCAAGAAGAGTTTCCTAAAAGCCTTTATTTGGAAATCCGTAAAGAAAAGAACGGACTCGGAAGGGCTTATATTCACGGGTTCAAATGGGCCCTGGAAAGAAATTATGACTACATAATCGAGATGGATGCAGATTTTTCTCACAATCCCAAAGATCTCGTCCGTCTTTATGAAAAATGTGCCAAGGATGGAGCCGATGTTTCGATAGGGTCCAGGTATTCCCGGGGTGTGAATGTGGTGAATTGGCCGATGCGCCGTGTTCTCCTCTCTTATTTTGCCTCGAAATACGTACAGATTGTAACCGGGATTCCCTATCACGACACTACGGCAGGATTTGTATGCTGGAGTAGAAAAGTATTGGAAACCTTACAGTTGGATAAGATAAAGTTCGTGGGTTACGCCTTTCAGATTGAAATGAAATTCAAAGCCTGGAAACATGGTTTCAATATCCAGGAGGTATCGGTAATATTCACTGACCGAACCGAAGGAGAATCGAAGATGAGCAAAACCATAATCACAGAGGCCATTTTTGGCATTATTAGAATGAGAATGGCCGGATTGCCCAAGGGCAGCAAGGTTCAAAAAACCGGATAAACACAAGTATGAACGGAGTATTGATAAAAAACGCAAGGCTAATCAATGAAGGATCTGTCGAAAAACGAGACGTCCTCGTAGAAGGTGATATTATCAAGCAAATTAGCGAAAGCATTGATAACATTCCCCCAAATACCATGATCATTGATGCAAAAAACCGCTATTTGATGCCGGGAGTCATCGACGATCAGGTGCATTTCAGGGAACCCGGTCTTACTCACAAGGCGGATATCGGTTCAGAATCGAGAGCCGCGGTGGCAGGAGGCATCACATCCTTCATCGAGATGCCCAACACGGTTCCGAATGCCACGACACAGGAATTACTTGAGGAAAAGTTCAAAATAGCGCAAAAAGTTTCCCTTGCGAACTACTCATTTATGATTGGAGGCACAAATGACAATCTGGAGGAGCTCCTGAAGACGAATGGGCGAAATGTCGCGGGTATAAAATTGTTTTTAGGTTCGTCAACGGGTAATATGCTCGTCGATGATGATGAGGCTCTTGAAAAAATATTTTCTTCCACCGATCTTCTAATCGCCCTCCACTGCGAAGACGAGACTACTATAAAAAATAATTTAGACAAGCAAAAAAGCATATATGGTGATGACATACCCATGGAGCTGCACCCTGTGATTCGAAGTGAGGAGGCTTGTTATCTTTCTTCTTCCAAAGCTGTCAAACTAGCTAAAAGAACAGGTGCTCGCATACATGTTTTTCACCTTTCAACCGCAAAAGAGACTGAGTTGTTCACCAACAAAATACCGCTGGAAGAAAAGCGCATTACCTCAGAGGTATGCATCCATCATTTGACCTTTGATGATCGTGACTACGAGGAAAAGGGCTCCCACATCAAATGGAATCCGGCCGTTAAGTCTCAAAAAGACAAGGCAGGGCTTTGGAAAGCCCTTCTAGACGATCGGATAGACGTTATAGCAACAGATCACGCCCCTCATACCTTGGAAGAAAAGGACCAGGTATACACTAAGGCACCGAGTGGAGGCCCCCTGGTTCAGCACGCTTTAGTTGTTATGATGGAGGCGGTTAAAGAAGGAAAGATCACTTTGGAAAAAATGGTTGAAAAAATGTGTCACAATCCTGCGAAATTGTTTCGAATAGAAAAAAGAGGATTTATCAGGGAAGGATATTTTGCCGATTTGGTAATTGTAGACCCAAACGTTTCACAAACGGTCAATCCTGAGAATATTCTTTACAAATGTGGCTGGTCACCTTTTGAGGGTCAGTCCTTTACGTCTTCGGTGACCCATACCTTTGTCAACGGACATCTGGTCTTTAAAGAAGGTGTTTTCTACGAAGATGAGAAAGGTCGTCGCTTGATGTTTAACCGTTGATTGTAAAAAGACACCTGCAAAATTGAAGAAACAAGTATTGGTCATAATAGCGTTCCTACTCATCATTTCTTGTGAAAGCAAGGTGAACTATGAAAAACCTGAGAATCTGATTCCCAGAGACACCATGGTTGATCTCCTGTATGAGATGCACCTGGCCGTTGGAACGTCGAATCTTAGGAATAAGAACAGTGAAAAAGACCGGAATTACATGTCCCTGGTATACGAAAAGTACGGCATAGACAGCACTCGCTTCGCGATCAGCAATATTTATTATACTTCCCAGGCTGTGGAATATGAAGAAATGTTTGAAGAAGTAGAACGCAGGCTGGAAATTCTTAGCGAAAAATATGAGAACGAGCGGGATTCTGCCATCAATGCCAGCAAGCGCAGAGATCGTTTGCCTTTAGACAGCTTAAAGCGGGTTGAAGAAATTGAGTACTAGTGCTCCTCATTGATCACTTTTGTAGTTTTTCACAACGCGATCGATACAATCATCCATTTTCGTAAAAGAACAACCCAAAGCGTCGATTATTTTGCGAGAGGAGAACGGGTGATTTGATACCGAAGATCGTGCCGTATGTTTGGTAAGCAGAGGAGGGGACAGCGTAATTTTGCTCTTCAGCAATTCGAATCTCCAAATGAATTCTGTCATCCACCTGTTTATTTTGATGCTCGGCTTCCGTTTTTTCAGGCTGTCGGCTATTTTGAAAAGCACATCCCGATAGGTCAGGTTTTCTGCAACGAGGATAAAACGCTCATTGCGTATGTCACTTTCCATCAAAGAAATCATGATTCTAACTACGTCCTGAACATCAACAAAACCCGTAATACCCGTTGTATAGAAAGGAAGCCCCCCAGCAACACGGCTGAAAAGCGTGCCGCTTCCCTTGTGCCAGGGCCCCGAACCGAGTATCACACCTGGATTCACAATAACGACTGGAACCTCTTCCTGCGAAGCTCTCCAAACCTCCATCTCAGCGCCGTATTTGGTAATGGCGTATCCACTTTTGCCAGCTGTGTTGGTCCAATGGTCTGATTCATTTGTGATCTCACCTTCTCCGCGATTTTCGATGGCAGCAACAGAACTAACATAACAGAGTTTTTGAATTCGATTTGATATGCAGAGATTGACAATGTTGGTCGTACCTTCTATATTGACGCGCCGCATTCTATGATAATCCGAAGTGATAAAAGAAACAAGAGCCGCGCAGTGGTAAACATGCGTCACGTCCCGGAAAGCATCTTCAAGCGCTGACAGATCCAAAAGATCCGCTTCTACCCAACGAATTCTTTCAAACAAGCTCTCACTGTCTCCACCGTAGAAGCCAAAAACCTTCTTGACACCGTTGAGGTCGCTCGTCCTTCTGTAAATCGCTCGTATTTCACTGTGCTCCTTCGAAAGAAAGTGAAGCAAATGAGATCCGACCAAACCAGTTCCGCCCGTGACTAGAATCATGATACGAAAATAGTCAATTCACAGGTACCAGAATAAACCCAATGATTCGAAGTTCTTGAGATGATCTTTTTTATATTTGCTGAAATTTTTGTGAAAATGACAGAGAATTTCGTTGAAGAGTTGAGGTGGAGAGGGCTTTTGCACAATATTATGCCCGGTACCGAGGAGCAACTTCAAAAAGAGTCGACTTCCGCTTATATCGGTTTTGATCCCACAGCAGATTCTCTGCATATCGGAAGCCTGGTTCAGATCATTCTCCTTATGCATCTTCAAAGAGCGGGGCATAAACCAATAGCTCTTGTTGGAGGAGCTACGGGTATGATAGGAGATCCCTCAGGAAAGTCCAATGAACGAAATCTGCTGGACGAGGAAACCCTGAACAAGAACATTCAGGGCGTTAAGAAAACGCTCGAGCGATTCATAGATTTCTCTGCAGATGCTGACAATTCAGCTGAGATGGTGAACAATTACGATTGGATGAAGAATCTCTCTTTCCTTGAATTCGCCCGAGACATCGGAAAGCATATCACAGTGAACTACATGATGGCAAAGGATTCGGTAAAAAACCGGATCAGTTCCGAATCCAAGGAAGGGATGAGCTTTACCGAATTCACCTACCAGCTCGTCCAGGGATATGACTTTCTCCATCTTTATACACATCACGATTGCAAACTGCAAATTGGAGGAAGTGACCAATGGGGCAACATTACGACCGGAACCGAATTGATTCGAAGAAAGGTTCAGGGCAAAGCCTTTGCACTGACCAGCCCGTTGGTGACAAAAGCCGACGGCACCAAATTCGGCAAGACCGAGGGGGGGAACATTTGGCTGGACGCGAAGAGGACTTCCCCGTATAAATTTTACCAGTATTGGTTGAACGCTTCTGATGAGGACGCTGAGAATTACGTCAGGATCTTTACCTTCCTCGACAAGCCGACGATTGAGGATCTGATAGAAGAGCACAAGAAGGCGCCGCACCTGAGATTGCTTCAAAAGCGAATCGGGGAGGAGGTAACCGTTATGACACATGGCAAAGCGGCTTGGGAGAATGCAGTGAGGGCTTCCAGCATACTATTTGGAAGATCAACTGCTGAAGATTTGAAATCCCTGGATGAGCAAACCTTTTTGGACATTTTTGAAGGAGTTCCCCAGGCGGATCTTTCCGGAGCTGACCTTAAAAACGGTATCGATGTTGTCGATGCGCTCAATGAAAAGTCAGGTTTCCTGAAGTCGAATGGAGAAGCCAGGCGCGCTCTGAAGGAAAATTCAATTTCGATCAATAAAGAGAAGGTACAAGAAGGCTTTATCCTTACGGAAAATGACCTGATAGCCAGCAAGTTCATACTTTTGCAAAGAGGGAAAAGGAATTACTTTCTACTAAAAGTATCCTGACACATTTTAAAATTTTCTTTTCGTTTTAGGCACCCCCATATCGGCAAACATTTATCGAAAACTGCCGGGCCAAATTCAACCCGGCAGATTTTTGGAACCTCACCGGTCGCTCAAATGCGTCAATCCATAGTGCCAAATTTGGAACATTTGATTGAACCAGCTGCCAATGGCATAGCCGGCTGCATAAGAACCTTCCGCAGGTTCCGCCCCTCCAGTAATTCGAATGAGCTCGCCCTGCTCGAGCGAGCGCAATTCTAAGTTTTTAGTCAGTAGCATCTTCGTTTTGTTTTTTTTCGTTCATTTTCTTGTTTTGATAGACTCCTGAATAAATCAGGAAGAAAGCAATAGTCGCAAAAAAGACGACATTCGTCCACTTGTTTGTTGGAATCGAGAAAATTGAAAACGCCTGATTTCCAGAAGACAAAAGCGTATCGATCATCATTAAAAAATTCCCAATTCCTACCAGCAAAAAAAGATAGATCCAGATTTTTGAGTTTATTATTTTCATTGTCTTCAAAGTTTTGGCTCGGCTCCCGTGAGTCCATCCCACAAACCCCTGTAAAAGCTTCCCATCGTCTTGTAATACCATTCGAGAGCTTCGCTGATTGGACCTCCACCTCCTCTTATCTCTGACAGCTCTGATTGAGACAGAGCAATAAGGTCGTTTCTATTGAATACATCCATTTTCATCTTTTTCGCTTTTTTATTTTGGGTTGTTCCATCCTTGCACGAACCATTGGCCAATCTGATCTGCCGCCTTTCCCAGGCTGATAGCGGTGGTGAGCACTCCCAATCCGACAAAGATTGGGTTGCCACCTCTGATTTCCAAAAGTTCATTTCTGTTGAGCTCTCTCATTTTCAATAATTGCGTTTGTTTCATAGTTCCAGATTTATGATCTAAAAAAGATCGGGTTTAACTTGCAGTTGTCATGACATGGCCAAGATAGTTTTCACGGCTGCACAAACCTTGCAGCGAGTGAAAAACGAAGCTTTCCTTTTCTCCTGCGTAGATTTGAAGAACCTGATCCCCTTGGATTATCTTTACCGAAATATTCACCAGGAGTTCAAAATCATGAGCGTAGAAGTAAGTGTTTGCGCGCCGGTTGAAGCGAATGGGAGCATCCATCGTTCGAAGTTGATCGATAAGATTGTAGAGCTGTCTTTCGCTGACATGCATCTTTTTTGCCATCATTTTAGGGCTTCCTGTAGACTCAAGTTTGATCATGCCGTGCAATTTTCGGAGTTGTTCGATTTGTTTCAAGGTATTCATGCGTGTGATGCGATTAAATTGCTTTTCGTTCTTGAGATAACTTTCCTTTTTCCATGATTAAAATGCGATCCGCCTTTGCGAGAGTGCTCCGTCGATGAGAGACAATAATGACGGTTTTCCCTTCCTTTTTCAAGCTTTCAATAGCGCGAATCATCGACATCTCGGATTGTCCATCCAAAGAAGAGGTGGGTTCGTCGAGCAACAGGATTTGGGGCTTTCGATAAAGGGCCCGCGCAATAGCGATGCGTTGTCTTTGGCCGCCGGAAAGACTGACCCCGCTCTCTCCGATCACAGTGTGACAGCCGTGTTCGAGGTTTTCGATGAAATCCTCCATCTCGAGGAGATTTATGATTTCCAAAACCCTTTTCAGGTCTATGCAGGAATCGCCCAAAGCAATATTTTCGGCAATGGTGCCCGAGAACAATTCAATATTTTGAGGAACAGCCGAAATCACTTTTCTAAGACTCGCTTCGTTGATATATCTCAGATCGAGTCCTCCAATCTTTATAGTACCCTTGTCGATGGGGTATGCTCTTTGCAAAAGGTTTAGAATGGTTGATTTTCCTGATCCGCTCTCACCTTGGATCGCGGTGATCTCTCCGGCTCGGATGTTTGCGCTAAACTTGTTGAGCACTTTCAGGCCGGGTTTGTAATGGAAGTCGATTCGATCGAAAACAATGTCTCCAATCCCGTGTTCACTTAGAGACACCCCCTCTTTGTGCTGGTCTGTATCGAGTTCAGTGATTTCGAAAAGCCTGTCTGCAGCAATGAGAGCGTTTTGAATGCTTTTATTTGAGGAGACGACGGCTGCAATGGGCCCGGTAAGATATCCGAGTATGGCGTATACTGACAGAAGCTCACCGGTTGTCAAATGGGATTCAAGCACATAGAAGGATCCGAACCAAAGAAGCCCGGTGGTAAAAAGATTTTGTATACCGAACGAACTGCTCTGCGCGAAAACCTGGTTTAGCGAGGAGCGGTAACCGGCTCTCAGTAGCGATAGGAATTTCACTTCTGTTTTCTCCAGCACATAGGATTCCGCACCAAAAAATTTGAGCGTACGGATCCCCTGCAGAGACTCCACCAGATGGCTTTCAAGCTGAGCGGATGCCTCCATCACTCTTCTTTCCGTTTTTCTGTTGAAATTGTCTGTCAGGAGAAAAACTGCGGTGTACATCGGGATCATTGCAATCAGGAACAAGCCGATCTGCCAATTGTAGTACAGGATCAAAAGGTAGGATAGTATCACGATGAACACATTCACAGTCAGAGACATCACGGTGTGACTTATAAACATTCGAATTTTAATGGCATCTCCCACTCTGGAGATGATTTCACCGATTTTCATCGTGTCGAAGAATCGTTGAGGGAGCCGAAACAGGTGATCCTGATAACCAAGGACCAGGCGGGCATCGATTTCCTGGCCAATTCGAATGATGAACACATCTTTAAATACACTAAGTGCGAGTTGCAGCAACAGGATTACAATCATGGCTAATCCCATAGTCTTCAATAGCCACAAATCTCCGAAAACCAACACTTTGTCCGTAATATTTCGAATAAAGACTGATGTTGAGAATCCGAGCAAGGTATAGAGTAACGATCCCAGGACGGCCTGAATGATAATCCTGTAATGAGGTTTGAGCAGCCTCCAGAACCATGGCCAGACCTGGCTCGTTTTTGCTCCCGGCTCAAAGGAATCCGACGGCAAGAGGATTAAAAGAATGCCTTTCCAAATATCTGAGAACTCTTCCCAGGTCATTCGTTTCAATTTCCCGTTGGCAGGGTCCATGATCTTGATATATGTTCTTTTTACCTGACAGATGACGACATAGTGATGACGTCCGTTCTTCAGCACCACATGGGCAAGAGCGGGTTTGGGAATTTTGAAGAGACTTTGTCTACTGCCTTGAACGCCCCGAGCGTCGAACCCCAGCTTTTTAGAAGCCTCAAGAAGGCCCATGATGCTGGTGCCCTGCTGGTCGGTACCGGCCATAGACCGCACCTGACTGATGGAAACATGCAACCCGTAGTACCTGCACACAGATACAAGACATGCTGCACCGCAATCCGTGAAGTCCTGCTGCCTGGTTTTGAGTTTTCTAGCCTTTAAGAAGGAGTCAGCTGATTTCATGACGGATTTCGGTCTTTATCTTCAACGTCTTTCAAAATGATGTCAAAAGCAGACCTTCTAGCTGGCCGAAATCGGGCAAGCAGGGTCATACCTGCTTTCAATTGATGGGCGTGGAAATTTTTTTCAAGGGTATCGACCGAGCACCTCACCTCATAGATAGCCTTCTCATCATTCCTGCTGATCGAGGGTAGAATCTCTGTGACTTTTCCTGAAAGAGTCCCATTTTTTTCCTTTCCAGAGGACCGAAACTGAAACTCTACATTCTGGTTGGGTTGGACGGAAGTAATTTCGTCCCCTGAGAGATAGCATTTCACGACAAGCCCGAGTTCCGGCTGGATCTCCAGAATCAGTTCACCGCTCTCGACAACTGACTTGTCAATTTCATTTCTGAGCTTCCGAACGTATCCATCAATGGGGGCAATGTTGAACTCCTCTTTACCATGGGCTTCGATCCAGATAGAGAAGAGAGTATCGCCCTTTTGTACAAAACGATTTTCTTCAAATGGGTACAGTTTCAACATGCCTTTTGATTTCACCCTGATTTCAAAAGGATGAATTGGAGGTGCGATCATCCCTGGAGATGTGGCAACTGATTCGATTTGAATCCAGGGCATGGCAATAAGAGAGGCTATTACGGTGATAAGCAGAACCGGATATAATACGCTGCTCTTCTTACTGTTTGTGTATCGGTGACAGACGTAGTTGTATTCTGCAGGTACTCTGGAAAGAATCGATTTCATGGTGTTCTTTTGATACAGCAATGATCAAAAGAAATCAGTGAGCGGCACCCTTTTACCACCTTCCAAAAGGTAAGGTTTTCGGCTACTTCACGCGGCTCAGGGTCAAACCGTCGCGAATAGGGAGCAGAACCGTCTCGATTCGCGGATCTTCATTGAGAAGCTTGTTGTACTTGATCAATTCTTTGGTGTCGATGTCTTTTTCATCCGGAGCCGAGGTAACCTTTCCGCTCCACAACACATTGTCGGACAGCAGAATTCCTCCCGGATTCATTTTATCGATGACCAGTTTGAAATAGTTGTAGTAATTTGCCTTGTCAGCATCTATGAATACGAGATCAAAAGGGCCTTCAAGGTCTGGAATGATCTGCAATGCCTCACCGACGTGCTGCCTGATTCGACCTTTGAATATCGATCGGTCGAAATACTTCTTTTGGAAATCAAATAGCTCTTCATTGTGATCGATCGTGTGCAAGATCCCATCTTCCTGCATTCCCTCTGCCAGGCACAGGGCCGAGTATCCGGTGTAGGTGCCGATTTCCAGTATGGCTTTCGGACGGACGAGTTTCGAGATCATTGAGAGAACACGCCCCTGAAAATGACCGCTGATCATGCGGGGCACAAGGGCTTTTTGCCAGGTCTCCCTGTACAATTCCTCCAGGAGCTCGGGCTCCTTCTGGCTGTGGTTTGCCGCATATCGGGCGATGTGGTCGGGTAAAAAGTCCATTTTCAAATCTACAAAATTGGCGCAAGAAGGCGGGCAATGGAGCAAATAACCTTGACGTACCATTTTCTGCGCCTCAGTATTTCAAGGGTCAGGGGATAGCTGTCTTTAAGGTCATTCATGAAATTCGATTTCAGGTCCTGGGCTATTTTTTCGCTGAGCATGAAAGCGTTGACTTCGGCGTTTAGATTGAAGCTGCGCTGATCCATATTGGTGCTTCCCACAGTAGATGCCGCACCGTCTATGATCATCATTTTCGAGTGCATCATTCCCCTGGTGTAATAATTGATTTCTACCCCGCTGTTCAAAAGGTCCCTGAAATAGGTTTGTGAAGCGTAAAAAGCAGTTTTGCTGTCGGGTTTTTCGGGAAGAATCAGGGAGACCTTCACCCCGCTTTTGGCTGTGATCTTCAGGGCGTTCAATATGGAGTCATCCGGTACGAAATAAGGGGTTGTGATCAACACTTCTTCCTTAGCAGAGGTGATCATCCTGAAAAAAGCCTCCTTGATGGTTTGATTGTTTCTTCCGTAGTCACTTCCGAGGATGCTGGTTGGGACTTGGCTCTGAATCTTGCTCAGGTTTCGATAGCGAACTTCTTCCAAATCGATTTTTTGACCACTTACAAAGTACCAGTCGCTGATGAACAGATATTGAAGATCGATCACAGCCTCTCCCTTGATCATGATATGAGTATCTCTCCAATACAGGCCACTCTTGCTCGGGTTGATGTATTTGTCGTTGATGTTGATGCCGCCGACAAAGCCGACTTCGTTGTCTATCACCGCAATCTTGCGATGATTCCTGTAGTTGGCTTTGTGGGCCAGCCTTGAAAAAACCACAGGCATGTATGGATAGCTGGCAACACCACTGTTGCGCATTTGAGCAAGCGTAGATCGGCTGAGCGAGCTTCCCACATCATCGTAGATCACACGCACTTTGAGCCCCTCTTCAGATTTTCTACACAAAATGTCTATCACTTTTCGGGCGATGTCACTTTCCCTGATGATGTAATAATCCAGGTGAATGCTCTCTTTTGCCTTTAGAAGCTCCTTGATGAAAGCCGGAAACTTTTCCTCACCGTTATTCAGCAAGGTGATCTCATTGTTGAGCGTGAAGCTTACTTGCTCAATGTTGTAGAACAAAGTCGGAAGTTTCGCATAGGTATCGTCAATGCGAATATCAGCATCATCTTTTTGCTCCTCGTTGATCTTGTTGAGATAAACCTTGTCGAAGTACCTTTTTTTTGTGAAGAGCTTTTTCTTCTGGTACTGTGCCCCGAATAAAAGATAAATGACAAGACCGGCGACAGGGACCAAAAGAATCAAAAAAATGTAAGCGAATGCCTTTTCCGGCTTTTTGTTGTCCAGAATGATCAGCAAGACCACGAAACTGACAAAAATGTAGTAGGCTATTAAAGTGAAGGGCTTTATGGTTTCTATAAATTCCATAATTCAAAGCCTGTCTTGGAAGTGTCAGTTCTTGTTGAGTTCCTCCTGGAGTTTGGCCTCCAAATCCTTCTTCTCCTCTTCGGGCATTTGGTCGGAACCCTGGCATGGGGTGGCAAAACGCTTGTATACATCTGTCATGAGGCTGTTTTGCCGGGTGTATTTCTTACAGTGCTTGCACAAAGCAAGGTGCAGGGACAAACGAATTCTGTCATACAATGAAGCTTCATTGTATTGACTTTTGTCGCAAATCGTAGTCGCCTCGTCACAATTGATTAATAGTTTCATTCCCATTCCCTTAGTTTTTGAACCAATTCTCTTCCATGCATTTCCTTAACTGCGTCCGGGCCCTGTGGATGATCACCCAAAGATTTGACGGAGTGATGTCGAGTTCATTACAGATTTCCTCTGTTTCGTATCGTTGTACTGTTTTGAGCATGAATACGATACGATATTTGTCTGGAAGATTTTCAATGCAACGATCCAATGCACCCTTGAGCTCGGTGTTCTCGATTGCCTGATCGGCGTCGTTACCCCAGGATTGCGGTGCTCGTTCCTCGATCCAATTTCCCTTTTGCTCCCCGTCTTCATAGAAGTTCATTCTGACTTCTTTTTGCCCTTTGGCCGAATTGATCTTGCGATAGTAATCGATGATCTTTCTTTTGAGGATGGAAACCAGCCAGGTTCTTTCAGCCGCCTGCCCCCTGAAACTGTCCTGGCCTTTCACACCCGACAAGAAGGTCTCCTGCACGAGATCTTTGGCGATTTCCTGGTTGTCGACACGCGTGATGGCATAATTGTACAGATAATCCGCATATCTCACGACCCATTTTCCTGGTTCAAGCACATGCGTTTTGGTATCTGACATAGGTTTTGTTTGAGTTTACAATGACGTAAATATAGGAATTCCTGAACGGAAAATAATGCCGTGAGCCTTAAGAAAAATAGATGGTTTGCGTATATTTGTATTCCATTTCTAAACCACGTAAAATGAGCGGATTTCTATCTTCTTCCATCGCCCGGAAAGTGGCAATGGCGCTTTCAGCACTTTTTCTGATCATTTTTCTGATCATTCACCTTTCGGTAAACATCACCTCCCTTTTCAGTGAGAAGCTTTTCAATCAATTATCTCATTTTATGGGAACAAACCCCCTGATTCAGTTCGCGCTTCAGCCGGTGCTCATACTGGGTGTTGTGTTCCATTTCGTGATGGGCTTCGTCCTGGAGCTCAAAAACAAAAAATCCAGGGGTGTTCCCTACGCAAAATACAACGGAGCAGCAGGGGCAAGCTGGGCCTCAAGGAACATGATCCTGTCTGGGGCTGTCATTCTGGCCTTTCTCGTGTTGCACTTCATCGACTTCTGGGTTCCTGAAATGAAATACAAGTATGTGGAGTTTCTTCCTGAGGATCCGAATCGATATTTTGAGGAGCTGCAGCACAAGTTTGTGAGTCCACTCAGGGTGGGTGCCTATGTGATTGCCTTCGTCTTGCTCGCCAGTCATTTGGCGCACGGTTTCCAGTCGGCTTTCCAGTCGATGGGCATCAACAACAAATACACCCCGTCCATCAAAGCTTTCGGCAAGTTCTATTCCTATGCCGTACCACTGGGATTCATCCTCATCGCATTATACCACCACTTTAATCATTAATATCTTCTTTCATGGCAAAACTAGATTCTAAAGTACCTAAGGGTCCGATCAAGGATAAATGGACCTCACATAAAGATCACATTGACCTTGTCAATCCGGCCAATAAGAGGAATATTGACATTATTGTCGTAGGAACCGGTCTTGCAGGCGGTTCAGCCTCTGCAACACTGGCAGGTTTGGGATACAACGTCAAGGCCTTCTGCTACCAGGATTCGCCCCGCCGTGCGCATTCCATTGCAGCCCAGGGAGGGATCAACGCGGCAAAGAACTACATGGGCGATGGTGACTCGGTTTATCGCCTGTTTTACGATACAGTGAAAGGAGGGGACTATCGTTCCCGTGAAGCCAATGTCCATCGTCTGGCTGAAGTATCGGTGAATATCATCGATCAGTGTGTGGCACAGGGCGTTCCTTTCGCACGCGATTATGGCGGCCTTCTTGACAACCGCTCGTTTGGAGGGGTACTGGTCTCGCGAACCTTTTACGCCAAGGGTCAAACAGGACAACAGCTGCTTCTGGGGGCTTATTCGGCGATGAATCGCCAGATTGCCCGTGGCAAAATTGAAATGCACAACCGACACGAAATGCTCGACGTAGTTCTCGTTGACGGAAAAGCCAGAGGGATCATTGCCCGCGACCTTGTGACCGGAGAGATTGAAAGACACAGTGCCCATGCCGTGGTAATTGCCACCGGAGGTTACGGCAACGTTTATTACCTGTCTACTATGGCAATGGGGGCTAATGCGACAGCGGCCTGGAAGGTTCACAAACAGGGCGCCTATTTTGCCAACCCGTGCTTCACGCAGATTCACCCAACCTGCATCCCGCGTTCGGGAGACTATCAGTCGAAATTGACACTGATGTCAGAGTCTCTTCGAAATGACGGACGAATTTGGGTGCCGAAGAACCTGGAAGATGCCAAAGCCATCCAACAGGGCAAGCTGAAACCTACTGAGATTGCTGAAGAAAACCGTGACTACTATCTTGAAAGAAGATATCCGGCTTTCGGTAATCTCGTGCCTAGGGATGTGGCCTCAAGAGCTGCTAAGGAGCGTTGTGATGCCGGATATGGCGTCAATGCAACGGGTGAGGCAGTTTACCTGGACTTCTCAAGCGCTATCGAGCGATACGGAAAAGAGCAGGCTAAGATCAAGGGAATGAAGAACCCGAGCAAACAGCAAATTACAGAACTCGGTGAAGCCATCGTGGAGGCTAAATACGGAAACCTTTTCCAGATGTATGAAAAGATTCAGGCTGAGAATCCTTACAAGACCCCGATGATGATCTACCCGGCGACACACTATACCATGGGAGGCATCTGGGTGGACTACAACCTCATGACGACCATTCCGGGACTCTATGCCATCGGAGAGGCGAACTTCTCAGATCATGGAGCCAACAGGCTCGGTGCTTCCGCCCTGATGCAGGGTCTGGCAGATGGCTATTTTGTTCTGCCTTACACGATAGGCGACTATCTGTCCGATGATATACAAACCGGTAAGATTCCTACCGACAGCCCGGAGTTTGAAGCCGTCGAAAAGAATGTAAAAGAAAGACTGGATTTCTTCATCAACAACAAAGGAACCCATTCGGTTGACTACTTTCACAAGAAGCTGGGCAAGGTCATGTGGGACAAGGTCGGCATGTCGAGAAATGAAAAACATCTCAAAGAAGCCATTGAAGAAATCCGGGCCATCCGCGAGGACTTCTGGAAGAATGTCATGGTGCCCGGATCCCTGGATGAGCTGAACCCGGAGCTTGAAAAAGCAGGTCGGGTGGCCGACTTCCTCGAACTCGGCGAATTGTTTGCCAAGGACGCCCTGGAGAGAAACGAGTCGTGTGGAGGTCATTTCCGCGAAGAGTACCAGACACCCGAGGGAGAAGCGCTCCGGGATGACAAAAATTACGCCTATGTCGCAGCCTGGGAATACACCGGGGAGCCCAGTGAGGCCAAATTGCACAAGGAGCCACTTGAGTTCAAGGATATCGAATTGAAAACACGTTCATACAAATAAGAAGACACTATGAATTTAACCTTAAAAATCTGGAGACAGAAAGGGTCGCAAGATAAAGGCGGCATTGTCGAGTATAAAGTATCCGATATTTCAGAGCATATGTCATTTCTTGAAATGATGGATGTGTTGAATGAAGGTCTCATCGCAAAAGGCGAGGAGCCCGTTGCTTTTGATCACGATTGTCGTGAAGGCATTTGCGGAACATGTTCGCTGCAGATCAATGGAGAGCCTCATGGACCCGACAAGGCCATTACGGCATGTCAGTTGCATATGCGCTCGTTCAAAGACGGCGACACGATCTATATCGAGCCCTGGAGAGCCAAAGCATTTCCGGTTATCAAGGACCTTATTGTTGACCGTTCGGCATTTGACCGGATACAGCAGGCAGGAGGGTATATTTCTGTGAACACCTCAGGAAACACCCAGGACGCCAATGCTATTCCGATTCCGAAGCAGAACGCGGATCTGTCGATGGATGCGGCTACCTGCATCGGTTGCGGTGCATGCGTAGCAGCCTGCAAGAATTCTTCTGCGATGCTGTTTGTGGGAGCTAAAGTATCTCAATTCGCGCTGCTTCCACAAGGACGCGTAGAGGCCAAGGAACGTGTTTTGAACATGGTCAAGCAGATGGACCTGGAAGGATTTGGCAATTGCACCAATACCGGGGCCTGTGAAGTTGAATGCCCGAAAAGCATATCCCTGACCAATATCGCGAGAATGAATCGCGAGTACCTGAAGGCCAGCATTTGAGAAACCCAAAATGCCCACATATAAAGCCAGATTAGACTCCAAGCTACCCCAAGCGGGAACGAGCATCTTTGCTGTGATGAGCAAACTTGCTCACGAGCACGGAGCCATAAACCTGTCCCAGGGCTATCCCGACTTTCCGACCTCACCCCGATTGATCGAGCTTGTGCATGAAGCCATGAAGACGGGTCACAATCAGTATGCGCCCATGCCTGGGATTTTAGGCCTTAGAGAGGCCATAGTCGAGAAGCTGGAGCGATTATACGAAACCCTTTACGATCCCGAGGCAGAGATTACCGTGACCGCCGGGGCCACCCAGGCCATTTTTACCGCGATTGCCGCCACTGTGCAGAAGAACGATGAAGTAATTCTGTTCGCGCCTGCCTATGACTCTTATGCACCTTCTGTAGAGGCCAATGGGGGAGTTCCCGTTGAAATTGAGATGGAACTGCCCGATTTCAGAATTGACTGGCAGAAAGTAAAGCAGTCGATCAGCGAAAGGACACGAATGATCATAATCAACTCGCCCCATAATCCGACAGGTTCGGTATTGACAGATCAGGACATGAAGCAGCTCGGCGAATTGACCGCCAACACCTCCATCATCATCTTGAGCGATGAGGTCTATGAGCACATGATCTACGATGGAGCAAGGCACAACAGTGTAGCTCGCTACCCGGATCTGGCAGACAGGAGCTTTCTTGTAGCTTCATTCGGAAAGACCTTTCACAATACGGGTTGGAAGATGGGTTATTGCGCAGCGCCGCGCGAACTCATGTCTGAATTCAGGAAGATTCACCAGTTCAATGTATTCAGCGTCAATCACCCAATGCAGAAAGCGATTTCCACCTATTTGAAAGACCCAGGCAATTACGAATACCTGCCCGGTTTTTTTGAAGCAAAACGGAATCTTTTTCTGGAGGCGATGGAGGGATCCAGATTCTCGTTTATTCCCTCAAAAGGCACGTATTTTCAACTGATGGGATACAGTTCCATAAGCGAAGAAGGCGACATGGAGCTCGCAAGCCGCATGACTCGTGAGCACAAGGTGGCGTCCATCCCGGTATCTGCTTTTTACCAGAACAAAAAGGATAACAAGATTCTGAGATTCTGCTTTGCAAAAAGTGAAGAAACCCTGCTGCGCGGGGCTGAGATCCTGAGAAGACTTTGACAATTACTATTTTAGAACGCAAAGATGAAGAACGAATTGACAATTACAGTGGTCCAGACCGACAATCACTGGGAGAGAATTGACGATAACCTGGAGATGCTCTCCAATAAGATTTTTGGGATCCAGGAAGACATCGATATATTGCTGCTCCCGGAGCTTTTCACCACCGGATTCACCATGACCGGGGTGAATCTTGGAGAGCCCATGGACGGCAAGACGGTCAATTGGATGAAAGAGTGGGCCAGCAAAAAAGACTGCCTGGTAGCAGGAAGCGTCCTGATCGAAGAAAGTGGAAAGCTGTACAACAGGTTTGTAGCAGCATTTCCAAAGGGAGAATTGAAGTATTCAGACAAAAGACACCTTTTCTCGTTTGCCGGCGAGGACAAGGTTTTTGAACAGGGAACCGAAAGACTTGTGTTTGAATTCAGGGGCTTTCGAATATGTCCTCTGATCTGTTATGACCTGCGTTTTCCGGTTTGGTCAAGAAACACCGAGAACTTCGACCTGCTGCTCTTTGTGGCCAATTGGCCCGATGCCCGAATGCTGGCCTGGGACACTTTATTAAAGGCAAGAGCCATAGAGAATCTTTGTTATGTAGCCGCGGTGAACCGGGTTGGAACCGATAAAAACAAACTCAATTACGTCGGTCATTCAACGGTCGTCGATCCTATGGGGGAGAATGTTTTGAACTTCAAAGAGGGCGAGGAAGGGATCGATTCGATCACTATCAACAGGACCCATATTGAAAAGGTTCGACGAACTTTCAGGTTCCTGGACGACAGAGACAATTTTGTGATTCAGTGAGATTGGGCCTACTCCTTCGCCTGAGCCTCACGGGTGGCCATAACCGCATTGCGAATGGTTTCTTCCGTGAGCTTCATGAGCTCATCAAAAGGCATGGAGCTCGATTTAATGGGCTCGTGGACCTCCATGATCACCTTGATTCCAATGCCCAGCGGAAACGCTCCTTTTCGCACGAGCTTCCACGAATTGTTAATCGATAAGGGAATTACATAGGACGAAGGCGTCTTTTTCACCATCATCTTCAGTCCGTTTTCACGGAAAGGCTTGGGAATGCCAGTTCTGCTGCGCGTGCCTTCCGGAAAGATCACGGCTGTAAGTTTATTTTTTTCCACCCGATCTCCAAATGCCATAAGTGTTTGCAATGCCTGCCTGGAGTCCTTTCGGTCGATCAGTACCGATTCTCCTTTCCTGAGATTGTAAGAGACGCTCGGAATGCCTTTGCCCAATTCGATTTTTGACACAAAATTGGGATAGATCTTTCTCAGATACCAGAAAATGGGAGGGATGTCATAGGTGCCCTGATGATTGGCCACAATGATAAGGGGAACATTTTCGGGAATCTTGTGTTCGTTGATGAACTTGACCCGCGAGAACAAAAAGTACAGACTGTAAGTCAGGCACATATTGAGCCATATCACGGTTTCCCGATGCGCCTTCTTCCCAAAAATGTTATAAGCGATGACCTGAACAGGATGAAAGAACAACAAAACAATCCCAAAGGCGATATAGTGAAGAACCGTCAATGGATAGGCCAGGATGTTCCGAAGTGCATTCATTCAAATTATAAAAAGGAAAACCACTGGTTCCAAGGTATGCGACTTAGCACAAATAGCAGCGCTATTCCATAATAAATGGCAATAGTTTTAAACTTTTCGGTATCGGAGGTTTTTCTTTTGTGCTTGGAAAAGCCCATGGTAATCAACACAATGGCCAATATCATCATTAGTGGATGCTCGATGATAAAATAGCGAATTGTGCTTTCCTGCATGGAAGCTCCCATCCCATTTTCCCTCAAATACTGGAACTGGGCTGAGAAGAAATACGCGAGAAATCCAATTAATAACTGAAAGTGTGCTACGATAAGCGTAAAAAGCGAGATTCTCAAATCCCGATCCTTGAATTCTCTTTTAGAGGCTAATCCTGAAAAAGCATTGAAAACGGCGAAAATAAGGATGAGCAGTGTTATATAGGCCCAACCGGAATGAAGCATTTTAATCATGATGTTTGATGCATTGTTTTGAGCGACTAAAATAGTCAAAAAAACAAACCTGCACCCCTAAAGAGAGAAGTGCAGGTTTAAAATGTTTGTCAATTGACTTTTAGAACCTGAATCGAATTGACGTGTTCCAGGTAGTTCCGAAGCCGAAGAATACCCTGTTACGAGTGTTTATACCGTTCCAGGCATCATCACCAGGGTTCAGATGAACGTTGGTGTCAGACTCTGATATGTAAAGCTCGTCGAAGATGTTGTTGGCCATAACCGCAAACTCAAGAGACGTTCCCGATTCCATTCTCCAATTGTAGGAAATTCTGGCATCCACCAGGTTAAAGCTTGGCAACTCAACGGCACCTTGATTGTCCTCATCCCGGAAAGCAATGGGATCAAAATCAGCATAAAGCTGCCCGGCATATCTCCAGTTCAAGCCTACGTTAAATCCTTTAAGGAAAGAATAGTCCAATCCAAGGCCGAAGGTGGTTTGAGCCGCGTCTCCTACTTTTACTCCTTTCAGATAAAGGATGTCAGAACCAATCAACTCCTGGTCGTCGTTGAATACATCAGCAACAACATCATCTTGATACTCCCAGTTGGCTACAGATCCAAAACCTGTCAGTCTCAGGTTGTCGAGAATTTTCCAAATGAAATCGATTTCCAAGCCCATATGAACCTGCTCTATTCCGTAATAGTTTGCCGAACCCTGAACTACGATAGTCTCCCCAGGATTGTTTGGGTCAGGTATGTCAAAATCTCCACCTCTAGAAAGGAATCGATCTGCCCAGGAAGTTCGGTAGAAGTTCACATTTGCTGAAAAGTTAGAGCTTCGGAATCCATAACCAAATTCCAAACCAAAGATCTGCTCATTTCTCAGATCCGGATTGATCGTGTTGCTGAAGTTGATGAATACCGCATCAAATAAAGGCTGCTTAGAGTAATATCCCGTATTGAAGAAAACATTGTGATTTTCGTTGATGTTGTAATTCAACCCACCTTTGATGTTTCCACCCGTCAGGTTTTTCTTCTCAGATTTTTGATTTTCAGGCAACTCATTGAAGTATTCAACACGCTGAAAACTCTGGTTGGAAGCAGCTCCCTGTAGGAAGGCCGAAATTGTGCCATTGGTGTATTCCACCTGGCCAAAAACGCCTGCCCAGTTCACAAGACCGTCATTGTTATAATCGATTTTCTCCTGATCCTTGATGTTCTGCCATGGGTTAAAGCTTGGAGAGGCAGAAACAAAGTCTTCCGGCTCAATTACGTTAGGACGGTCATTTCTATTGTCATAGTCGATATAGTTGTCGGCTCCGAGAACGTCATTAACTACACGATAGTGGAAACCTTCGTACGTTCTTAGGTCTGCACCCACATCAAAACTCCAGTTTTCGTCAATGTCATTATGGAAATTGACGATGGTTCCATACCAGTCGTGCGAGTTCATTGAGGCCCTGCGGCTGATACCGTTGTCAGATCCGTTTCGACCTTCACCACCAAACTCTTCCGGGTGACCATTGTTACCCGTGTTGGAGAACTTGCCGTTGAAAAGGTTTCTATTCCCACCGAAATCAGGCACAGATTGACCGGAGTTCCAGGTATTGATGTCGTCTACCCGAATGAGACCAAAGTTGTCTCTTGGCAATTGAAACTGTCGATCTCCATTGATCTCACCAATTTCTCCTGTTCCACCACCACGACCCCATGAGCCATAGACAACAGTAGAAAGTCTGGAGCGCTCATTGATGACCCATTCCCAGTTGAGTGACATTACGGGCTTGTGGTAAAAGTTCCTTCTAAAGGCGTATTCCTTTCCGTTGAGGTATCCCCAGTCTTCATTGTATTTTCTGTTGGGTTCAGTCGCATCCGGATCTGAACCACCCGGTTGATAGCGGATGTGATTGGCTATAGAGGGAGCCCTGCTTTTTTGGTGGTGCCACTGAGGCGCACCTGTGAAGATAAACTGAAGGTCGTGCTTTTCGTTGATCTTGTATCCAAGGCCAATGAAATAGTTATCTCCGTTGAAACGGGTCCCGTAATTGTATCCGTCACCCTGAGTATGACTCACCAGAACACTTGCAGAAAAACCATTCTCCAGCAATCCTGTGTTATAAGATCCCAATACTTTAATGTAATTGTCATTTCCAAAGGTAGATGCAACTGTACCTCCTTCTCGGGCAT
>CBDUAY010000011.1:0-33942 GCA_965365245.1 uncultured Flavobacteriaceae bacterium | reverse complement strand
GCCTTGTGATGCTGAATCTCATGACATGATGCGCCGAACTCCAAGGCCAGTTCCCGACCGCTTCGGGTACTCAGGTACCCGGGATGCGAATCGACGAGTATGCTTTCAGGCTCTCTTTCAAAGATTCGGATGAACTCTTGCGCAGTTTTTTGAAAACGTTCGTAAACATCATAATTATCGAGATTTCCAAGGTATTGACTTTGGTAGAGGTAGGTGTTTGGCAAAAAGGCCAGGGTGCTTTTCAACTGGCTCCCCATGGCCAACACCGCTTCACCCGCGGGCACCTGGAAATCGAAAAAATTGGGGGCGTAACCTCGTGATCTTCTAAACATGATTTGCTCCTGGCTTCCCTGGCTGATCTTGACGACCGAGTCATCCTGTGGATTCTCAATGTGTAGGTTGTGATGTACAAAGAAATCTGCCACTCCCGACAGGGTCGACATAACTTCCTCCTCTTCGCTTAGGATGGGAGAGCCGTGCAGGTTTCCACTGGTGGCAATTATGGGTCGCGTCAACTCACGAGAAAGAAGCTCAAGCAATCCGGAGTATGGAAGCATGATCCCCAATTGCTTCAGGCCCGGGGCAATGGCATCAAGAGCAAGCTTTCCCGAATAATCCTGATGAGGAAGAATCACTATCGGGCGGGGTACCGAGATCAATGTGGTTCGCTGCGCGTCATTTATTTTCAGTTCTGCCTCAAGAATTTCCAGGGAAGGGTACATCAGGGCAAAGGGTTTCGCAGGACGTCGTTTGCGCTCCCTCAAACGCATGACCGCGTCCGGATTGTCAGCGTCGCAACAGAGCAGGTAGCCTCCGGTATTCTTGATTGCCACGATCATCCCGGCAGAGACCAAACCTGCGATTTTCTTGAATAGCGCTGAATCAGAAACCTCCAATTTGTTTCCATTTTTATCGCAGAGTTCCAAAGACACCCCGCAATCCGAGCAGGAATTGGTCTGAGAGTGAAACCTCCGATTGGAGGGGTCCGAATACTCCTCTGCGCATTTCTCGCACATGGTGAATTCATCAAGGGTTGTGTGCTCTCTTTCAAAAGGAAAATCTCGTGTAATCCCCCATCGCGGTCCGCAATTGACGCAAGTTGTAAAGGGATAGCCGTGCCTCCTGTTGTTGACATCCGCCATTTCTTCTTTGCAGGCATCGCAAATTCCAAAGTCAGGTGTGAGTTGCAGGTTTAGCGGCCCTTCTTTATGGGAGGTTCTTATACGGAAATCCACACAACCCTCGTACTCGGAAATCTCCAACCCGTGAGAACGAATTCGGGCCAAGGGCGGTGGGTTTTCAATCAACTTCTTGTAAAAGCTATCTATGGTGTCGCTGCTGGCCTCCAGGTGAATGATCACTCCCCTTTCGTCGTTTGAGACATAACCCTTGACATCAAAGCGACGAGCGAGATTGTAAACAAATGGACGAAAACCGACACCCTGAACCTGGCCGGCAATTCGAATCTTTTGGGAAACGAGCATATATCTTTGCTGAATGGTCCGGAAACGAAGTTAATTATTTTCCGCGTGCATCTCAGCAGCGAGGTTGAGCACCCTATCAATCACCTCGGGAATGGAGGAGCTTACGGGTTCCGACAGTTCCAGGCTCATCGGTGAAATATGGTCTATGGAAACTGTGAACAAACTCATTTCCGGGGGATGCTCCATCAGATATACGGCTTCAATCATATCCTTCAATCCAACGTCATGAACGCTCAATGCCGATGGAAAATCCGAAGCAAACCGTGGTCGGATAAGCCTTACGTGACCTGTCTCCCTGCCGTCCATAGTAGCGTCAATGAAAATGATTTTTTGATAGGATTCGAAACAACTCAGCAACAAGAAGCCTCCTGTTCCCCCATCTAAAATGTCGAGATATTCAGGAAGTTCTAGCTTCGCCATTTCCTGGATGACCTGCACGCCTATGCCTTCGTCCCCCATAAGATAGTTTCCAAGACCCAATACCAATATGCTCTGGCTCTTGTCCTTTTCAAAGAAAAAAGCGTCACTACTGACGGCCAACGGATTGTTCATAAGTTCACTCATGCGTTACAGATTAACGTGCATTACAGATTAACGTCCATTACATTTTAAAAAAAGGATCGCCCTTAGGAGCCTGGAAATGCTTTTCAACAGTTCATTAAAACAGTTCATAGCATCGGGCGATCCTCAAATACTAAATATGATCCCCTTTCTCTATACGCTCTTTGCGCACAAACTTGTATCCGCTGACCATGGAAGAAGACTCTCCCCGTCCTTCCAACCAGTCGTGATAAAATACCAGGTATACATGAACCAGGGTGAAAATGATAAACAACCAGGTCGATATGTGATGGACATAGCGGGTTGTCATTTCATCCCCCAAGACGTAAGGCACCCAGGAGAAAAGTTTGGGCAACCACCAACCCGAAGTCGGAGCATAGAGTCCAAATCCTGTGAAAATCTGAACAAGAGCCAACAAAAATAGAATCAAATAAGAAAAAGAGGCCAGGTAGTTGTGTCCCACGCTGATGTTCTTAAGGACCTCCTTTTCCTCATTTTGCAATAGAATGTCAATTTTGAGTACGTGTTTCATATTGTCCCATTCCTTTTTCGAAAGCGGAATAAATGCGCGCCAGTTCGAATAGTAATTTCCATAAAAGGCCCAATAAATGCGGGCTACAGCATTGATCAGGAAAATATATCCCGTGGTGAAGTGTATCATTCGAACGGTTCCGAACCAGTACGAATCCACTGCCTCGGCACTCGACATGATCGCAGGAGGGTTGGCAATGATAAACCCGGTTACAGCGAGAACGGTGATGCATAATACATTGAGCCAATGAAATATTCTCACGGGCAATTCCCAGACCAGCACCCTCTTAAATTCATATGTCTTTTGTACGGTATCCACAATTTCTCAGATTTTGATTAGACTTGAAATCTTCTGGCTAAACTTCACAACTCCCTACATTACTTACTTTGGAGATGTGATTGCCGTGTTCATCGTACAGGTGAACGGCACAAGCCAGGCATGGGTCAAAAGAATGCACGGTCCTTATGATCTCGAGTGGGAGCTCAGGGTCAGCGACAGGAGTGTCCAATAGAGAGGACTCATACGCAGACAACTGCCCGTTCGGATCTCTAGGAGAGGCATTCCAGGTGGTTGGCACCACTTGTTGATAGTTCTCGGTCTTGCCATCTTTTATTCTTATCCAGTGAGCAAGGCCACCTCTTGGCGCCTCAGTGAATCCAACCCCTTTGCACTCGGCAGGCCACTTGGAAGGCTCCCACAGGTCCATGGTTGCCATTCGCTTGTCACCGTTTTTAATGTTTGATAGCAATTGGTTGTAGAATTCTAGGGTCCAGCCACCAACCAGTTTGCTCTCGATTCCACGGGCTGCTGTTCTTCCCAAAGTAGAGAACAGGGCGTCAACGGGCACATCCAGATGACTCAAAGCGCCGTTTACAGCTTCCTGGATCTCTTCGTTTCCTCGGGCATAACCTACCAGAAGTCTGGATAAAGGACCAACCTCGACGGGCTTCCCTTGCCATCTCGGAGTTTTGACAAAACTGTACTTGCCTTCCACATCCAGGTGTTCGAATGGAGGCGTTGGGCCCGAATATTCGATATTGGTTTCACCGTCCCACGGATGCCTTCCTGTTCCTGCACCTTCCGCATAATCGGCATACCAGGAATTATTGACGAATTCCTCGATGTCTCCATTGCGGTGATCCACATCATGCACGGTAGAAAGATCCCGATTGAGTATCACACCTTGAGGGAACTTGAAATTGGATGGATCTCCATATCCGTTGGTTGGGAAGTCTCCATAAGACATATAGTTGCCTATTCCTTTTCCAATGGCACCCCAATCTTTATAGAAAGAAGCGATTGCCAGAAGGTCAGGAATGTATACCTGATCGATGAAGTCGTATCCATCTTTGAGGAGTTTGCCCACATGAGCCAGTCTTTCAGCGTTGAGTCCACCGGTACTTTCCTCGTTAATAGCACAGGCCATTCCACCCACCAGGTAATTAGGATGCGGGTTCTTTCCACCGAGGATGGTATGCACCTTGACGATTTCCTTTTGCCACTCAAGTGCCTCCAGGTAATGGGCTACCGCCAGGAGATTCACCTCGGCAGGAAGCTTCATTTGACTGTGTCCCCAGTAACCATTGGCGAAAATGCCAAGTTGACCGCTTTCTACGAATTTCTTGATTCGGTTTTGGACATCGCTGAAATAGCCAGGCGAGCTTTTAGGCCATTTCGAAATGCTCTGTGCGATTTGGGAAGTTCCAGCGGGATCGGCGCTCAATGCACTCACCACATCCACCCAGTCCAGGGCATGCAAGTGATAGAAATGAACGGCATGGTCATGCATATACAGGGCTCCTTCCATGATATTTCTGACCATCTCCGCGTTGGGAGGGATGGCGATTCCCAGCGCATCCTCCACTGCCCTTACCGAAGCGATGGCATGCACAGTTGTGCACACCCCGCAGGTTCTTTGGACAAAAGCCCAAACGTCCCTCGGGTCTCTTCCCTTGACAATGTTCTCAAGACCACGGACCATGGTGCTTGAACTGTAGGCGTCAACGATTTTTCCGTCTTTGATTTCAGCTTCTATTCTTAAATGTCCCTCGATCCTGGTTACCGGATCAACAACGATTCTTTGTGCCATGACTTTAATTTTTATTCGTTCTTGTCGAGTTTCTCCTCATTGATTCGACCTCGGGTATATCTGTTCTTAAGCTCCTTGTATTTCGATACATTGGCCGCTATCGCATGAGCTGTCAATCCTGCGACTACAGCGCCTGTGGCCACCTTGCCCACAGTATCCGCCGTGCTTTCTATACCAAATCCAGGCGTGCTGGAAAGTCGTTTGTAGAATGGGCCATTGTCCCAGAAGTTCGCTTCGCTGCATCCGATGCAACCGTGACCGGATTCAATTGGGAAGCTCACTCCTCCGTTCCATTTCATGCTGCCACAAGCGTTATAGGTAGTTGGTCCTTTGCAACCCAGCTTATAGAGGCAATAGCCTTCTTTCGCATTCTGGTCATCAAAGGTCTCGGCGAACAGCCCTGCGTCAAAGTAAGGTCTCCTGTAGCAAGAATCATGGACCCGCTTTCCATAAAAGGCTTTGGGTCGACCTGCCCGGTCGAGTTCGGGAAGCCTGTCAAAGGTTACATAGTGCACGATCAAGGCTGCCATAGCTTCTCCAATCGGAGGACAACCCGGCATGTTGATGACTGGTTTGTTGGTAATGATCTTATTGATAGGTGTGGCTCCCGTAGGGTTGGGCTTCGCTCCCTGGACGCACCCGTTGGTAGCGCAGCTTCCCCAGGCAATGATTGCCTTGGCCCCCTCGGCAGCTTCCTTCAAATGGTCAAGTGCCGTTCTACCTGCAATTGTGCAGAAAACACCATTCTCGCCCATTGGCACGGATCCTTCCACGCAGAGAATGTACTCGCCCTTGTACTTCTCCATCGTATCGTGCTTGGCCGCTTCAGCCTGATGGCCAGACGCCGCCATGAGGGTTTCGGTATAGTCCAGTGAAACCGTGTCAAGGATGATATCCGCAACAATCGGGTGACTGGATCGTATAAACGACTCACTGCAGCAGGTGCACTCCTGGTAATGCTCCCAGATGATGGGAAGCCTGAAGTTGCTCTCCATGGATTTGGCGACTTGCCCGATCAGGGTATGGTCCAGACCCATATAAGCGGTTATAAAAGCGGCAAACTTCATGAAATCCCGTCTGGAATAACCTTTTCGCCTGGCACTCTCGTAATAGGTTTCCCGTATTCCTTGTTTTGTATCCATAACGTAATGATTTGGTATTTTGGAGTCCCTCCCTCGCTCTCTCTTCACCTTGGAAAGCGATTGAATTTAACAGCTCAATTTAATTTTAATAAATCATTGATAACATGATGTTTATCATACTTTTTGATTTTTATTTCACTAACTTTATAGGTTAATTTCAACTTAGCCTTTATCACTATGCACGAACTCTCAGTCGCCATGGGTATAGTCCGAATCGCGGAGGAAGAGCTGTCCAAGTCCTCTGCCCAGGGGATTGAAGTCATTGAGTTGGAAATAGGCGACCTGGCTGGAATAGAGCTCGATTCACTCGAATACGTATGGGAAGCCGCCGTAAAAGGAACCGCCCTGGAAAAGGCAGAAAAGAAAATACATCGCATTGGCGGAAGAGGAGTATGCCTGGATTGCGATGAGGAATTTGAACTGGAGCAGCACTTTGATTCATGCCCGAATTGCAACAGTTTTCTGAAGCAGATTCTTCAGGGAAAAGAACTAAGAGTCAAAGCCCTGCAGGTTTTTTAAAAGAACAATGACCCAGATCAATAGCAGCATTGATCCTGGTCATTGAACTGTCTTTCGTAATTTGCTTTATTGCTTGCCTACAATTAATTATCAACTATGATTGATTCGAACTACAAGGTAAGAAAGTCGTCTTTGCTTCCAGTACTTTGGGATATACAGCGGAAAAGAAGATATATCTCTGAAGATGACATCACAAAAATCGCCAAGGAGTTTCACATGTCGAGGATCGAGCTCGAAGGCGTCATTTCCTTCTATCATTTCTTTCACACCGACCATGCAGGTCTCTACACCATTTACATCAACAATGCGATCGTTTCCAGGCACAAGAATTACAACCAGGTTAAGAAAGCTTTTGAGCGAGAGCTGGGAATCGGAATGGGAGAGGTTACCGAAGATCATATGTTCGGTCTTTTCGAGACTTCCTGCATCGGTTTGAGCGACCAGGAAACGTCTGCCCTGATCAACTTCCGTCCTTTCACCAATCTGACTCCTGAAAAAGTCAAAATATTGATAAAGAGGCTTCGAAATGGAGAAAGCCCGGCAGAGCTGTCAGATTTACCCAAAGACAATGTCATGTTTGTGCCCGAGGAGGACAAAGTTGTTTTCTTCAAAGACTACGAAATTGGTTTGGGACTTCAAAATGCATTGCAGAACACTCCAGAAGAAGTCATTGAGCTGGTTACTGAATCAAAACTATCAGGAAGAGGCGGCGCCTTTTTTCCAACCGGTTTGAAATGGGGAATCTGCCGAGGACATGAAGCAGACCAGAAATACCTGATCTGCAATGCCGATGAAGGAGAGCCAGGCACCTTTAAAGACAGGGTCCTTATGAACCGATACCCAGGACTGCTTTTGGAAGGGATGATCATCGCCGGCTACGCCGTCGGGGCATCCAAAGGATTCATTTACCTGAGGGCTGAATACTACTACCTCAAAAAGAAGATCGAAAAAACCATCGAAGAGTTCAAGGAAAAGAACCTGCTCGGCCCATCGATCATGCAAAGAGAGGGCTTCAATTTTGAGATATCCGTATATCTAGGGGCAGGTGCTTATGTCTGCGGGGAGGAAACCGCGTTGATAGCCTCCATGGAAGGAAAGAGAGGAGAATCCAGTACAAAGGAATT
Organism: uncultured Flavobacteriaceae bacterium; assembly: GCA_965365245.1. Taxonomy (GTDB): domain Bacteria; phylum Bacteroidota; class Bacteroidia; order Flavobacteriales; family Flavobacteriaceae; genus Lutimonas. The sequence continues at coordinate 26,491 of CBDUAY010000011.1, read as the reverse complement.
CTTCCCCGTCGAAAGAGGTTTCCTCGGCAAACCGACGGTTGTCAACAATGTCGAGACCCTGTGCGCTGTTCCGAGAATACTTGAAATGGGCGTCGATCGCTATCTCAAAATTGGCACGCCTGCCACGCCTGGAACCAAACTGATAAGTGTTTCGGGGGATTGCGGCAAGCCAGGAATTTACGAGATCGAATGGGGCATGAAGCTTCGCGAGCTCCTGAATCTGATGCAAGCCGAGGATCCATACCTGATTCTGTTCAATGGTTATGCCGGGGAGTGTCTCTCCAAGGCTGATTTTGACCGGGAGATATCGGGCGAGAACCTTCTGGGGGAGCATATACAATTCGAATTCGACGACCCAATACTCTATGCTCAGAAGATGAGCGCCATTGGCCTGAGAAGTGGAGGTTCCTTTATGGTCTTCAACGAGGATCGCGACTTTATGGGCATTTTCAAGAACATCGCTGATTTTTTCGTTTCGGAATCCTGTGGAATCTGTGCCCCTTGCAGAACCGGAAACTTCCTTCTGAACAAAAAGCTCAGAAAGATCCAACTATGTCACGCTGACAGCAAGGACCTCGACGACATCCGCAATTGGAGCACGATCATCAAACAGTCAAGCCGCTGCGGACTCGGAAAGACCTCAACGAACTGCCTCCTTACGGCAATACTCAAGTTCCCTCATGAATTCAGCAAATGCCTGCTGGCCGAGAGCGACTACAATCAGAGTTTTGACGTCTCCAAGGTAGTGCAAGACTACGACACCATTATTCACGAAATCCAACACGCAGATGAATGAGCTAGTCAAAATCGTAATAGACGGACGAGAATACAAAGTGACGAAAGGAAAGAAAGTGGTCGATGCGGCCAAGGAGAAGGGAATATACATTCCGACCTTATGTCATTTCCGGGAGATTGAGAACTCCCTGGGAACCTGCCGGATTTGCACGGTAAAAATAAATGGCAAACTGACCACTAGCTGCACCCAAAAGGTCGAAGAAGGCATGGAGGTCGAGGTAAACACCCCTGAGCTTGTCGATACCCGAAAGGCGATTATAGAGATGCTTTTTGCGGAGGGCAATCACTTCTGCCCTTCCTGTGAGAAGAGCGGTAACTGCGATCTGCAGAACCTGGCCTACGACATGGGAATCACAGTGTCTCGCTTCTCTCATGTGTTCAGCAACAAGTTCAAAGATTTCAACCCCTCGCGCATGATAATGGATTCCAATCGCTGCATACTTTGCAAGCGCTGCGTGGAAGAAATTCAAACCTCAGGAGGAATGGATGTCTTTTCTTTTGTGAATCGAGGCGTGAACACCCGGGTTCGAATCGATTATGAACAGGAAGAGAAGCTCTCCGAAGCAGATGCCCTTCGAGCTATGAATCTTTGTCCGGTGGGAGCCATTCTCGTCAAGGGAATGATCCACAAAGAGCCATTCGGTGAAAGAAAATACGACATCTTCGGGAAAAGCAAATCAACTCCCAAAGCGAAAAGCTGTTCATTTAAGGGAGACGATGAGAAATTCATCGTTGCAACTACTTCCCTGGCTGGCTGTTTTGGCTGCCACATGTCGTTGCTAGATATTGATTTGGAGCTGATCGACATGCTCGAGATCGTCGAATTCAACAAGTCACCCCTAACCGACATCAAGAACTTCAGCAAACGCTGCCACGTGGGCCTGATCGAAGGAGGCTGTTGTAATTCAGAGAATGTGGAGGTACTGAGGGAATTCAGAAAGAAATGCGACATCCTCATCGCGTTTGGCGAATGCGCGATCATGGGTGGAATTCCTGCCATGCGGAATTTCGTTCCGCTGAAAGAATGCCTTGAAGAGGCCTATATCCATGGGATCACAAGCGAGATTGGGGCGAACGTCATACCCAATCACGAAGACATTCCCAAGCTGCTCAACAACGTGTATCCGTGTAACGAAATCGTGAAAATTGACCATTTCATACCCGGATGCCCACCGAGTGCGGAACATATCTGGAAGGCCGTCAAGAGCGTGCTGCTGGGCAAGGAAATGACCATTACACATGAAGAATTCAAATACGACTAAAGTCAAAGAAAATGGAAAACAAGATTGTCATAGATCCGGTAACCCGCGTTGAAGGCCACGGCAAGGTGACCATTCATCTTGATGAGCACAACAATGTCAAGGACTCCTTTTTCCATATAGTCGAATTCAGGGGCTTTGAAAAATTTGTCCAGGGGCATCCTTACTGGGAAGCACCTGTCATGGTTCAGCGTCTGTGCGGCATCTGTCCTGTGAGTCATCACCTGGCTGCTGCCAAAGCGATTGATCGCATTGTCGGACTGGAGCCCCATGAACTGTCGATCACCGCACAGAAGATCAGGAAGCTCCTGCATTACGGACAGATCTTTCAGTCGCATGCGCTGCACTTCTTCTACCTGGCCTCACCTGATTTGCTCTTCGGATTCAGATCGGGTCCTGAATTGCGCAATGTCGTAGGCGTAGCCATGGAATACCCCGAACTGGCCAAAAAGGGCATCCTGATGCGAAAATTCGGACAGGAAATCATAAAGATGATCGCCGGCAAGAAAATTCATGGCATCTCAACCACGCCAGGAGGCGTGCATAAGAAAATCACAGTGCGTGAGCGAGATTATTTTCTCAATGGAAAAGACATCCCGTCGATTGACACGATGATCTCCTGGTCACAGGAAATCATTGACTTCATGAAAGTGTACCACAGGCAAAATGCTCACTGGTTGAATGACTTCGCCACTTATCCGTCGGGACACCTGGGCCTGGTCAACGCCAAAAACGGGCACCTGGAACTTTATGACGGACGCCTCAGAGCCATCGATTCCATGGGCAACAAAACCCTGGATGACATTGAAGACGAAGAGTATCAGCATTACTTCTACGAGGGGGTTGAAAAATGGTCCTATCTCAAGTTCCCTTATCTGAAGCACCTGGGTCGATCCAAGGGTTGGAACCGGGTCGGACCCCTGGCACGTCTGAACGTCTGCGAGGGTATTTCAACGCCCTTGGCGGCCTATGAAAGGCTTGACTTCCTGGATGCCAATCAGGGAAAGACCTGCAATAAAACCATGTTCTCACATTGGGCACGCCTGATCGAACTGTTGCATTGCGCAGAGATGATGAAGGATCTACTGGAAGATGACGACCTTTTGAGCAACGACCTTGTCAGAAGAGGAGAGCGAAGAAATGAGGGCATTGGAATCATCGAGGCTCCCCGTGGCACCCTGATCCACCATTACCAGGTGGACGAGAAAGACAGGATCACACGATGCAATCTCATTGTGTCGACTACCCACAACAACGAAGCCATGAATCAGGCCGTCAAATGGGTGGCCGATAATGAAATCAGCGGCAAAGCTGAAATTAGTGAGAATCTCCTGAACAAAGTTGAGGTTGCGATCCGGGCGTACGATCCTTGTCTGAGCTGTGCGACACACGCACTCGGAAAAATGCCCCTCGAGGTTTCGCTATTTGATTCAAACGGAAACACAATTGATGTCAGAAGAAAGAACGATTAGAACCCTGGTTTTGGGAATTGGCAACTCTGGCCGGAAGGATGACGGCCTGGGTTGGAAATTCATTGATTTTTTACAGGATCAAGGAATTGAGGATCTCGAACTCGATTACCGATATCAGCTTCAGATCGAGGATGCCGAGCTGATCTCCCACTACGACCGGATTATTTTTGTTGATGCCACAAAAGAGACCACAGAGGAGGGGTTTTACTTAAAGCCCTGCACCAGCAAGCGCTTGAAGGAGTTGAACAGTCACAGCCTTCACCCGGAGACAGTTTACTCGTTGTGTTCGGCGATTTATGGAAAGAGTCCGGAGTGCCTGATCCTCGGGATTGAAGGAAAAGAATGGGAGTTGGAAACGGGGCTGAGCTCTGAAGCCAGGAGAAACCTGGAACGTGCCAAACGTTACTTCATTGCTCATCTTTTTGTGTATCTTTGATTGAACGTTACAGTTTTAAAGCCTAAGAATTATGTGCGGAACCTGCGGTTGCGGCTCACCGGACGGCAAAGCCGTTCTTAGAAAGCCATCTCAAAATCACTCCCAAGAGAGTATTCACGATCACGGACATGAGCATCACCATCATCATGAAGGTCACTCTCATTCGCATGAGCATTCTCATGATCACGGACATTCTCACGAGCACGGGCATTCTCATGATCACGGACACAGTCATGACCACGGACACAGTCACACCCACTCTCACCACGAGCACGATCACAGGAGCACAGTGCTGGAAGTAGAAAAGAACATCCTGCTTCAAAATGACATGCAGGCGGCGCGAAACCGCGGCTATTTTGAGGCCAAGCAGATTTTGGCACTCAATCTGGTCAGCTCCCCGGGATCGGGAAAAACCTCGATTCTCGAGCGAACCCTCAAGGACCTGAAGAGCGAGATTTCATTTACTGTGATTGAAGGCGATCAGCAAACCCTGCAGGATGCGAATCGTATCGATGCCCTGGAAATTCCTGTGATCCAAATCAATACGGGAAAAGGTTGCCACCTTGAGAGTGACATGGTATTTGATGCTGTCAAACAGTTAGCGCCGGCTGACGAGTCAATCCTAATGATTGAGAATGTGGGTAACCTGGTATGCCCTTCCATGTTCGACCTGGGCGAGCGGCATAGAATCGTGATACTCAGCATTACTGAAGGAGAAGACAAACCCTTGAAGTATCCCGACATGTTCCATTCTTCAGACATTTGCCTGATCAACAAAATCGATCTTCTGCCGCACTTGAACTTTGACCTGGACAAACTCAAGGATTACGCAAGACAAGTAAATCCGGATCTTCAATTCTTCGAGGTCTCTGCCACCACGGGAGAAGGAATGCAACCCTGGTATGACTGGTTGAAAAATGCCAGGAAATCTGTTCAGGACCAATAAGCAACGTCAAACATTCATCTCACTCCAAACACCTGAATTATGTGCCTTTCTATTCCCGGAAAACTCATCGAAGTGACCAACCAATTGGATGAAACCTTTCGGGTAGGTAGGGTGTCCTTTGACGGCATTGTCAAAGAAGTCAGCCTTACCCTGGTCCCGGAGGCCAAGGTAGGTGACTACGTAATGGTTCATGTCGGAGCGGCGATCAGCCTGGTCGACGAGGAGGAGGCCGTCAAAACTTTCGATCTGCTCAAGCAACTGGGAGAGCTCCACGATCTGGACACTCCTGAAGAGACTGAGTGAAATTAGCCTGTTTTAGTTTTTGAATCTTTCAGTTCCGCAGCTGTCCCCACTTCTTGATTTACCCAAGACATATATAGATTATAGACAATCGCCAAAACGACCGGGCCAATAAAAAGCCCGAGAATTCCCTGCAGCATCATACCTCCCAGGGCTCCGATTAAGATGACCAGCATGGGTGTCTCGAGGCCTTTGCCCAATAAAATGGGTTTCAGGAAACTATCCGACATAGAGACGATAATGGCGTAAATGGTAAAAATAATGGCCGGTGTTGATTCTGCATACGAGAAAACAATTGCAATGGCGGGGATCATGGCGATCAGCGGTGGCAGCTGGATGATGGCAAATAGGCTTGCAGCTGGCAATTGGATAACTATAAAACCGACGTAGGCCAATACCGCCTGAATAATGGCCACCAAGAGGATGCCTTTGACAACGCTTCGAATGGTGCTGGTGCACATGTCCATGAACTCTTTCCCTTTTCCCGGTCGCAGCCTGTTGGCAAATTGAACTCCCGCATTGTAGCCCGAGTCAGCACTCGACATGAAGACGCCGGCAATAACCAAGGCGAAAAGAGCGATGGCTACCGAACCCAGCAAACCGGCAAAACTTCCAAAAAACCAACTGAGTGAATCTGCAATCTCATCCTTGTAAGAAACAATGAATCTCTCAAGGTCCTGGGAGGCCTGACTCCAGGTCATATGAAGCTTATCCCCAATCAGGGGCCAGTCTTTGACATTTTCCCCTGGCGGTGGTATGTGGAGGTTTCCTTCTTCAAAGTCGCTGTAAAATTCCTGTCCTGAATCTATCAGGGAAGAGGTCAGATTGATCGTAGGCATTATGATAAGGGCCAGCAGAACGAGAATGAACAGGGAGGTAACGAGTCCTTTCCTCTTCCCTTTGGTCACCTTCAGTATTCTCTGATAGATCGGATAGAGTGAAACAGCGACAATGATCGCCCAAACGATCAAAGTGACAAAAGGTTTCACAATCAAGAAGCTCCATGCCAGAAGCAGTGTGAGTAGCACAATATTGATGTAAGTGTTGATCGGATTGTGCGTGTTTGTAGTTTTCATCTCAGATGTATTTAAATTAGTTCAATTCAATTTCGTTTTCAGGATCGACCACCCATCCCCCACCTAGGGCCTGGTAAAGGGCAATGATCGAAGTAAGTTGGTTCTTGAAGGCTTCTGAGGCCTTGAGCTCAGAGTTAAATTGCGAGCTCTGCAAATTCAGGACCTCCAGATAACTCGTAAGGCCTCCGTCGTATCTTACCCAGGCGAGCTGAGAGGCTTTTGTCGCCAGCTCCATTTGCTCATTTCGCAATTCATACTCGTTCTTGTAGGTTTCTACCGCAATCATCGCGTCCTCTACTTCCTGCAAGGCATTTAGGAAGGTGGCTTCGTAGTTCAAAAGCAATTGTTGAGTTCTAGCCTCTTCGATTTCTACATTTCGCTGAAGCCTTCCTGCATTGAAAAGAGGACCAAGTAACTGAGCGCCCAAGTCTGCAAAAAGAAAAGAAGGGTCGACAAATTGAGCCCCCATATCAAGGGATAGAGTCAGAGACGGGTACTTTAATGCCTCAGCAACACCGATTCTCAGGGTCTGAGCATGCAGGTTTCGCTCAGCTTGCAAGATATCCGGACGCCTGTCGAGCAGCTCGGAAGGCAGCCCAACTGGAACCTCTGGCAGACTGATTTGGTCGTAAAGGGCGAGGCCCCTGGGAATCGGTCTTGGTGGCGTACCGGTCAGAATGCTGATCGCATTCTCGATCTGCCCGCGAGACCGGTCAAAAATCTCTATAGCTGTTTTGGCCTCGCTCACCTGTATCTTGGCCTGTGAGAGATCTACCTCACTGATGAACCCTGCATTGTATCGGGCTTGCATGACCTCCAGGTTGGCCTGGAAATTCTCAGCGGTCTTTTCTGCAATTATCCTTCGATTGTCGGCATCTCTTAACGTGACATAAGCATCCGCTACAGCAGAAACAATAACGATGTTCAAAGACTTATAGGCTTCTTCGGAAGCCAGGTAATTCTGGAGGGCAATTTTATTCTGGGTCTTGATCCGTTGCCAGAGGTCGACCGTATAAGATGCATTTAGCCCTGCGCCCACCTGATTGTTGAGACCGGAAACCTCGCTGTTGGCAAGACTTGAGCCGTAAGCATTATAACCGATCAATGGATAGTAGTCTGCACGAGCCACATCAATTTGCAACGCGGCCTCCTGCATGCGTGATATCGCTATCTGAACGTCCTGATTGTTTATCAGGGCACTGTCTATCAAATCCACAAGGACAGAGTCCTGAAATAACTCCCACCAGGGTATGTTTGAAATTGCACTGTCTTTCGGAAAATTCTGTTTGAAAGATTCAGGTGTCGGCATTTCCTGACGCTCATAATCCTCGCCGACCTTGCAACTCTGAACAGACATCAAAAATGCAAGTGCCAAAACCAATGACGCTATGAAAAATCTGACCCTCATGCCTTGGAGTTTGATTTGCTTTTAGAAATGCGGTCCAACAATCCGAAAGTGCCAACCACGTAAATGACGGCCATGGAAATTTGAATTATTCGGTCCCAAACCTTGCTTCCTGCCTCATCCTCCGAGGCCGTAACAGAACCCAGGATAAGTAAAAATGTAGAGAAGGCACTGCCGAAAATCCCTCCGTATTTACTATCTGAGAACAATTTTTGGGCAAAGACAAAACCGACCAACAGAACAAGCAAGATCATGAAAACAAAACTCGGAGCCATTACCAGCAACTGGTATGCAAATATTCCGAAAAGTCCTCCCAAAATATTGGCAACGATCATAACCAGACCGACTTTAGGGCTTGCCAGAGCCGGGCTGACAGTGAGGATAGCGACAAAGGTCAAAATCAAGACCGAGGACGACCACTGAAAAAGATAAAAGAGAATGATAACCGGAGTGAGAATGCACATGATTTTGACCGCATAGACATATCGATCCTGACTCGATTGCTTTGGTGCTTCAGCTTTTTCCTTGAGATACTTCTCATCTGCTTCGCAAAGGGGAAAAATCATGAAAACCACCTGTGTTAGCATTATGGCCATAAAGGCATTGAACACCAGGATCAGGGCTATGTAGGCACCTATAGCAGTTGAGTCGATGGAAAGAAATGGTATGAGAACGATACTCATCAAAGCGAATAACTTCACCATCATGGGCAGCTTATCTGTATAATACAGCCATAACAGCGTCAGCAAAAGCAATGGAATATAAACCAGGGCATACTGTTGAAAAGCGCTGGCAAAAAGGACAGCCAGAAATGTAAGTACGGCAAGAATCAACAGAAAACCAATTCCCTGCTTGAAAGTCAATGGTCTGGCACCCGGAGCCAAATATCCAAGTCCTAAAACTGCCGTCAAATAGGCAAGGTCGTAGTTGAGCAATGACGAGACGGCCACAATGAAAGCACTTCCCAGCACATATCTGAAAACCGGAATAGATTCTTTCCAGTCAATTTTAAACCTCGATATGCTTAGCACTTTATCTGACATGCAAATTACCTGACATAAGACAAATAGGACATTAGACGAATTTTAAATGCCGCTATAGAATTTAAAATAAAGTTGTTTCCTGTGTAGACCACTATATCTACCTGGCCACCCAAACGATAGAGATCGACAATTCCTTTTTCATCGCTTGAGATGATCACCGGAAAGCGTTGCGGATCCTGCAGCCATCCCTTTTTCTGTGAAATCGTGGGAAGGCCTCCTTTATTCGTCTCATTTGTAGAAACTCCAAATCCCATGCTTCTCACCTTCCCTTTGAACACGCGTCCCGGAGCGATGTCAAGTATGAACTCCACCTCGTCCCCTATGCTCATCTGTGACAGGTTGTTCTCCTTGAGATTTGCCTGTATCCAGACATCACTTGACGAAATCAAGGTAGTTAAAGGCTGTCCGGCTGATGCATAGTATCCGAGGTCGATTTCAAAACTCTCGATAAATCCGTCTGTCGGAGCAACTATGGTCGAGAATTCAAGGTCAAGCTGAGCTTGTTCGAGGGATTGAACCGCAGTTCTGATCTTGGGGTTCTCAGGGCCGTCGATACCCAATTGCTGCTGGGCTCTTTCAAGCCCTGCCTCCGCAGAGGCTACCTGTTCAACAGCTTGTAAATAGGCTGTTTCGGCCTGGTCCTTGTCCGCAGCAGAAAGCGCCCCTTCGTTTTCTTTCATCACCTGCTGCACACGGTTCCAGTTCCGTTCTGCACGATCAAGCTGAGCCCTTGCCACACCCAATCTTCCCGCTGATGATTTGACAGATGCTGAACTCGCTGCAATGGATTGAACCGCATTGTCTATCCCGGCTTCAGCCTTTGAAACCGCGATTTCGAAAGGTCTTCGGTCGAGCTGAATAAGGGTGTCTCCTGCTTTGACCCGGGTGTGCAGCTGAATGCGAATATCAGTAACAAAACCTGAAACCCTCGGGCTAACGGGCGTTATAAGTCCCTGAACTCTTCCCTGGTCGGTGTAGGGCGTATGTCGGTCCGCTGCAACATACCAAATGAAAAACAATACCGCGATGACTAAGACAACATAGGTGATTTTTTTAATCGATCCGGGTTTTCTCTCCTCAATTTTGTCTTGGTTTTTCTGGACCTCCTGCTTTTCGGGATTTTCTTGATTTGCGTCCTTTTCCTTTTTCATATCAAATTGTCAATTGTGTCTCTCAAATACTTTCCTCTACTCTTTTGGATTACTTTCCTTTTTTATTGAGACTTTTCCACTCTATTTTCACAATCTCCTGGTAAACAAAGAACATAAATGCCGTCGACCACCCAATGAGAATGATTCCATTAATCGACTCCAAGCCGGCCAGTATTCGATGAGCTGATCCAATAGTGATGTCACCATAGCCCAAAGTTGTGAAAGTCACCAAAGAAAAGTAAATCGCTTTTTCGAAGCTCTGAAAGCCATTTATTCCCGGCAGCAAAAGGTAAACAAGTGCCCAGATGCTGGCCTGAATGAGATGTAGAAATATGAGAAAAGAAGAGGTGAAAGTCAGGATACGAACCGTTCTTTTATTGAATTGACCCTTTGAGAGTCTCTCTTGAACAGCCATGAACTTATGCAACCAGAAATTGGTCCCCTGTGCCTGGATTACGACAGTTATCCCAATAATGAACAAGCCAAGCAGAACATTGAGTAACATGAGGGTTTGATTAGTTAATTGATAAAATTAGAGGTTTTAACCTTAATTTCCTAGGAAGTCAGATAAATTGGGCATGCACCTCGCCGAGGGACACAAGAATTAAATCCTTACCTTCGCAATACATCGAACGCCAAAATATAATGAATCTATGTCCATAAAAAATCTTCGGGCCGAAGTCATGCTCAACCTCGAGCGGAATGTCAGCACTTATTTGAAAGACTATCTCATTCCCCCTGAAAAAATATGGCAGCCCTCAGACTTTCTGCCAAACCCCCAGTCTGACAGCTTTATGGATGAAGTGGAGGAAATTCGGGAAATCGCTAAAGATCTAGGAAATGACTTTTGGGTCACCCTGGTAGGCGACATGGTCACAGAAGAGGCGCTTCCTACCTATGAATCCTGGTTGATGGACGTGGTCGGTGTGAACCAGCACGGTGAAGAAGGAGACAATGGCTGGGCCAAATGGGTTCGTATGTGGACGGCTGAAGAAAACCGTCACGGCGATGTGCTCAACAAGTATCTCTACCTGTCAGGAAGGGTAAATATGCGTGAGGTTGAAATCAGCACCCAACACCTGATTGCGGATGGATTTGACATCGGAACGTCACGCGATCCCTATAAAAATTTCGTATACACAAGCTTTCAAGAGCTGGCTACTTATGTCTCGCACAACAATGTCGCGAAAATTGCCCGAAAAGCAGGCTTGAAGAACCTGAGCAAAATGTGCAAGATCATTGCGGGAGACGAGATGCGACATCACAAAGCCTACACAGAATTCGTCAGACAAATCTTCGAGGTGGACCCCAGTGAAATGATGATCGCCTATTTCGACATGATGAAATTGAAGATCACCATGCCAGCCATGCATCTTAGGGAATCCTTTGAAGCCCAGGGCGGACTTTTTGAAAAATTCTCTGAAGTGGCGCAGCGTATAGGAGTTTACACCAGTTTTGACTATGTTGACATCTTGAGAAAACTGAATGAGGCCTGGAAAATAGACACAATGTCCGGACTAAGTGCCGAAGCCGAAAAGGCCCGCGCCTACCTTATGAAACTTCCCGAGCGGATGGAGAGAATTGCAGAGCGCATTGTGATTCCGGACACTGAGTACGAGTTTAAGTGGATGAACCCATTGGTCGTACGCTGATTCCTTATTCCCGTATTTAGATTACTATGAGATCCTATTTGATTTTGCTGGCCCTTGTTTTCTCGACGATTGCCCTTTTTTCTCAGCATACCGTCAAGTACAGCATCAGTTTTGAGAGGGCCGTTCATCACGAAGCTGATATTGAAATAATCTACGAGGGCATTGAACCCGGCAATCTGCGACTTCGAATGAGCCGGAGCTCACCCGGACGATATGCCGTTCACGAATTTGCCAAAAATGTATATGGATTTCAAGCCCTCAATGGAAATGACGAACCACTGGAATTCGAAAGACCGAACCCGCATGAATGGATCGTATCGGATCATGACGGGACGGTCAGGATAAGGTACACGCTGTTTGCGAATCACGCTGACGGCACCTATGCCCAAATAGATGAAAGTCACGCGCATCTTAATATTCCGGCCTCTTTTGTCTATGCCCCGGATCATGCTGACCAGCCGATTGAAATCGAAATCCTGACAAGAGAGGACCTGAACTGGAAAGTCGCCACACAACTCAAGCCTCTAGGAGAAAATCGGTTTTACGCACCTCATTTGCAATATTTCATGGACAGCCCGATCGAGGCAAGTGATCACCGGATCCAAAGCTTTGAAGTCGAGTCATCGTCGGGAACTGCAACAATAAACTTTGTGCTGCACCAGGAGAACGGTTATGAGGGATTCGAGGAGTATGCTCTGAAGGCTGAGAAAATAGTGAAGGAGCAAATGCGGGTCTTCGGTGAATTGCCGGATTTTGACTTTGACACCTACACTTTCCTGGCCTGCTATGCACCCCATGTGGATGGTGATGGAATGGAACACAGGAACTCGACAGTTCTGACAAGTCGGAGAGCCTTATCAGAGGGAGGTCAGGAGCGAAATATTGGAACAGTGGCTCATGAATTTTTTCACGCCTGGAACGTTGAGCGGATTCGCCCCGCTTCGCTGGAGCCTTTCGATTTTGAAGATGCAAACATCTCCGGTGAGCTTTGGTTCGCTGAAGGCTTTACAAGCTATTACACCAATTTGTCGCTTTGCCGGGCCGGGATTATAAGCATGGAGGAATATGCCAGTCGTCTTGCAGGGGTCTTGAGCTATGTTGTCAATTACCCGGGAAGAAGGCACTATGGGCCTGTGGGCATGAGTTACCAGGCTCCCTTTGTGGATGCTGCAACCTCAGTGGATGAAGTGAACCGGGAGAATACCTTCATCTCCTATTACTCTTACGGAAATGTGCTGGGCCTCGCCCTGGATTTGCTATTGAGGGAGATGGACTCAGACAAGAACCTCGACGATTTCATGAAGTTGGTTTGGGATCGGCACGGCAAGAAGGAGCTTCCCTATACCCTGGAAGACCTCAAGTCAATACTAGGAGAATACAGCACCAAAGAATTCGCAGAATCCTATTTCTCAAATTACATCTACTCAAGTAAGCTGCCTGACTTCAATTCCTTGTTGGCGACATTTGGTATCGAAATCTCAGTGGCGAACCCGGAACGCCCAAGTCTTGGGGCCAGAATTGAACAAAAGGATCAGAATTGGCAAATTAGCACCAACCCAATTGAAGGTTCGGCGTTTTACAAAGCAGGCTTAAGCAAGGGTGACTTGATCTTGTCCTTGAATGATCAGCCGACAACGGGAGAAACGAGTGTTGAAGCTTCTCTGGAAAAATTCAAGCCCGGCGAGACTATTGAGGTCAGCTATTCCAGATTTGGAAAGACCGGCATCAAACAAGTGACCCTCGGAAGCGATCCCAGTTTCAAAACCCAGCTTATGACTGACATCGACAAGAAGACCAGGGCCCGCAGGGATGCCTGGCTCATTCGGACAAAAAAATGAAATCCGTGATGAAAGCAATGAACATCCCCAAAATAGACAAACCCCGAATCGTTGTAGTGGGATGTGGTTTTGCCGGTTTGAAGTTTTGCAAAAACATCGACGGGAGCAAATACCAGGTAGTGCTTCTTGACATGAGGAACTATCATACCTTCCAACCTCTGCTCTATCAGGTTGCAAGCAGCGGCCTTGAACCTGATTCGATTGTATATCCCATTCGAAAAATATTCAAGGGCAAGCGAAATTTCTTTTTTAGAATGGCTAAAACGGAGAGAATTGACCAGGATTCAAACACGGTTCATACCTCGATAGGTTCAGTTAGCTACGATTATCTCGTGCTTGCAACCGGTGCTGCTTCGAATTTTTTTGGGATGAAAGACATCAAGAACTATGCTCTGCCAATGAAGGATGTGGTTCAAGCGCTGAACCTTCGAAGCAAGATAATTGAGAATTTCGAGGAGGCCCTGAATACGACAGATCTGAAAGAAAGACAGAGACTGATGAATTTCATTATCGTTGGCGGTGGCCCTACCGGCATCGAACTTGCCGGAGCCCTTGCCGAATTGAAAGAGCATATTCTTCCGAATGACTATCCCGATCTTGACATACGAAGGATGCAAATCAGCATCGTTGAGGCAAATGGAAGGGTTCTCAAAGGCATGAGTGAAGAGGCCTCAGCCCGGGCAGAGAAATACTTGAGAAAAAGAGATGTCAATATCTATCTTCATCAACGGGTTAAGAGCTTTGACGGAAATATTGTCCAAACCGGAGAATTTGAGCTTGAGGCGAAAACTGTCATCTGGGCTGCTGGCATCAAAGGCAAGTTTCCGAAGGGAATTCGCAAAAGAGATATTGTTGGAGGAAACCGGATCGCCGTTGACGAGTTCAACAGGATCAAGGACAAACCAGACGTTTTCGCCATTGGAGATGTGGCCTGCATATCATGTGAGCGATATCCAAAAGGAAACGCAATGCTGGCCTCTGTTGCTGAGCAGCAGGGTCATCAACTGGCCAAAAATTTGAACAGGTTGTCATCAGGGCAGGAAATGAAGCCTTTTGTGCACAATGACAAAGGCACTATGGCGACAATCGGCAGAAATCGAGCGGTTGTTGATCTGCCATTCATGAAAATTGGAGGTATAATAGGGTGGTATATATGGATGTTCGTTCACCTTATGCTCCTGGTTGATTTTCGGAATCGTCTCATCGTCTTTTTTAACTGGGCGTGGAGCTATCTAAATCACGACAAAGGAACGAGGGTTATTATCAGAAAATTCAATAAGAAAGCAAGTCTATGACAGAAAAAGAGAAAATGCTGGCCGGGGAACTGTACAACGCTGCAGATCCCATCCTGGTCAAGGAAAGGCATAAGGCGAGATTGCTGACCCAGCAAATAAACGCTTTGAATGAGGATTCAAAGAAGGAACGCAATCAACTCCTGCGCACCCTGATGCCTAAGGCAGGCAAAGGTCTCTGGATCGAGCCTCCTTTTTACTGTGATTATGGCTACAACATTCAAACCGGAAAGAATGTTTTTTTCAACTTCAACTGCTGCATTCTGGACGTAATGCCTGTGACCATCGGCAGCGATGTGCTCTTCGGGCCGAATGTCCAAATCTATACGGCCACTCACCCTATGGAAGCCGAAGCGCGAAAAACCTGGCTGGAATTCGCCAAGCCCATCACAATAGGAAACGACGTTTGGGTCGGAGGCGGTGCCATCATTTGCCCCGGGGTAAGCATCGGAAACGGAGTTGTCATAGGAGCTGGCGCTGTGGTAACCAAATCGGTTCCTGACAATGTTTTTGTGGGCGGCAACCCGGCCCGCATCATCAAGGAGATCGACAATTGATTCAATTTAAAATCATACCTTAGCTTAGCGATTATCGAGCAAGCCCGTGAAGGTCAATACAATTTCCGAAAAAATCATTGCTTTCAAATGGCCCATCATCGTTCTGGTGTCGGTGCTAACTGTTGTTCTGGGCCTACAAATCAGAAACTTAAAAATCGATGCGGACGTATTGAGCTCCCTTCCGGATTCAGATCCCGATGCCCTGCTCATGAGGCAGATCGGTCAGAATTTCGGCGGCAATCGAATGGGCATTGTCATCCTTGAGACCGACAACATCTATCGAACTGAAGTCATTGAGCACATCGGCATCCTCACCGATACCATCGAAAGGATAGACGGCATCTCCTCGGTGTCAAGTCTCAGCAACATCATCAACATCAAAGGTGGTGATTCGGGCATAGAAATTGGCCAGTTGGTGGATGAATACGACCTCCCCGACTCCAAAGAAGACTTTGACCTGCTGCGGAGCAATATTGAGGCAAATGCCATGTACAAAGGCTCTATAGTCTCTGAAGACGAGACCTCCTGCCTGATCGTTTTCACCCTGCGAGACGACGCCAATGTGAATGTGGTGGCCCAAGAGGTCATTGACAAAACCACAGCTCTTGAATTGCCTGAGAAATTGTACTACATCGGTTCCCCGATGCTCATTACCTATATCGCACAATTGATGAAGAAGGATTTAAGTGCACTTCTTCCAATCGCTTTGATCCTCATCGCCTTTATACTTTTTATCAGCTTCAGAACATGGAACGGGGTGATACTGCCCCTTATGACTGCCGTTATCTCCATAGTTTGGACCCTGGGGCTCATGGCACAGATGGGCTTCAGCATGTCGATGATCTCGAATAACATCCCGATGATATTGTTGGCCGTGGGAAGCGCCTACGCGATTCATGTCGTGAACCGGATACAGCTGCTGCGAAACCAGGGAAACCCTTTTCCTGTAAAAGCAGCCATGAACTATGTAATGGTACCTGTCATTCTCGCAGCCATCACCACGGCCATCGGATTTGTCTCCTTCATCTTTGGAGCCTACCTGGAAATGATAAAGGAATTTGGGATTTTCACAGCGGTAGGAACCTTTGTCGCCTGCCTGCTCTCCATTTTTTTCGTCCCTGCAGTACTGGAAGCCTCCGGACGGAAGCCGAAGGCAAATGAAGATGACGCAGGTTTAAAGGATAATGCATTGCACAAGAAAGCCTGGTCCGACCGGTTTTTAATACCGCTGAAATCATTTTTGATGAGGCGCCCAAGGCAGATTCTTATGGCCTGGGGCCTTGTGATCCTGGCCAGTCTGTTCGGCATATTCTTTATCACCCGAAGCGTCGACATCCAGGATTATTTCAAAAAAGGAAATCCCACCCGCCAGGCTGAGCGCATCATGGTAGAGAAATTCGGCGGGACCAAACCCGTTTTCGTTCACTTCAAAGGAAACATGCAGGATCCCATGGTGCTCAATACGATGATGAGAGCCAGTGCATATATGGAGGAGAGTCCTGAGATCTACACATCGATGTCGGTGGCCAAGCTGATCGCTGAGATCAACCTGGCGATAACCGGAAACCGGGAGGTTCCGGCTGAAGCCGACATGATTCAGCAATTATGGTTCCTTCTGGACGGCAATGAGGTCATGCAACGCTTCGTCAACGAGGAGCTTACCGAAGGGATAATCATCTCCAAATTCAAATCACCCGACAACAAGTCGAAAAAGGAGTTTGCATCCTACATGCAGAAATTTATCGAGGCAAATTCCAAAGAAGAGTGTCAAATTCAGATCACCGGAATGCCTTTTGTTGACATCACCATGGATCAGAGCCTTGTCAACAGCCAGATCGGAAGCATAAGCATAGCCATAGTATTTGTAATTCTGATCGTCGGACTTATTCTTCGCTCCCTTAAAAGCGGCGTATACGCAGCATTGCCCATCATTGCGGCAATACTAATTCTTTTTGGCCTGATGGGGCTGACAGGCATTTCACTGAACATGGCGACTGTTTTGGTGGCCAGCGTGGCCCTGGGGATCGGCATCGATTATTCGATACACGTCATCTCTCATTTCAACCAGGCCTATGAATACACAGGAGATCTTGATCACGCAATTGATGAAGCCGTGATCGTGAGCGGAAGGGCCATCGTGATCAATGTGATCTCAGTCTCGGCCGGATTTCTGGTACTTGTGTTCTCCGAAATGGTGCCTCTCCAGTACTTCGGCATACTGATTGCAATCAGCATGTTCAGCTCCTCGTTTGGAGCCCTGACCATGCTCCCGGCCATATTGATCCTCTCGAAAAAGAAACATGATCCTTTACAAAAGGAAATCAAAGAAAAACCCTGACAAATGAACACCTTGGAATCCACTGCGAAAATTATCAAATCTACTCTCTTTTTTCTGCTCTTCGTTATCATCATGAACCCTTCGATGAAAGCGCAGAGCGCAAGTGAACTGCTCATCTCCATGGATGAACTCATGTCAGCACCCAAGGACAAAGAGGCCAAGGTAAAGATGGTTTTGACAGATAAATCCGGGAAAGAAAAAGTGCGTGAAGCCGTTCTGATTCAGAAGGGAAGATACATGAAGCTTTACAGGTATACGAAGCCCGAAAAGCAGGCCGGGATCGCAACACTTTCTCTGCCCGATGACAAGATGTGGATGTACATGCCTGCCTTCGGAAAACCTATTAAAATCTCACTGTTGAGCAAAAGCCAGGCTTTCACAGGAACAGACTTCTCTTACGAAGACATGACGGGAACCTCCTATAGTGACAGATTCACTCCGGGTGTGGTGGAAAACCCGAATGAGGATATCGTTCAACTCGAACTCATGCCCATGTCGATGAAATCGAGGTATTCAAAGATCATAGTATACCTCAACCGGGAACACCGATATCCTGTAAAAATGGAATACTTTGACGAGAACAAGGAGTATTTCAAATACGCGACCTACAGCTATGTCAAACAGGGCAAGTACTGGTATGCGAAGGAAGTTGTCATGACTGACATAAAAAAAGAGCATTCCACCAGCATATTTTTGACTGAGATGAAATTCGATCAGGGCATCTCGGATGATGTCTTCACAGTCGAGAATCTGGCAGGGAAAAAGGATTCAGAATGACTGAAGGGCGAATGATTTATCCCGGTATGATATTAAATCACCGGATGAATTCATAGGTTTTCCCTTGATGTTTCTCTTCCTGCATGGCCTCTCTAAGACCCCTAAGGGTGTGGTACGGTGTATCTCCTGCAAACATGTTGGCCATCCAGGCTGGGATGTTTCCGCCAGGATCCATTTGCATTTGAAAGATGATTTCCAGTTTTTCATCATTCAACTCACGCACAATCCATGAGCCATAACCCTCCATCCGCACCAGGTTCTCCTTTTCGGGAATCAGGTCGTCAGGCATGTCAATTTCAACGAACAGTTCTCTTTCTTTGGAATTCCATCTGAGGCGATTGAGATAAACGCCGTCACGATTCTTATACGGGAAGGGAGCCTTCGCCTCAGCGTAGTACACCTGTATCGTATCGCCGTCGCTGCTAACCGGGTGGGCTTTCTTTACGTTATAACCCCATGACGACAATCCGTCTACATCATAAAGAACAGAGAGAAACTGTTCCACAGTGCCGTTGACAGTCATATTCGATCTGAATTCCTTGAAATCCATATTCGGGTTCGAGCGCGTAAACACAGTGATCCCTTGCTTTTCACGTATCTGCTTCCAGCTGTCCTGAGCTTGCAATACGGATACTGTCAGGAACAGCATAATAAAAGGAAGCTCCAGGCTTTTTTTCGCCAAAATATGTTTCACAAATCTCATCACTTTACATTGTTTTCGTACCCCCATTCGGCAAAAGCGAAGCCCCACTCCTTATGAATGCGCTCCTCCAGCTCCGGTGCGATTTCATGGCGATTCTTTCGGTAGCTTTTCATTTGATCGACGTACCGTTGAAAATGAGATTCTGCCTGGTCAAAGCCATCGATTCCAAGAGAGCTGTAAATCCGTTTGGTGACAGCCATCGGGTCCTTTTCCAACTGCTCAAAGGAGACTTCCACGAGTTGCCCTTCGGGAACGAGTGAACGCTGTTTCAGATAATCTTTCATCAGCATTTTGTACACTTCAAAGATGTCTTCATTGATCTGTTCCTGGTCAATAGTCTGCAATTGCAGGTGCGGCATCATCTTACGGAAAAAGTTTTGCGTCGAAAGGTAGACCTCAACCGGGTTTCTGTGTATGTGAATGAACTTGGCCTCCGGATAAGTCTCCAACAAAAACCCGATTCTTCCCGTGTTGGGTGGATTCTTTGACAGGAATCGGTCCCCACTCGTGTCTCGAATTGCTTTCGCAATCAGGAGCTTGTAGTCTGAGCGCCACGATTCCCTGCGTCCATCCGAAATGCCGAGCATCCGCACACATCGGTCATAGTACTCTCGCATTCGACGAGGAAACATCCAAAAGTAGTAATAGCAAACCGGGGTCTTGTCTCCCAAAGCGAATTCCTCTTCCTGCGGCAAACGGGTGCCCAAAATCACGTTGTCACCCTTTCGGGTTCCGGGTATCAGCAAACGCGCAAATCCCTCGAAAATAAAACGTCCCAGCCAAGAGAACAGGGTGTCCGGAAAGACACTCTGAAAGGTGCTGGCATAGGCCATCCGGGGGTCTTTGCACAAAAGATTGTGAAGATGCGTCGTCCCGCTCCTCCAATGACCCAGAATAAAAATCGGAGGATGGTCCAATTCTTTTTTTGACATCCTGGGATTTATCAGGAAACGTTCATAAATCCTAAAAGGCAGGTTGACCAGGTTTATGATCAAAGTTATCAACAAGCGGGGAACATATCGAAAAGACACCCTGTTTCTAAGGAGAAGCGAGGCCATAACGGATAATGAATATCCGACGGCCGGGGGTAACAAGAATCCTTTTTTATTGCTCTCAGCCATCTTCCTCTACCAGGTGAATTCCGGCGGATCAATATTGTTCATTCTCAAGTAAAGATTCGATTTGGCCCGGTGATTGGCCATGTGATCCTGAACATAGAAAAACGCAAAAGCTCTGCTTACCGTATTCCCGCTGTGGTACATGACACAGGTCTCATCAAGCTTATCCTGATCGATGGTGTAGATCACATTCGTGGTGTAATCAAAGGCTTCCTCCAGCAATTGGAGAATCTCATCCTTACTCATTTTGGAGGCATCCGGCGTGTTCGGTTTGACATCCATACCCTGAACATACCTCTGGGTCAGCAAGGGAATCGTATGCGCGATGTGCACCATTTGCTCTCCGAAGGTCTTGCTCACCTCGGTGGGTTTATAGGAGTACTTTTCTTCAGGCATGGCTCGTGCCACATCCATGCAGTGATCCCGGGCTTCGATCCAAACCGGGAGGTACATCCTGGTAAAATCGGTTTTAGGCTCCTTCTTGTTCTGGGCAGTAACTGTGAAAAAGGCAATAAAGATCAGGACGAGGGCGGCGTTGTACTTCATATTGATTGCTGATTTTGGATAAAAGAAGCTATCGCTTTACGAGTTTCTTGGTGATATGATGCTCGTTTGAATAGATTTTGATCATGTAGATTCCGGAGTCGAGATCGCCCAGGTAGATCCTTGTCGGATTTTTCGGGACGTCCTTTAGCAACTGCCCCAGGAGGCTGTATACCTGAACTCGCGTTATTGGAATACCCGACTGGAGGTTGACATAATGCTGAACTGGGTTTGGAAACATTTTCACGGCCTCATTGAGCTTGAAGCTGGTCATCTCTTCCTGCGTAGGTGCAAGTTGCTCCAGCTCAGTCTGAGCAGAACATACTGCAGAGAAAGCGAACAAGAAGAAAAAAAGAAAGACAGCGTAATGTTTCATCATACATTCATCATTTCACAACTCAGTACAAAATTATAAAACTTACCTCTCAAATGACCTTGCAAACAAAAGATTTTATCAACTATTTTGCATTTTTAAGGACGTCTTGTTTGTCGATAAGTTACAAAAAAAATGCCAGGCTTTTGGCCTGGCATCGGATAGAACTTGCAGAGAACGAATCTCCTCAAACTTAGGTTTTAAAAAGCGCAGATCTCTATATTGCTGATGTCATCCTGATTCGCAAAAAGGATCACGACGTTTTCTTCATCCAACTCCCCGTTCTCATAGTCCTCGCTGGCTACCGTAAGGACATTCTGTGAAACTGTGAGTGTGACGATGGTGTATTCGTCATTGCTCTCGTCCACACGAATCACGAGCTTGTTTTCAGTATTCTCAAGTATTTCAGGAGTGCCGTCGTCTTCGACAGACTGGTAGACGTAACAGCTGTTGGCCAAAAAGGTCAGCCAGAGCTCAAAAGGATTCGCTTGCGAGTCGTTTATTCTCAGATACAAAACCGTATCAGAATTGGGATCCTGGAATTTCCACTGGGTTTCACCGTGCTTGTCCAAAAAAGAAATCATGTCGTCATCGTCATCGTCATTACAAGCGGCGAGGGCGAAGATCATAAGTAGAGAAATGCTCAGCATCCTCAGGACTCTTAAAGAAGAGCCCATTGTGTTGGGTAAAATTTTCATAGTCAATTTGTTTTCTAATCCTCATAACGCTTTAAAGTCCAATTAATTGTTCTTTGTTCTTCAAAAGAATTATTCTTTTTAGCTGACGAATTGTCACAGATTCGGTTTTGGCCCGATATTCGACTAAATTTCAGCATGAGTAAAAACAACGTATCCTTCGCCTGGGCAGCCAAAGAGTTTATTTGGCCCCGAAAAAAAATAGTGTTCATCGGTTTGATCCTAATTGTGCTGCGCAGTCTGGCTGGTCTGGTACTTCCCTATGCCACCAAGAGCCTTATAGATGATATTATCCCGTCTCAGGACATGAGGGCCCTGTGGTTTCTGCTGGCAGCGGTGCTGACTGCCATCATCATCCAGGCGATAAGCTCTTTCTCTTTGACCAGACTTCTCAGCGTTGAGGCACAGCACCTGATCTCATTGCTCAGGGCCAAAGTCCAGAGAAAAATTCTCACGCTTCCGGTTCGATTCTTTGACAACAATAAATCGGGGGCGCTGGTCTCAAGGGTAATGACCGACGTTGAGGGAGTCAGAAACATTGTTGGAACGGGCCTGGTCCAGCTCATCGGGGGAACGCTGACATCGGTGATCGCTCTCATCATTCTAATCAAGATCAACGCAACCATGACCTTCTTCGTGCTTGTTCCCGTGGCGATTTTCGCCGTCATAGCCCTTAAGGCATTTGGTTATATCCGACCTATATTCAGAGCCCGTGGAAAAATCAATGCAGAAGTCACCGGGCGTCTAACCGAAACCCTCAACGGAATAAGAGTCATCAAAGGCTTCAATGCCGAAGCTCAGGAAAACAAAGTATTTGAAGCCGGGGTAGAACGGCTGTTTCTCAATGTCAAAAAGAGCCTGACGGCAACGGCCCTGATGACCAGCTCATCGACTTTTTTGCTGGGTCTGGCGTCAACCGGCATCATGGGAATCGGGGGCTACTTTATAATGGACGGAAAAATGACCTATGGAGAATTTGTCTCCTTCACCCTCTTTCTGGGCTTCATGATCGCCCCGATCGTGCAAATGAGCAATATCGGCAGCCAACTGACAGAAGCCCTGGCAGGCCTTGACAGGACGCAGGAGCTTATGCAGATGGACGAAGAAGACGATCCCGAGGTACGCACAGAGCGAATTGGGAAGATCCACGGCGACATTGTTTTTGAGAATGTCTCTTTCAGCTATGAGGAAGGCAAGGAGGTTTTGCACGAAATCAACTTCAAGGCACCAGCGGGCAGCGTAACCGCCCTTGTCGGCTCCTCAGGTTCTGGAAAATCCACTATCGCCGGTCTCGCGGCCACCTTTCTCAATCCTGATTCCGGGAAAGTGTATCTCGATCAGACGGACCTGTCAAAGGTCAACCTGGGCAGCTATCGTTCACAACTCGGGGTTGTGCTCCAGGACGATTTTCTGTATGAGGGAAGCATCCGTGAAAACATACTCTTTCCAAGGCCAGATGCCAGCGAGGAAGAACTCATGGCGGCCGTTAAAGGTGCCTATGTTCATGAATTCACCGATCGATTCGAAGATGGTTTGGAAACCATAATCGGGGAGCGAGGCGTCAAACTTTCAGGTGGCCAGCGCCAGCGAATTTCCATTGCGAGGGCACTCCTTGCCGATCCGAAAGTCATCATACTCGACGAGGCAACTTCCAATCTCGACACTGAAAGCGAAACCTTCATTCAGAAGAGTCTTCAGACACTCATGAAGGACCGAACTACTTTTGTCATTGCACACCGATTGAGCACTATTCAGAAAGCGGATCAGATTCTGGTAATTGAAAATGGACGAATTGCAGAGCAGGGCAAACACGAAGAATTACTCGCGATGAAAGGTCGATATCACGATCTGTACACCTATCAGAGCAGAATTTAACATTAAATCTTTGTTAACAGCTGAAAACTAACAATTTCTTAAAGTTTTCTTCAGATTTTTAGAGTACTTTCACAACGTTGAAAAATTACCCCCGAAACCTGAAGAGTTATGATTAGAAAACACAAGACAACGGCTGAAATGGTCAAGCAACTTCTCAATGTCATTGAAGACTGAGTTGAAAGAGCCAATCAAAAGCCGGCGCCTATATCCAACCGATTGGATTCCACTTTAGAACAAGCCACAATGTGATGCATTGACGGTGTCATCCGATTTCTTGACGGATCATCGCTATCAGTACATAATTTACCTACTGGGAGATATGCCAGACCATATGCACGGTTTGATAAACAGATATCTCACCCGGATATAGTTTCAAGCCGTTTGAATCAGAAACAGCTCCGTCAGCTGACAATCTTGCAACCTCAGTCAAAGGTCCGGGTCGCGCTGGAGATTCGCCAAATGAAACTTTAGATATCGATTTGAGCTTGACCCCGGAAGCATCGGCAAGAATTTTCGCTTTTCGCTTCGCATCGTCAACGGCTTGCACCATGGCAGCTTTGCTCAACTTTTCCTTTTGCTCTTCTGACAGCTTGAACCGCACCGTATACTGAAGACTGAATTTTTCTGCTGCCTGGAGGAAGTCATCGACCAGACCGGGCTCATATCTTTTATTTAGGGTAAGGTTGACCTGCCCCTTGAAACCAGAACGTACGCGCTCGCCCTGCTTGTATTCGAAATTCTCCGAGATCGTATAATTGCCCGTGCTCAGATCTTTCCTGTCTACACCTTTGGATTCCAGGTCTTTTTTAAGATCCGCAAGCAAAATGTTCAATTTACTGCTACAAGACAAATAAGAGGAGTCAATTACCACAAGTGGAATGTTTATGGTTAATTCTTCGGGGAGTTCTTCAGCTGCTGAGATACCGGATACTTCGATCATACCTGAAGCTTCCTGGGCGTAGGTGCCCAAAGAGATGAAACAAATCAGAAGTAGTGCGTAGGTTGCTTTTTTCATGGAATAGGATTTATTTTTTTCAAGGATTTGACAATAGAACAAACTTATGAATGATAATTCAATATGTAAGCGTCAGTTCAAATGGAATATTCGTACCATAAACAGCATACTTTGACATATTAACAAGATTTTAACTAAAATCATTGAATTATGACATTGAATGTCGTAAGAATACAGGATATCAGAGCGTACATTTGGATTGTAATTAAAAAGACAAAAAAATGAAAAGTTCAGTTTTAGACTCCGTAATGGCCATAGGAATACTCAAATTCATCGATATCCCTGAAGGGTTTCTGTGCAAAGTAGAAGCGAATAAGATCAAAAGGGATGTGGAAAACGCGATCATTAGCCTCCGAAAAGGAATAATGAGTCAAAGCGAGTTCAGAAACGTGATTTTCAGGAATCAGGAAAAGCTGGAAGACGTGCTTCCTGCTTTCGCATAAAGAATAAGGTTTTTTTCATAATAATGATTAGGTTTTAAGTTGGTTATTGACCGGCTGCTTGAGGGCAGCCGGTTTTTTTTTGACCAAAATCATCTTGTGAATTGACGGCGGTCAACGTTTTTTACAACTATCCTGTCTAAATTAATCCCATAATCGAAAATTCAAAAAAATGGGTCTCATAACAAAATATGCTGCAAGCCTCTATGCAGGGGGCTCAGAGAGCAATCTTCAGTGCCACGCCATAATCAATTGCTACAACGATACGCAAACCACTCCGGTAATGACCGCCTACTTTTATCATGAAGGATATTTCATCCCCCCGAATTCCCGTCATGTGGATCGCGTGAACCTTCGCTACCCCATCAGCGAGTATAATCATTTCCTTGATCTGCTCCGCAACGAGAAACCGGTTTTCTTCAATTTCAATGAGCACACCAAAGTCGGGTATATCCGCTCAGGGCAAGAACCAGTTTTCGAACTCGACCTGGAGCCTGTTCACAGCGAAAACATGATCTGAAACATGTCGATCCCCCTCAACATTGGAGCATGTCAGAAATGGGTCAGCTTTCCCCTTGCTGACCCATTTTTATATTCGCTATTTTTGTCAGTGACAAAACCGAGATTCCATGAATAGAAAAGCTTTGATTACAGGTGCAACCTCCGGAATCGGAGAAGCCACAGCACGACTCTTCGCTAAAAACAACATAGATTTGATCCTTTGTGGCCGAAGAGAAATTCGACTTGAGGTACTCAAGGCTGAGCTCAGTCAATTGGTTCAGGTCAAAACGCTGAGCTTTGATGTGAGCGATTACGAAAGTGTTCGAAAAAGCATTTTAAGCCTGGAGGAGAGCTGGAGAGAAGTCGACATCCTGGTTAACAATGCAGGAGGTGCACATGGGCTCGACCTGCTCAAAGAAGGATCTGTTGAAGACTGGCAGAAAATGATGGATTCGAATGTCAGTGGCCTTCTCTATGTTTCTAAAATGCTCATTCCCCATATGATTCAGAAACACAAGGGTCACATTGTGAATGTAGGATCCATTGCCGGGAAACAAACCTATGCCAAAGGAACGGTTTATTGTGCTGCAAAATCGGGAGTCGAAGCCATCAGCAAGGGAATGCGACTCGAACTCGTTCCGGAAGGGATAAAGGTGAGCAACATTGCCCCGGGCGCGGTGGAGACTGAGTTTTCAAACGTCCGGTTCAAAGGAGATGACTCAAGGGCTAAAAAGGTTTATGAAGGCTACAAACCTCTTGTGGCACAAGACATCGCCGAGTGCATCCTTTTCTGCGTAAATGCCCCTGAGCATGTGCAGATTGCTGATATGACGATCTTTCCATCCGCGCAAAGCGATGCGACCACGATTCACAGGAAACTTGATTAGAGTT
>CBDUAY010000010.1:0-36076 GCA_965365245.1 uncultured Flavobacteriaceae bacterium | reverse complement strand
ATCTCGGGCACGAAACGGAGATTGTGAAAATCGATTCCATCGGTGATGAAGTATTGAACAAGCCACTTTATGAGTTGGGCACCACAGGCGTGTTTACCAGAAACCTGGACATAGCACTTCTCAATGGACGAATCGATATTGCCGTGCATTCCCTGAAGGATGTGCCCACTCAACTCCCCAAAGGCATTGAGCAAGCCGCCGTTCTCAAGCGCGGAAACCATCAGGACATCCTGGTTTTAAAGAACAATGAGGAATTTTTCTCGAATCCGACGGCTACGATTGCTACCGGCAGTCAAAGAAGAAAGGCCCAATGGCTGTACAGGTTTCCAAACCATAAAATAACAGGGCTCAGGGGCAATGTCAATACCCGACTCAGTAAATTGAGGTCGAATGACTGGGACGGAGCCATATTTGCGCTTGCCGGCCTAAAAAGAATCGGCATCCTGCCCAAGGAGAACATCAAGCTCGACTGGATGCTGCCGGCTCCTGCCCAGGGCGCTGTAATGATCGCGGCGCTTTCAGAAAACCAGGAGCTATTGAAAATTTGCGCCGAGATCAACGATCGGGAAACGGAAATATGCACGAGCCTGGAAAGGGAATTCTTAAGGAGGCTCGAAGGAGGCTGTTCGGCGCCGATAGGTGCTTTGGCCCAAATAAAAGATGAGGAGCTAACCTTTAGAGGAGCGCTTTTCAGTCTCGATGGAAAAAAGAAGATCGAGTTCAGCAAGACTGTTGCGACATCGCATATAACGGATCTGGCTGAATTTGGGGCTAACTACATTCTCGATCGGGGAGGAAAAAAATTGCTCCGCCAGATCGGACAAGTCGATAAAAAGCATCGAATATTCTCAACGAAGCACATATCCATCGCCCAAAGCAGCGAACTTAACAAAGACGTGGGCATTGACATGAGTGATTTCATAACAGTCAGACATCAACGCATCAAGACGACCGAGCTGAAGAAGGATATGCCACACGTCATCCTAACAAGTCAAAACGCAGTTGAATCCCTTGTTGACAGCGCTGAAGGAAAGGATCTCAAGATCGGGAATATCTATTGTGTCGGGAGAAGAACCAAACGACTCATTGAAAAACGCATAGGCAAGGTGACTCATGCGGCAAACTCTGCTCGCAAACTGGCCGAATACCTGGTCGATGCTTTCGACCAACCCCAGGAATTCACTTTTTTCTGCGGGGATCTGAGACGCGATGAGCTTCCAGAGATACTTGAAAAACACAAACACAACGTCCATGAGGTTGTGAGCTATTTGACCTTGATGACACCTGACGAACTCAAGAATCGTTACGAAGGATTATTGTTCTTCAGTCCTTCAGGAATAGAGAGTTATCTTCAAAAGAACAAACCTGGATCCGAGGTGGCATTCTGCATTGGCGCAACAACGGCAGGAGCTGCACGAAAGGCCTTTCAAACAGTCATCGAAGCGAAAAGCCCTTCGGTAGAGGCGGTAATCCAGTCGGTTAATGACTATTTTGAATCAAATTCAGGATCATGAACAGAACCAGAAGACTTAGAACCAATGACGGCATTCGCAGTTTGGTTCGGGAGAACCAATTGACAGTTGACGACCTGATTTATCCCATCTTCATCGAGGAGGGAACGAAAATCAAAAAGGAAATTGAATCCATGCCGGGAATCCATCGTTTTTCCCTGGACACAGTGCCGGAAGAATTGGATTCAATCAAAGAACTAGGTATTCGGGCCGTGATCCTTTTTGGCATCCCTGATTCCAAAGATGAGATCGGATCCGAGACCTGGAATGATCAGGGCATAATTCAAAAATCGATACGGTTCATTAAGAAACACTACCCGGAGCTCTACGTAATCACGGATGTCTGCTTTTGCGAATACACGAGTCACGGACATTGTGGGATCATCCACAACAATGACGTAGACAACGACGCAACTCTTAAGAACCTGTCAAAACAGGCCGTTTCTCATGCCCGTGCGGGGGCCGATATGGTCGCTCCTTCGGGAATGATGGACGGAATGATTCGCACACTTCGCGAATCGCTTGATAAAGAAGGCTTTTATCAACTGCCAATCATGTCCTACGCCGTGAAATACTCGTCTTCCTACTACGGCCCTTTCAGGGATGCTGCAGACTCGGCACCCAGCTTCGGAGACAGGCGAACCTACCAGATGGATCCGGCCAACCGCAGAGAAGCCTTCAGGGAAGCCGACTTTGACAAGGAGGAAGGAGCTGACATTCTTATGGTCAAACCGGCGCTGTCCTATCTCGACATCATAAGGGATCTGAGAAACAGTTACAATGTTCCGATTGCATGCTACAATGTGAGCGGCGAGTACGCAATGATAAAAGCAGCAGGTGAAAAAGGCTGGATCGACGAGAAAAAAGTCATGATGGAGAGCCTTTTATCCATGAAAAGGGCTGGTGCTGACCTGATCATCACCTATTTTGCCAAAGAAGTAGCCCGATTGCTTCGGGAACAACAATAAAACGAATCGAAATGAACCTGAAAAATTCGTCAATTCTATTTGAAAGAGGCCAGAAAAACCTGGTGGGTGCTGTAAATTCGCCGGTTAGAGCCTTCAAATCCGTTGGGGGCTCGCCCGTTTTCATCGATCGGGCCGAAGGCAGCCATATTGTGGATGTCGATGGCAATGACTACCTGGACCTGGTTCTCTCCTACGGACCCATGATTCTTGGGCATAAACACCCAAAAGTGCAGGAAGCTGTATCGAGAGCCCTTCAGAAAGGGTATACTTTTGGAGCCTCAACAGAGGGAGAGATCGAGCTCGCCGAACTGGTCTGCGATGCTTTTCCCGGAATGGACAAGGTTCGCTTCGTCAATTCAGGAACAGAAGCCGTTCTGAGTGCCATTCGCCTGGCGAGGGCATATACAGGCAAGAACCAAATCATCAAATTCTCGGGTTGTTATCACGGGCATTCCGACGCGCTTCTTGTAGCTGCGGGATCAGGCCTGGCAACCTTGAGTTTGCCTGGAAGCAAAGGCGTGCCGGAAGAGGCCGTTAAAAATACCCTGATTGCCCAGTTCAACGACATCGACAGCGTCCAGAAGCAGATCGATTCGCATAATGACATTGCCGCGGTCATCCTGGAGCCAGTTGCCGGAAACATGGGTGTGGTGGTGCCGGATCCTGACTTCCTGGAGGCATTGAGACGCATCACTGAAGAAAAAGACATTCTCATTATTGCAGATGAAGTGATGACCGGTTTTCGATCCAAATTCGGTGGAGCCCAGGAACTTTTAGGTCTTCAGGCCGACATTACCTGCCTCGGCAAGGTAATTGGTGGTGGTTTCCCAGTCGGAGCTTATGGAGCGAGGGATGAGATCATGCAGATGGTGGCTCCCCTTGGTGAAATGTACCAGGCCGGAACGCTTTCCGGAAACCCTATAGCAATGGCTTGCGGACTGGCGACATTGAGTGAGTTGAAGGCTTCTGACCCTTATCCTGCCTTGAACGAGACAGCTGCCAGGATCAAAAACATATTGGTCAATGCTGCCGACAAATACGAAATTGACCTTCAAGTGAACCACTTTGGCTCCATGATCAATGCTTTTTTCACAGAGCAAACGGTAAGGGATTTTTCTTCGGCTCAGTCGAGCGATACGGAAAAGTTCAAGGTCTTCTTTTGGAGCATGATGGAGAATGGGGTCTTCCTGCCTCCCTCCCAATTCGAAGCGTGGTTCTTGTCCACGGTAATAAATGACAACGATTTGAACATATTTGAAAAGGCCGTCAACGCCTCTTTCAAGACCATTTCAGACAAATTCAATATATGACAACGATAAAAAACGATCTCTTCTTGAAAGCCTTGCGGGGTGAAACCGTGTCAAGACCCCCGGTCTGGATGATGAGGCAGGCAGGCAGGTATCTGCCCGAATTTATGGCCATTCGCGAGAAGTATGATTTCTTCACCCGATGCCAAACACCAGAACTGGCGGCAGAGATCACTGTGCAGCCTATCAGGCGATATGGCATGGACGCCGCCATACTCTTCTCAGACATCCTGGTGGTGCCCCAGGCCATGAACATCCCTTTTGAAATGAAACCGGGCGTCGGGCCTTTCTTGCAAACACCAGTCCGAACCAGGAAGCAGGTGGAACAAACCCCGGTTCCAGACATCCAGGAGACCCTGGGTTATGTGATGGATGCCATAAAACTTACCAAGCAGATGCTCGAAGACGAGATACCTCTGATCGGTTTTGCCGGATCGCCGTGGACAGTATTTTGCTATTGCGTTCAGGGTCAGGGCTCAAAATCGTTTGACCGGGCTAAGGAATTCTGCTTCACACAACCTGAAGCAGCGCATATGCTACTTCAGAAGATCACGGATACGACCATTGCCTACCTGAAAGCGAAAGTTGAAGCTGGAGTCAATGCGGTGCAGATCTTTGACTCCTGGGGAGGCATGCTCTCCCCTGCTGACTTCCGAGAATTTTCATGGCAGTACATGGAGCAAATCATCAATGCTCTCCATGGTCAGGCACCCGTGATCGCCTTTGCCAAAGGGTGTTGGTTCGCTCTTGAGGAAATGGCAAACTCCAATGTTTCTGCATTGGGTGTCGACTGGACGATCAGCCCCAAACTAGCACGGGAATTCACCGGTGGGAAGGTTACTTTGCAAGGAAATATGGATCCATCCCGATTGCTGTCTCCGCCAAGCACGATCAAAAAAATGGTCAAAGATATGATCGATGATTTTGGGAAAGACAAATACGTCGTAAATTTGGGCCATGGCATTTTGCCGAATATTCCCGTGGATCACGCACGGGCATTCATTGAGGCCGTTAAGGAGTACAAGGCCTAAACCAAATAACAATCTCCCAGCCATGGAATCGACGCTTATCCAGAAATACAATATCCCGGGACCCAGGTACACCAGTTACCCTACAGTTCCCTTTTGGGACAAGGAGGGCATCGCTCTTTCCGACTGGAAGGAAACGGTGAGAAGAGCCTTCCGCGAAAGCAATGAAGAAGAAGGAATCAGTCTTTACATACACCTGCCCTTCTGTGAAAACCTTTGCACTTTTTGCGCCTGTCACAAGCGGATCACTAAAAGACACAGCGTCGAGGAGCCTTATCTGGATACCGTTCTCAAGGAATGGGACCTGTATTGCGATCTTCTTGAAGAGCGCCCGAAGATAAAAGAGATACACCTTGGTGGAGGGACCCCTACTTTTTTCTCGGCAGAGAACCTGAAAAAACTCATCGATGGCATCTTCAAAAAAGCAGACCGTTTTACCGACTTCGAATTCAGCTATGAAGGACATCCGAATCACACGAGTGAAAAACAGCTCCAGACGCTTTACGACCTGGGCTCCAGGCGAAACAGCTTTGGCATTCAGGATTATGACCCTGTAGTGCAAAAAGCCATCAACCGTATTCAAAGCTTTGAACAGGTTAAAAAAATTCACGATCTGTCGCGAAAAATCGGATATACCTCGATAAGTCACGACCTGGTCTTCGGACTGCCATTTCAGACAGAGTCAAGCATCCGGGGCACCATTGAGAACACCGTAAAGCTGATGCCCGACAGAATCGCTTATTACAGTTATGCTCATGTTCCTTGGATCAAGGGTGTAGGTCAGCGAGGTTTTGACGAGAATGACCTACCTAAGGACCACGAAAAAAGGCATCTGTACGAGCTTGGTAAACAGATGTTCTTTGACGCGGGCTACGTGGAAATTGGCATGGACCATTTTGCCTTGCCGAGTGATTCCCTGTACAAAGCCATGGAAAATAAGAAGCTCCACCGGAATTTCATGGGCTATACCGCAGGAAAAACGCATCTCATGATCGGACTTGGCATGTCGTCAATTAGCGACTCCTGGTATGCATTCGCTCAAAATGAGAAATCCGTGGAAGACTACCAGGAAAGGGTCAACAAAGGTATTCTTCCTGTGTTTCGAGGGCATCTGCTCACTGAAACGGACCTAATCATCCGTCAGCACATCCTCAACCTTATGTGTCATCTCGAGACTGACTGGAACCTCGGACTGACTGAAAATCAGCGAAATGAGATTCTGGATAGATTGAAAGAGATGTTTGATGACGATCTACTGGAAATATCCGGCAGCAAGTTAAAAGTCAAAGAAAAAGGAAGGATGTTTGTCAGAAACATCTGCATGGCTTTCGATTTGAGGCTGTTGGAGAACAAACCTCAGACACGCATCTTCTCAATGACGATTTAATTACTTGGTGACAATCTGATTACTTGGTCTTGGACCCGTATTTCTTCATGAACTTGTCCAGCTTCGGATTGATCACGGCCCTGCAATAGCCCTGGTTCTTGTTGTTCTGATAGTAATTCTTGTGATAATCCTCTGCCATATAGAATACATCCATGGCAGTTACCTCCGTGACAATCGGGTCATCGTAAACCTTTTCTGCAGTCAACTGGGAAATGATTTCTTCAGCCGCAGCTTTCTGATCGTCGTTGTGATAAAAGATTGCTGACCTGTACTGGGTTCCTACGTCATTGCCCTGCCTGTTCAGTGTCGTCGGGTCGTGGGTGTAGAAGAATATGTCGAGTAACTCCCGGTAACTGATTACACTTGGGTCGTATTTGATCTGAATCGCCTCGGCATGCCCGGTAGTTCCCGTGCAAACTTCTCGATAAGACGGATTCTTGATGCTCCCGCCGGTATATCCGGGATAAACCGATTCAACTCCTTTTAGTTGTTGGAAAATAGCTTCTGTGCACCAAAAGCAACCGTTTCCAAAAGTGGCGATAGCCAATTCATTGTTCATGTTCTTTCTTTTTTGAGCATTTACCTGCAGGGTCAGGGCTAAAATCACCAGTCCTAGGAAAACTTTCATTGATCTCATTACTTTTTTTCATCTAGGACGTAAGAAGTTCTAACATATTACATCCTAACCTCGTTTTTTCGCAAACATATATTAATCCCTGGGAATCAGCTTATAGGGAAAGGCGACAAGGCTTTCAGCCCCATTGGAACCGACACTGGAAACGCCAAATAGATAATTGTCGATAACCAGGTTTTCCAATACATGGCTGTTCTTCTTGCCGATGTAGGTGCTGTGCTCCCATTGCGGGGAGGTCGTCTTTCTCCAGTACACCCTGTATCCTGCGAGCGTCGGATCATCGGATGCATCCCACTGAAGCCTGGTCGAGGGTTGAACTGCGCCCCCAATGCTCAAATTCTTCGGTGCCTCAGGGGCAGAAGCCAGAGCGGCCAGTGTAAGGGCATTGACTGCGGTCAGACGGGCTGCGTAGTCAAAATCGACCCATTCGATGACATCCCCGTATTTGATTCCATTTTCTTCCCTTAGATCCTGGTGCTGCCGGTTGTAATTCTCGTGGGTCTCCATGATGCGTACACCTGTGAAACCCTCGTCGTTAAAAGGCCTGTGATGCCCTCCCCGGCCGAAGCGATCCAGCCTGTAGATCATGATCGCATCCAGGTTCGTCATGTACTCGTCTGTTATACGATCAATATACCTGGCCAATTGGCGTGAAGGACCGTCAACTTCACCTCCATAGAAGCGCATGGCATTTTTCTCCTTCTCGGTCAGATTCATCGACATCGCCTCTGAGAACACCCTGAAAGTACCATTATCGACCACACCATCTATGCCGTGAATATTTCCGATCATATCGTTGTTGATGATCCCAATGACGTCCCAGCCTTCTTTTTTTGCCTTCTGAGCCAAATGCTTGCCGCCGAAAAGGCCTTGCTCCTCCCCGGACAGACCCACATAAACAATCGAAACCGGAAAATCGTATTTACTCAGCACTCGGGCAGCTTCTATGGTTCCCGCCATACCCGAGGCATTGTCATTGGCCCCTGGCGAATCGGAGGTATAATTATTCGGATCCGAAACCCTCGAATCAATGTCTCCCGACATGATGACATAGCGATCGGGATGTAGACTGCCTCTTTGAATGGCCACGACATTGACAATTTTCGTATCACGAATGATACGCCTGTCGTTTTTGGGCTCGATCGCCGAATGATAAAAAACCTCAAGGCAATTGTCACACTCAGACGAAATCCTGTCGAATTCAGATTTTATCCATCTTCTAGCCGCGCCTATCCCACGCTCATTCGAAACTGTATCTGACAAGGTATGACGCGTTCCGAAATCGACCAGTTTTCTAATGTCGTTCTCTATGCGTTCGGCCGAAGGAGCGGTAGAGATTTCCTGAAGCATCTCTGAAACAGGAGTTTGGGCAGTTGCGATGGAAACCAGCATTAAAAGGGTAATTATCCAGATTTTTCTCATTATTTCATTCATTTGATTATTTCTTTAATTTTCTGTTTCTATTGTTTAAGCTAGGGTCGAATCTTCACTTTGTCGAGTTTTTGCAATTCCCGAATTACGATCTCCAGCATGTCATCGGTAAAATCCAGATGCGTGACCATCCGCAATTTACCCTGACCCATTGTGATCATGAGGATGTTTTTCTCAGACATGGCTTTTAAAAATTTGGCTTCCTCAACACCATCTTCCAGGTTGAAAATGACAATGTTGGTGTCGATAGGCTCCACTTTGCGGATATAGGAGCAGGATTCCAGGGTCTGTCCAAGGATTCTCGCCCTGCGATGATCTTCTGACAGGCGATCCACGTGATGGTCCAGGGCGTAAATGCCGGCTGCCGCCAAATATCCTACCTGCCTCATGGCCCCTCCGAAGAGCTTGCGGATTCGAACCGCCCTATTTATGGTTTTCTCGTCAGAGAGGAGCACGGATCCCACTGGCGTCCCCAGGCCTTTTGAAAGACAGACCGAAATGGTATCAAAGACCTTTCCATAGGTCTTTGGATCTTCTCCTTTTTCCACGAGCGCATTGAACAAACGTGCTCCATCGAGATGATATCCAAGTCCGTGCTTTCTGCAGACTTGCTCAATTTGAATCAATTCGTCAAATGACCAACAAGCACCTCCGCCCTTGTTAGTTGTATTTTCAACGGCCACCAACCGGGTCTGTGCCTGGTGATAGTCTCCCGGCGGATTGATGCTCGCTTCTACCTGGTCGGCGGTGAACATGCCGCGATGCCCATCGATGAGTTTACAGGAAACTCCTGAATTGAAAGAGGCCCCTCCACCTTCGTAGTTGTAAACATGGGCCCATTTGTCACATATCATCTGTTCTCCAGGCTGGGTATGCAGCTTGATGGCCGTTTGGTTGGCCATGGTTCCGGAAGGAAAAAACAAAGCCGCTTCCATGCCGAAGATATCCGCAATTTTTTCTTGCAGCCTGTTGGCTGTAGGATCCGCACCGAATACGTCATCCCCTACCTCGGCCTGCATCATGGCCTCCAGCATTTCCGGCGTTGGCCTTGTAATCGTGTCGCTGATAAGGTTGATTTCTTTACTCATAACTAATCTCTAAATCTGCTGACAAGACGACCCAGAAACTCAAAGCTGCTTTCCAGATCAAACTTGAATCGATCATTTTCTTTTTTTTGCGCCAACTGATTGATGGCCATGTCTGTAAGTTGAAGGATACGCGCATAGCCCCCTGTGGTCGGACAGTCACGCATCATGACAATGAGCTTCCCTGAAGGTGTGATCTGGACGGTTCCCGGAATAGTGATGGAGGTTATGATCTCATTGTTCTTCAAGGGTGGGAACTTGTTCTTCAGCTGATAGCCCATCCGATTGCAAAGGGGATCTATTTTAAAGGTCATCGAAAATAACTTGTCTCTCTGTTCTTTGGTGAGTCTATTGAACTCGGGGCCCTTGGTCACCTCAAGTTTATTTGTAGTGAAGTGGGACGGCTTGACCTTGATCTTTGAAGCTGTGATCTCCAATTCCGAATCATAACTGGCTATCCTAAGCCTGTCACCCTTCTTCACGATGCTCTTGGGGGTAATCCCTTCGTACATCGAATAGCTTCCCAATACCTTTTCAGTCAGGAAGCCTCCTTTTACCCCAAGATAGGCTCTTACGCCCATGTTCATCTTTCCAAAGCTGAGCACATCACTCGTTTTCACCGAATAGGCGTGGTTCATCTGTATGGGTTCTCCATTGAGCGCGGGTGACAAGTCTGCTCCGGTCAGCACAAAAAGGGTGTGATCTTCAAACATTATTTTGGGTCCCGACATGGTAATTTCAAGCACTGGCAGGTCCTCTGCGTTATTGAGCAATTTGTTGGCGAGAATCGCACTGTATTTGTCCATGGCACCCGAAATAGGAACCCCGAAGGACCTGTATCCTTTTCGACCAAGATCCTGAACCGAAGTCTGAATGCTGTCAGACAAGATGAGAATATTGTTATCCATACACCTCACTTTGCGGAACATAGCTCCCGGATTCGACTTCCTCTAGGATTTTTGCGTGCTCTGTCAGGTCAATGGGCACAAATTGGACCTTGTCGCCCGCTACGGCAAAACAGGGAGGGAATTTGTCCACATCGAAAAAACGCAGAGGGCTGTTACCAATGACGTTCCAACCACCGGGACTCACTCTTGGATATACACCCGTCTGATTGCCCGCAATCCCCACATCTCCGCTTTTTATTTCTCTTCGTGGCCTGTCCTTGCGCTTGTAATGAAGTTTCTCATCCAGCCCTCCCAAGTAAAGGAATCCGGGAAAAAAACCAATGAAATACACATCGTACAGAACAGAGCTGTGAAGCTCTATGAACTTCGTCTGACTTATTTTTTTGGCTCTGCTCATCTCGGCCAGGTCAAGCGCGAACTTCTTGTCGTAGCAGACCGGTATCTTCCAAATCTTGTAGGCCGACAGGAGCTTCTGATCCTTTGTCGAATAAATTTCCTTCAGATCGGCCACCACGCCGGAGTACTTGATCTTGGAGGTATCGAAGAAAACGGTTAGGGAATTGTAGGTCGGGACCGTCTCCAGGACGTACTCACCCATGTCAGCATGAATCTTGTTGCGAAAAATGCTAATGTTCTTCAGGATGGGCTCCTGGATCTCCTTAGGCCATTCGATAAGCGCCGCTATGCTGCCAAGGGGTTTGTATTTCAATTTGTACTTGTTCATTGAAGCTCCTTGAATAAATGAGACAGCTCCTTTGCGATCTCCACCGCGGAAGGATTATCTCCATGAATGCAGATCGTGTCGATTTTCACATGTTTCACCTTCCCGGAAACAGATACAATCTCACCCTTCTTGATCATTCGCTCCACCCGATCCCTGATTTTCCTTGGATCTTCAAGCACGGCTTCAGGCTCACTTCGTGGAACCAAACTAAAATCGTCATTGTAATTTCGATCGGCAAAAGCTTCGACCGCATAGGGTATGCCAGCTTCTTTCGCTTTCCTTTCCATCTGGGAGTCAAAGGGAACATAGAGCAACAGGTCCTCCTTGAAAAACCCGAGAACATTCACAATCATTGAGGCCAATTCTGAGGAACGAGCCGCCATGTTGTAAAGGGCACCATGAGGTTTGACGTGATGTATCTCCACATCCTCAAGCCTCGCCAGCGCCGATAATTCAGCGATCTGATGGATCAACTGGGATCTCAGTCGCTCCCTGGGCACGTAAATCTCTTTTCGACCAAAGTTCGGACGGTCCTCAAACGATGGATGAGCTCCTATCTTGACATGGTTCTCTTTAGCAAGGCGCATTGCAGCAAGCATCGTCTCCCTGTCACCGGTGTGCCCGCCGCAGGCAATGTTGCAGGAACTGAGGTAGGGCATCAAATCAGCGTCTCTGCCGATTCCTTCTCCCAAGTCACAGTTGATATCCATAGGTTGATCCTTTTAGCCGCTAAATACGCTCCAAATGCTTTTCAATCCGAGAAAAAGCGTAACCCCGAAGATAAGGAATCCCATGATATTTTGGAACGGATTGTTTGCGTAGGCACCCAAAACTTTCCTACTGTTCATTACCCACAGAAGAAATCCACAAATGACCGGAAGCAAAATGCCGTTGGCTACCTGGGCGAATTTTATAATCTCAATGGGTTTGATCCCGAGAGAGGCGAGTACAACTCCAAGCAGAAGAATGGTCATCCAAACTGCCCTGAATTTGCTGGATTTCATATTCTTTTCCCACCCAAAAATACCTCGAACCGCATAGGCTGCTGCCAGTGGAGCGGTTACGGCCGACGTGATGCCCGCCGCGAAAAGTCCAAGTGAGAGAAAATAGGTCGCAGAATCCCCGTAAAGCGGCCCAAGGGATTTTGCAAGATCCACGGCGTTCTCCAACGTCTCAGCGTCGGAAGCTGCGGCCGATATTATGATGGCCATAGACACCAGTCCTCCCAGAATCACGGCAACAACTGTGTCCCTTACTGCGTCCCCGAGATGTTTTTCGCCCTTCCATTTTTCCCGGACCAGGGAGCTGTGCAAAAAAAGATTGTATGGCACGACCGTCGTGCCAATCAAACCGATAACGGTAAGCAGTCCATCCTGAGGGATTCTTGGCGTTAATGCCCCCGATAAGATCGATCCCAGATCCGGGCGGGTCAGAATGGCCGTGACAACAAAGGACAGACTCATCAGCAACACGAGAAGAAACAGACTTCGCTCCAGAACTTTGTAACTACCGCTGATCAGGATGAGGAATGCCGCCAGTCCAAGAAGCAGGACCAGGTAGTTCAATTTGAGCCCGAATACGCTGAATTCACTTCCGGACACCAGAGTGGTCAGACCCAAAACTCCCCCGCTGATGTTTCCTGCCTCATAGGCCGCGTTTCCCACAACGATTGCCGAGAGAACCAGGAAAATTACAAGGGCCTTTCCGAAACCCGGGTGTAGCTCCTCTCTGATCACCTCAGCCAGGCCCTTCTGGCTGATCAGGCCAAGCCGGGCCGACATTTCCTGCAGGACAATTGTAGCGATTACAGAAAGAACCATGGCCCAGAGAAGGGCGAATCCAAAGTTCACACCTGCGATGCTGCACAGGGTAACCGTTCCTGGCCCGATGAATGCCGCTGCGATAAGCGGACCGGGTCCGATGCCCTTCATGGAGAATCGCTTCATAGCCCGAGATAGGTTCCGATGGGCGACCCATCAGGAATCCGGGGTGCTTTTTTTACTTCCCAGGCAGCAGGATCCTTCAAAAATCGAGTGATCTCCTGGGAATTGTATCGATTTACAGCCCTTTGTGTCGCGCTTCCGTCTTTGCCAAACAACTCATCCGACAAGGAGCGAAGACGGTCTGCAACAAGGGCTCGTGCACCTTTGTAGGCATCCTCTGAAGCTACCAGATCGTACATGGATTCCAAAAGCTGCTCGTTGATATGATTCTGAACTTCTGTCAAATACGGGTCCTTGTGCTCTTTGCCAAATGTGTTTTCAATCAGCTCGTCAAGGACGTTTTCAAGGCCCAATTGATTTTTATCCAAAGCCTTTTGCGCCATGAGTCTCGAGGCCCTCTCCGGATGAAGAATAAATGAAAAGGTCATCCGCGACGCCGTTGACGCAGCAGAGAAAGGGTCGAAGTCAACCCCCAGCTTGCTCTTGAACGATTCTCTGGTTCTGGGGTAGCCAAAGGTACGTGGGAGAAACAAATCCTGCTTGTCTTTCGGAATGGCGAGTTCTTTGGCATCAATAGTCGTCATAAGCATCTCCAAAGCCCTTTCCTGCTCCTTCGCCTCGAGGACTTCCGGTGGCCCTTGTTTCCCTCCCCTTACACGGTATCCGTATTTCTGTCCGGCAATCAGTTTGGAAACAGCTTCCGTTTGATACCTATGGTAAAAATACAGGGGCACAAACACATCTTCAAGCACCGAGTAGGGTTCATCGATCCTGATATTGTCAGCAGAGAAATTGGAGATTCCTATCTCACGGACTTTCATGACGTTTTCCAATTCTTCCACAATGTCATTGCCGTTGTCCCAGAGGTGGGCGTAAACATTGGAGCTGCCCAGGGGTCTTGCATCAGCGTCGGTGACGTATCGAAGGCCTGATTCAAAGGCCTGATCCAAAAGGTTTCTGAGTTCCGTTTCCTCATCTCCTGAGAATTGGGCATAAGCATATTTTACCGCCACCTTGTCCCAGTCGCCGATTCCCACGGCATAGGCCTGAGAAAAATCAAGTTCTCCACCCCGCGCCTTGATCCAGGGGTGCGGATAATCCATCACTGAGGACCTGTTCACGGTGCTGGCGGCATAATTGTGTGCGAAGCCCAAAGTGTGCCCAACTTCATGGGCAGAAAGCTGCCGAATGCGGGCCAGGGCCATTTCGAGGGCAAAATCGTCGTTTTCCTCGCCAGCTTTGTAAGGTGCTTTCAAGGCCTGGGCGATCATGTAATCCTGACGGATTCTCAAGGAACCAAGGCTTACGTGCCCCTTGATGATTTCTCCTGTGCGGGGATCCCGAATGCTGCTTCCATAACTCCAGCCGCGGGTGCTGCGATGAACCCATTGGATCACATTGTACCTCAGATCCAATGGATCTGCATCATCCGGAAGCATCTTGACTTGAAATGCGTCTTTATAGCCTGCCGCCTCAAAGGCCTGGTTCCACCATCTGGCCCCTTCCAGGAGCGCAGAACGCACGGGTTCAGGTGTTCCGGGATCCAGGTAATAAATGATGGGTTCTTTGGCCTCGCTTTGAGCCGCACCTGGATCTTTTTTCTCAAGTCTGTGCCTGTAGATCCACTTCTTGCCAATCGGCTGGTTCACCGGAGTCGCATAGTCCATGAAGCTAAGAGGATAGGATCCTGACCTCGGATCGTAGACACGAGGGGTATAACCGTCATCTGGCAATTCCACAAAGGAATGGTGCTGATAAGCCGTTACCGAAGAGGCATCAGGCGCCACATTTTTGATCTCGGATCCTTCGGGATGCCCGGTGAAGGTCAGAATCGCATCAAACTCGACGTTTTTAGGAAAGGCCCGGGTTCGATCGAGGTTCAAACCACTTCTGGACGCATCCATTTTGTAGGATCCCTGCTCGGTGGATTTCAATCTCTGGGCCACCCCATGTGCGTCCCTAATCAAAAAATCAGTGATCTCAATCAGGTAGCTTGAACCATTAGTTTCTTGAATTTCAAATCCATAGAGTACAGATTTCGCAAAAGCCTCTTCGATGGACTGCTTCTCCTTCTTATTATCGGTGACAGCCCTGAAAGACTGGTTGGGTTGTATCAGGAGCAATTTGTTACCCGAGCGAATGAATTTGACCACCACCCCATTGCCGAGTTGTCCTCGATCGAGACCGATGTCGTTGGAACCCAGGCCCTGTGAGAGTGCATTCACATAGAGGAACTCCCGATCTAGATCCTCCACGATGAGCCAAATTTTACCGGTGGACTGTTGGTAGTGAAAATCGAAAAATCCATCGTATTTGTCAATCTCCTTCTCTCCGGCCAGAAATTGAGCCGCAGCAGGTTGAACAGAGACCAGGATCAAAAGAATAAGTAAGAGTTTTTGCATGAGAAATCATTTTTGGTTAAAACTAAAGAATTCACCTGACAATTTCAATTTGGACCCGAGTTGCTTTGATTTTTTTTAGCTTATTTTTGCCTTATGATTACATCAGATCAAATAAAAGATGTCAACCAGCGGATCGAGCTTCTCCACGGATATCTGGAGATCGACAAGAAGCTGATTGAAATCACGAATGAAGAAGAGAAAGCTTCCGATCCTGATTTCTGGAACAACCCCAAAGAGGCGGAAGTCCTGATGAGGAGATTGAGGGGTAAAAAGAAGTGGGTCACCGATTACAACGAGCTCAAAGCCGAAGGGGAAGACCTGGCCGTCATGTATGACTTTTTTAAAGAAGAGGAAGCATCCGAGCAGGAGGTGCAAGCCGTGTTTGAGAAGACCCTGAATAAGTTGGAGGCCCTTGAGTTTAGGAATATGCTATCCGAGGAAGGCGACAGTCTTAGCGCAGTTCTGCAGATAACAGCTGGAGCCGGAGGCACCGAAAGTTGCGACTGGGCTCAGATGCTCATGCGCATGTACATCATGTGGAGCGAGAAACAGGGCTTCAAGGTGAAGGAACTCAACTACCAGGAGGGGGACGTGGCCGGCATCAAGACCGTGACCCTTGAAATAGATGGTGAATATGCCTTCGGGTACCTGAAAGGTGAAAACGGCGTGCATCGTTTGGTGCGCATCTCCCCTTTTGACAGCAATGCGAAGAGACATACCTCATTTGCATCAGTATACGTATACCCGTTGGCTGATGAATCCATAGAAATCGAGATCAACCCTGCAGATATTACCTGGGACTTTGCCCGCTCGGGCGGAGCCGGTGGTCAGAATGTGAACAAGGTTGAGACCAAGGCCATCTTGCGCCACAAACCATCTGGGATCATGGTTGTGAATTCCGAAACACGTTCCCAGCTCGAGAACAGGGAGAAGGCGATGCAGATGCTCAAGTCGCAACTTTACGAAATTGAACTTCAGAAGCAACGGGAAAAAAGAGACAGCATTGAAGCCGGCAAGATGAAGATAGATTTTGGCTCGCAGATTCGCAACTATGTCATGCATCCTTACAAACTTGTAAAGGATGTCAGGACCCAGTACGAAACCGGAAACGTCGATGCCGTTCTCAATGGCGACATAGATGCTTTCATCAAGGCTTTTCTCATGGAGAGCAGCGACCCGTCAACCTCAGAAAAAGAGCTTTAAAATGCCAGATAAGAGGATTGACAACGTTATTTTTGACCTTGGAGGAGTACTTGTAGACTGGGATCCTAAATACTTGTATAGCAAGGTTTTCAATAATGATGAAAAAAGAATAAATTCCTTTCTTACAGAAGTCTGTACCCCGGAATGGAATATAGAGCAAGATGCCGGACGAAGCCTTGCCGAAGCGACTCAACTCCTTGTTGAAAAGTTCCCTGAACAGGAGGACTACATTC
This sequence comes from uncultured Flavobacteriaceae bacterium, assembly GCA_965365245.1. Taxonomy (GTDB): domain Bacteria; phylum Bacteroidota; class Bacteroidia; order Flavobacteriales; family Flavobacteriaceae; genus Lutimonas. Next base: position 19,312 of record CBDUAY010000010.1, on the reverse strand, counting down.
GCTTGTTTTATGATCGATGGGAAGAGATGATTCGGGGTGAGGTCAGAGGCACGGTAACTCTGTTGGAGAAACTCAAAAAAGTGAATGCCCATAACCTTTATGCTTTGACCAACTGGAGTGCTGAAACTTTCCCGGTAGCTCTTGAACGCTTTGATTTCCTGGGTTTTTTCCAGGGCATTGTGGTTTCAGGAGAGGAAAAAACGCGAAAGCCATTTCGCAGAATCTATGAAATTCTATTCGACAGATACGAAGTGGATCCCCGCTCTTCGATCTTCATTGACGACAGTCTGCCCAATGTTGAAACCGCCATTGAGTTGGGTATGACCGGCATCCATTTCAGACACCCTGAACAGCTCGCGGCTGATCTTCGAGCACTTGACATTCTGCTCTGAGAACCGACTCTCCATTCCTCTTGAAAATAGCCTCAAAAATTGCTGAAAACACAAGAATTTGAGTCATAGATATTTCTTATAGTAGTATGTTATTTATTTGTTTTTCATATTTCTATGAGTTTTATATGAAGTATAAGTTTAGTATACGAAAAATTGCCGCTCTTCCTTAGCTAATCTTCAAATTTTGCTTCAATATCCCTCAGTTTTTCATCCGTTTGTCGTGAGAAAATAACCGTTTGTCAACAGAAATTTTCAGGCGTAGTATTTATTTCTATTTTAGCTTGTAAATCAAATTTGTCCAAAATCAGACCCTCGTAACCAGAATTAACTATGCCTCTTCTCATCGTCGTCCTCGGAATTATCCTGCTGTTTCTTCTGATCGCCGTTTTCAAACTGAATGCTTTCTTGTCTTTCATAATTGTATGTCTGCTTGTTGGCATCCTCCAGGGCATGGAACTCGAGGCTGTTATCCAATCGATTCAAAACGGGATCGGCAATACATTGGGATTTCTTGTTTTGATTCTCGGTTTAGGGGCCATGCTGGGCAAACTGGTGGCTGAAAGTGGAGCTGCCCAAAGAATCACTTCAGGCCTTGTGGACCGTTTTGGTAGAAAATACATTCAGTGGGCGGTCGTACTTGCCGGTTTCATCGTGGGCGTCCCGATGTTCTATACCGTTGGATTCGTTATCCTGATACCCCTTGTGTTCACGGTGGCAGCTGCCACCAACTTGCCACTGATCTACGTCGGACTGCCCATGCTGACCTCACTGTCGGTCACCCATGGCTTCCTGCCTCCGCATCCCGCTCCGACGGCAATCGCCTCCATGTTCGGCGCGAGCATAGGGAAAACACTGCTTTACGGAACGGTCGTTGCCATTCCCGCGATTGTTCTGGCCGGGCCGCTCTTTGCGAGGACCATAAAAAAAATAGAAGCCACACCCCTGCCTGAATTTTACAATCCGGTCGTTTTGAAAGACGATGAAATGCCAAAAATGGGTGTAAGTATTTTCACGGCGCTGCTTCCCGTTTTGCTGATCGGACTCTCCACCTTGCTGGACTATGCCTTGCCAGGAGATTTTCCCGGTCGTAAACTGTTGATTTTCATAGGTAACCCGGTCATGGCCATGCTCATTTCCGTACTTGTGGCCATTTATACACTCGGTCTCTCCCGAGGAAAGAAAATGAAAGAGCTCATGGACACCTTGTCGGTCTCGATCTCGAGCATCACAATGGTCCTTTTGATTATAGCAGGTGCCGGCGCGCTAAAGCAAATTTTGGTCGACAGCGGGGTCAGCGATTACATTGGAGCCATGTTGCAAGGCTCGAATATACCTCCCCTAATCCTGGGATGGATCATCGCAACAATTCTGAGGGTCAGCATAGGATCAGCCACTGTTGCCGGACTCACTGCCGCCGGAATTGTCTTGCCTCTTGTATCAAACACAGGGGTTCAGCCGGAACTGATGGTTCTTGCCATTGGCTCAGGCAGCCTGATGCTCTCTCATGTAAATGATGGCGGATTTTGGCTGTTCAAAGAGTATTTCAACCTTTCAATCCGTGAAACCCTGAGAACCTGGACGGTCATGGAGACCCTTGTAGGCATCATAGGAATCACAGGAGTACTGATCATGAATCAATTCGTATAAATCACTAAATTATGGATACTAAAGTTTCTCAACGCATCAAGGACCTCGGACTGGTTTTACCGCCAGCTCCCAAACCTGCAGGAGTCTATCGGCCCATACTTGTCATAGACAAGTTTCTCTATGTTTCGGGGCAATCCCCGATGAATTATGACGGTAACCTGATGAAAGGAAGGGCGGGAGACGATTTGACCCTGGAAGAGGCCAAACATGCCGCGCGTCAGGTCGGGCTTACCATGCTTTCGACAATTGTCACCCATTTCGGCGACATCGATCGCGTGAAGCGTGTGGTCAAGGTCCTCGGTATGGTAAACAGCACCCCTGATTTCACAAGTCATCCCCTGGTGATGAATGGTTTCAGCGAACTCATGGCCGACGTTTTTGGAAAGGAATACGGCATTGGGGTGAGAAGTGCCGTAGGCATGATCCTGCCCGACGGGATTCCGGTTGAAGTGGAGGCGATGTTTGAACTTCACTGATCCTAAAGGCGATGAGCGACAAGAACTGGTTCCTGCCGAAAAACGCGGCTCACCTGATCAGCCCTGCCCTGCTCTTTTATCCTGATCGCATCCGAGAAAACATTGAACAAATGATTCGGATTTCAGGTGACCCCAAGAGGCTGTGGACGCATGTGAAAACCCATAAAAATGAGCAGATCATAGGCATGCAGCTCGAAGCGGGAATTGAAAAATTCAAATGCTCCACGCTTTCAGAGGCCGAACTTTTGGGGCGCTGTGGAGTGAAAGAGGCGCTTCTTGCCATGCAACCGACTTCCATACACCTCGAGACCTTTCTAATGCTCATTCAAAAATATCCAAATACGGGATTCTCAACCCTGGTTGACAATAATGACACTCTATCTATGATCAGTGACCAGGCTCGGGCTTCAGGGCGCACAATGAGGCTTTGGATGGATGTAAATAACGGAATGAACCGAACAGGGATCCTTCCTGGTGATGAGGCTGTATCGCTTTTCGAAAAAATGAGTTCTGATCCCTGGATCGAATGCATGGGAATTCACGTTTATGACGGACACATTCATGATCCGGAATTGGAAAGAAGAGCGCAGAGGTGTCTGGAGGCCATGAGGCCCGTCCTTGAAATGCGGGATGAGTTACTGTCGAGAGGACTGGAGATCAAAACAATTATTGCAGGAGGCTCCCCCACTTTTGCGCTGCATGCAGAAAACAAAGACCTCGATTTGAGTCCGGGAACTACCTTGCTCTGGGATGCAGGATACGGGAACAAATTCCCTGATTTACCCTTTAAACCGGCGGCTGCATTGCTCAGCCGGATCGTGAGCAAGCCTTCTCCTGGTCTTTTATGTACAGATCTGGGGCACAAATCAGTTGCCTCAGAAATGGGTTTTCCGAGGGTCGAATTCCTAAACCTGGAAAGTTGCGATCAGATTTCGCAAAGCGAGGAGCATCTCGTGTTAAAATGTCCGAATTGGGAAAAGCTGCATATCGGAAACGTTCTTTTCGCACTTCCTGTTCACATATGTCCGACAGTGGCCAAATTCGATAAAGCGTTTATCGTTGTCGACAATGAGTTCGCCGGGAGCTGGCCTGTATCCGCCAGGGATCACGACATAGAAATTAAAAACTAAAAAGACATGATTGAACTTAAAAGCTTTTCAAAGGCCGCGATGGCCATGTTTATGACCATCTTCATCGTCGCGAGCTGCAGCGAGGAAATCAAACCTGAAGAGAAAATCAAACTATCTCAGGAGGATGGCAGTGCGATAGAAGGAACCTGGAAAATGACCTACGCCGAAATTCGCGAGAATGACTCAGTTCAGGTCAAGGATTTGAGCTCTACGGATTTCATCAAAATAATCAACCGAAGCCATTTTGCCTTTTTCAACCAGGAACGAGGGACACATGAAAATTTCACAGCCGGAGCGGGAACGTACACCTTTGATGGCTCCAAATATGTCGAAAACCTCGACTTTATAAATTTTGTGGACTACAGAGGTCACTCGTTTTCATTTGAAGTGGAAATAAAAGGAGATTCACTGATCCAGCAAGGGTTTGAAAAAATTGAAGCCTCAGGCATAGACAGGTACATCCTGGAAAAGTATATACGAATTAAGAAATAATCCCTGAACCATGTTTATTTTTGACGCCCACCTGGACCTGTCTATGAATGCCCTGGAATGGAATCGCGATCTCCGATGGAGCGTATCGCAGATTCGACAGAGCGAATCGGGTATGACCGACAAACCCGATCGGGGTAAGAATACGGTAAGTTTTGACGAAATGAGGAAAGGCAATATCGGGTTGTGCGTGGCCACGCAGATCGCGAGATACGTCAAACCCGAAAGTGACCTGCCGGGCTGGAATTCTCCAGAGCAGGCGTGGGCACAAACCCAGGGGCAGTTGTCGTGGTACCGGGAAATGGAAAGATTGGGGTACCTCAAACAGATAACGAACCTTAAAGAGCTCAAAAGTCACCTGAACAATTGGTCGGAGAGCCCGGATGGCCACCCTATCGGGTATATTCTCAGCCTTGAAGGAGCGGATTCCCTTGTGACCCTTGAGCACCTGGAAATTGCATATGAAAACGGCCTCAGGGCCGTTGGGCCGGCGCATTACGGACCCGGAACCTATGCCCATGGAACTGATTCCTCGGGCGGCATCGGAAACCGGGGCAAAGAGCTGTTGAAGAAAATGGAGGAGCTGAACATCATTCTGGATGCAACCCATCTATGTGATGAGAGCTTCTGGGAAGCCCTGGATCATTTTAGGGGGCCTATTTGGGCCAGCCACAACAACTGTAGAAAATTCGTCGACCACAACCGGCAGTTTTCGGATGAGCAGATACGAGAATTGATAAACCGTGATGCCGTGATCGGCATGGCGCTGGATGCCTGGATGATGGTGCCCAACTGGGAGCGGGGTGTTTCCACGCCCGCCTCGATGAATGCCAGCCTCCGACAAACCCTTGAAAACATTGATCACATTTGCCAGATAGCGGGAAATGCAGACCATGTCGGCATTGGAACAGATCTGGACGGCGGCTTTGGAAAAGAGCAGACCCCCGTTGAAATCGATACGATTGCCGACCTTCAGAAATTGCCCGTAATGCTAGAGGAAAGAGGTTACAAACCTTCAGAGATTAAAGGCATCATGAGCCAAAACTTTATCCGGTTTTTGGAGAGAAGCTGGACCTGACAGAACTCAGTTCCTTTCTGGAATGAATTCGTTACATTTGAGCGCAAATTAAACCCATTTTATACTGATCAGATGACAAGAAAAATGTTCAAAAATCACAAAATGAAATACAACTTTTTATCTCTCGTAACCCTACTTCTGATATTGACGACAGGCTGCAACCAGAATTCACGGGTGGAAAGATCCGATATCGACTATGTCGATGGTGTTTTACTGGTAGAGGGAGAGAAATTCACTGGGGTGGCCTACGACACCTATACGAACAAAACCCTGCGGAGTGAGTACGAGATCGTGAACGGCCTTGAACACGGAACAAGCACAACCTATTTCACAAACGGGCAGATCGATGAAAAGGCGACATGGGTCGAAGGCAAAAAAAATGGGGCCTACGAAAAGTACTTTGAGAACGGGAAACTTGCGGTAAAAGGAACTTTTGCAGAAGGAAAACGTGACGGGGCTTTTGAGACTTTTTACGAATCTGGACAGATTAACAGAAAGGGTTTTTATGACAACGACAAACTGACGGGAAATGTCCAGGAGTTTTTCGAAGATGGCACGTTGAAAACATCGATTACCTATAACGAGAACATGAAGGATGGTCCTTATGAAGAATACTACAATACCGGTCAAATGCGGGTCTTCGGTTACTACAAAAAGGACAGGAGAGATGGTACATTTGAGTTTTACTCAGAGGAAGGCGATCTTAAGCAGAAACAGGTATTCGAAAACGGCAGAGCCATTCGCAACTAGTCTTTTTCAGCGTCCAATTTCATTTCAAGGCTGAATTCTAATAACATATTCCTCTGTGGTGGTGTTGTTTCCCAGGCAAGTTCCGTCATCCGAATCATCGCGCGTGTCATAAGTCTCCACGGTCACTGTGAATCTGAAAGTTCCGGATGCCTCAGGCTTGCCTGAAAACCGAATGTTCCGGTCAAAGATTGTGTATTGAACACCTTCCGGGAGAGATCCCATTACAGTAAAACCGTAGTCAAAGGCATCTTCGTTTGGAGAATTCTTGATCCAGGCCGTGATGATGCCTGAATACGGCTCGCCGACTTTTCCTTCTGGGATTTCTCCTCTCAACTCAGGTTTATGAGGGAAAACGCAATCAACAGCTTCTCCGAGTACTTCGCTCACGATTTCTTCACAAGAAAAGGATACAAGCGAAAGCGTGAAAAGAATAATAAATGGCCATTTATGAATTCTAAAATTTTTCATGAGGGGATAGTTTTGAATTCAGGTATGCGAAAACAAATATCGTTCCAAGAATGAAAAAGCAACTCTTAAACCTGATTGTCAGCCCTTAAAAATTCTCATTATCCTTTCATACAGATAGAATTTATAGCCTTTTGTAAAAAAAATTTCTATCTTTAAGCTTATAAGGGTTCAAATAACTGGTCATGTCATCGAGAGAAATAGAGGTCATCCTCAGTCGTCAATGGGCGGATTCCCTGTCAACTGCGGTTTTCATCGTGGATCCGCAAGGCAATCTGATTTTCTACAACGAACGCGCTGAAGCTTTGTTGGGGCTGAGATATGAAGAAACAGGTGTCATGCCCGTTTCGGAGTGGTCGTCAATTTTCACGCCGAGAGATGATGATGGAAACATTCTGCCATCGGAGGAATTGCCCCTGGTCAAGACCCTTACGTTTCAAAGACCCGCTCATGGAGAGTTCTGGATCAGAAGTCTCAAAGGCAAAGACCATAAAATATCGGTAACTTCCTTCCCGATCATGGGCCGGCCCGATCGCTTCCTGGGTGGAATCGCCATATTTTGGAAAAAGAAGAAAAAATGAAAATCACCATTTGGGGCTGCCGCGGATCCATGCCCTCCCCGGGTTCTGATAAGATAAAATTCGGGGGGAACACCTCCTGCGTGCAGGTAGAGCATGGAGATACCTGTCTGATTCTGGACGGAGGTTCAGGAATACAGGAACTGGGCAATGACCTGAATCCGGAGATTCGCGTGGTGAATCTGCTTTTGACCCACCTGCATATTGATCACATCATGGGGCTAGGATACTTCAGGCCCTTTTACAACCCAGAGTGCACGGTGAATATCTGGGGACCTACGGGTTCGAATGAAACTCTGATTGAACGACTTCGAAGGTATTTTTCACCCCCGTTCTTTCCTGTTCGACTTAAGGAACTGCCTGCCAAGATCAATATCTTTGAAATTGACAACTCTGAATTTCAGATTGACTCGTTACAGATTCGCTCGGAATACATTTGCCATCCCGGACCCACCGTAGGATACCGGGTTGAGTGCGGAGACTCAGTGCTGTCTTACATACCGGATCATGAGCCGGCCCTGGGGTCCAGTGATTTTCCCAATTCGACTGAATGGTGCAGTGGATACAATATTGCCTGCAATGCCGATCTCCTGCTTCACGACGGTCAATACAGCCAGAAAGGGTATGAAAGCAAGGTAGGATGGGGACATTCCTCCATGGAGGACGCCATCAATTTTGCCAAGCTATCACGCGTCAAGAAAATGGCTATGTTCCATCACGACCCCCTTCATTCGGACGCGACCCTGGAGAGATTATTTGACCAAAGCACTTCAAACAAAGAATTCGACTTCGAATTGACCCTGGCACGAGAGAAAGACACCTTTATTCTGGACTGATAAAACTGTTCGTGACTGATTGCTTCATCTATTGCAGCGAAACTATACTTGCCATAAGCTAAATCCACAGACGATCCATGCCCCGGTACTGTATGGCTTCGGCTAGATGCTCGGTTCGAATCTCATCAGACTGCGAGAGGTCTGCGATCGTCCTTGATACTTTGAGGATGCGGTCATAGGCCCTGGCAGACAGTTGAAGGCTTTCCATAGCTTGTTTCAGCAAACCTTGTGCCTCAGGTTCTATCCTGCAGTACCGACGAATTTCCTTCACTTGCATCTGGGCATTGCAATGCAAGTACTCAACGTCCTTGTATCGGAATTCCTGCATGCTTCTCGCAAGACTAACCCGCTGGCGAATGGTTTGACTCGACTCTGTACCGACGTTGGCCGAGAGTTTTTCGTAAGGAACCGACTGAACCTCTATTTGCAGATCAATCCTGTCGAGCAGGGGCCCCGAGACCTTCGAAACATATCGTTTGGCAGACCTTATGGCTGAAAGATCATGGTTTTCGCCCAAAAAAGAACCTCCGGGACTTGGGTTCATGCTCGCCACCAACATGAAGCTGCTTGGATAGGTCGCTTTGGCCCGGGCTCTGGAAATGGTGATACGCCTATCTTCAAGAGGCTGGCGAAGCACTTCCAGAACTGCTCTTTTGAATTCGGGCAACTCATCCAGGAAAAGCACGCCATTGTGAGCCAGGGAGATTTCTCCTGGCATAGGGTATACTCCGCCACCAAGAAGGGCGGCAGAACTTATGGAATGATGCGGGGATCTGAAGGGTCGGCGCTTGAGTACGCCCCCGTTGTGAGCCAACTTCCCAGCTACGGAGTGGATCTTGGTAACTTCCAAAGACTCTGCATTGGTCATGTTTGGAAGGATTGATGGCAGACGTTTCGCGAGCATGCTCTTGCCCGACCCCGGGGGTCCTACCATCAAAACATTGTGCCCGCCGGCTGCCGCAATCTCAAGGCAGCGCTTAGCTGTTTCCTGACCTTTGACTTCAGAAAAATCAGGAAAATCATCTCCAGGAATATCTTCGATGTCTACCACTCCCGTTGCAGGACTCACTTTCAAACCTGTCCCAAATCGAAGATACTGGACCACTTCCGAAAGTTTGTTGGCGCCTAACACCGCAAGTTTATCTACAACGGAAGCTTCAAGAGAGTTTGCAAGGGGGAGTATCAAACCTTTGAACCCGTGTTCACGAGCGGCGATTGCAATGGGCAAAATTCCTCTAACAGGTCTCAATCCCCCGTCCAGGGACAACTCCCCCACCATCAAATATTTGTCGAAAGTGCTCGATTCGATTTGCCCTGAGGCGACCAGTATCCCAATGGCCATGGGAAGGTCATATGCAGATCCCTCTTTGCGCAGGTCAGCCGGGGCCAGGTTGATCGTAATCTTCTTGCCTGGCATCCGAAAACCCGAATTTTTAAGAGCGGCTGAAATCCGATAGCTGCTTTCACGAATCGCGCTGTCGGGCAGGCCTACCAGGTGATAGGCTATTCCTCTGTCTATATTGACTTCGATGCGAATCAAAAAGGCCTCTACACCCAGGAGAGCGGCCCCAAAAACGATCACCAACATTAAAATTGCTTTTATATGGGTGATCTATTCCCGAAAGGTCAACATGTTAAACGAGAATAAGAATACGAGTTATTAGCAGGTATCAGAGAGTGCCTCTTCTCGCCTGCTCTGCCTCAATGGACTCAAACAGCGCTTTGAAATTCCCTTTGCCAAAAGACTGTGCTCCCTTTCTCTGGATGATCTCAAAAAACAAAGTAGGACGATCGGCAACCGGTTTTGTGAAAATCTGAAGCAAATAACCCTCATCATCACGGTCTACCATAATCCCGTTCTTTTTGAGTTCTGCCATGCTTTCAGCGATCTCCCCTACCCGGTCTCCAACGGTATCGTAGTATGTTCCGGGCACATAGAGAAACTCAACGCCCCGCTTTTTCATTTCACTGACCGTATGAACGATGTCATCGGTAGCCACAGCAATGTGCTGGCATCCGGCCCCTTGATAAAAGTCGATATACTCTTCGATTTGCGATTTCTTTTTGCCCTCGGCAGGCTCATTGATTGGGAACTTGATGCGTCCGTTCCCATTGGTCATCACCTTGCTCATCAGCGCCGTATACTCGGTCGAGATGTCTTTGTCATCAAAGGTAATCAGATTGGCAAATCCCATCACCTCATTGTAAAATTTCGACCAGACATTCATTTGACCCCAATCTACGTTGCCCACCATGTGATCGATGTATTTCAATCCGACTGGGGCCGGATTGTAATGTGATTCCCAGGGCTCGAAGTTAGGCATGAATACCCCGCTGTAATTCTTTCTTTCCACGAAAACGTGCACCGTGTCACCATAGGTATGAATTCCCGAACGAACCACTTCCCCGTGCTCATCCGTCTCCTTTCTGGGCTCAAAATAGGACTTGGCTCCTCTTTTGGTTGTTTCCTCCCAGGACCGAGTGGCATCATCCACCCAAAGTGCAATTACCTTGACACCATCTCCGTGTTTGGCCAGGTGATCGAATATCTCCTGATTCCCTGTTCCCGGCATGGGTGTGGTAAGCACCAACCTGATTTTATCCTGCACCAGCACGTAGGAGGTGCGATCTTTCAAACCGGTTTCAAGGCCCGCGTAAGCCAAAGACTGAAAACCGAAAGCCGTTTTGTAAAAATGTGCCGCCTGCTTCGCGTTTCCTACATACAGCTCGACGTAATCTGTTCCCAACAAGGGAAGAAAATCATCTGCCTCCGGAAAAATCTTCTCAAGGCCATAGTCAAAATTTTGTGCATCTTTCAAGTCACTCATGGTACTTCATTTTATTTTGTGAAAGGCCTTTCAGCCTGTTTGATTCCCTTCTATAACCAGGACTGATAGTAATCCTGATCCGCTATCTTCATGGCCTGCTTTGTCACCATAAGAGGTTTAAAGGTATCTACCATAACGGCCAATTCCTCCGTCGATTTCTTACCGATGCTTCTTTCCATGGCTCCCGGATGCGGTCCGTGTGGTATTCCAGCAGGATGCAGGGTGATTTGCCCTATCCCAATGTTGTTTCGGCTCATGAAATCTCCGTCCACATAGTATAGCACCTCGTCCGAATCGATATTGCTGTGATTGTAGGGAGCTGGCACCGCCTGGGGGTGATAGTCGTACAAACGCGGCACAAAGGAGCAAATCACAAAGCCAGCAGACTCAAAGGTCTGATGGATGGGAGGCGGCAAATGCACGCGCCCGGTGATGGGTTCAAAATCATGGATGGAAAACTTGTACGGATAGTTGTAGCCGTCCCATCCCACCACGCTGAAAGGATGACTTGCGTAAACGTATTGATGGATCGTGCTCTGTTTTTTCACTTTCATCAAAAAGTCACCTTCTTCGTTGAAGGTCTCCAATTTGTTCGGCGGATGCATGTCTCTTTCACAATATGGAGAATGCTCCAGGTGTTGGCCAAACCAGTTTCTGTATCTTTTGGGCGTATAAACCGGGCTCGTGGATTCGACGATGAACAAACGGTTGTCGCTGGATTCAAAATCGATCTGATAGATGGTCCCTCTTGGAACAACCAGGTAGTCTCCGTATTCGAAATCAATGCTTCCGAGCATGGTCCGAAGCTTGCCTGTACCCCTGTGAATGAAGATCACCTCGTCTGCGTCGGTGTTTTTATAAAAATAGTTCCTGAGCGATTCTTCGGGTGCCGCCAAACTGATCACACAATCGCTGTTCACCAATACAGGAACCCGGCTCTCAAGGTAATCCTTGGCAGGTTTCACATCAAACCCTCTCAGGCTGAGCGATTTCATATTGGTCTCAACCGCTATCTCAGGTTTGACGCTGACTGATTCAAGAAGCTCTTTAACGCGGGTTGGTCGTTGTGTATGGTACATCAGAGTTGACATGCCGTCAAAACCTATGGTTCCAAAAAGCTCCTCGTAGTAAAAATTGCCTTTGGAATCTTTGAATACAGTATGTCTCTTAGGCGGAATGTGACCCAGGGTGTGATATCTTGGCATAGACTGAGATTTTAAAGCTACAAACAACTTAGAAGTAGAAAATCAGCAAAAATGCCTTCTAAATCATACTTGCTCTTTCGATATTAGCAAATATAACGAATAATCTTTAAGAATTTGAGTGGTATGAGGCCGAACAACCTATTTGACCTCCACAACTTTTTGCACCTGGGGGGCGTACTTTTTAATCGTGGCCTCCACCCCGTTTTTCAAAGTCATCTGGTTCACGGAACAACCCGTGCATGCGCCGTGGAATTTAACTTCAACTACGTCCTCCTCATAAGAGACAAGAGAGATGTCGCCACCATCGGTCAGCAAATAGGGCCGTATCTCGGCCAGGGCCTTTTCTATGTTTTCAAGCAATTCGGTGTCTGTCATGATTTCCTTTTGTTATTTCGCTCCGCATCCGGACATCGTCGTGATCCTCACGATTTCTGTTGGCGGCAAATTCTCGTTTCGCTTTACGAGCTGTGTCAACATTTTTTTCGCAGCTTCACTGAACGCCGACTGAAGAGGCCCGTCTTCCTGCATGGCAACAGGACGCCCTACATCCCCGGCTTCTCTGATACTCTGAATCAGCGGTATCTCACCCAATAGCTCGGTTCCAAGATCCTCAGCAAGGAATTTGGCCCCGTCCCGGCCAAAGATGTAATATTTGTTTTCCGGCAATTCCTCAGGCGTGAAGTAACTCATGTTTTCTATTATCCCCAGAACCGGCACCTTGATATTCTCCTGCTCGAACATGGCGACTCCCCTTTTGGCATCGGCCAAAGCGATATTTTGCGGAGTGCTGACAATCACTGCTCCCGTTATCGGGACCGCCTGGACCATCGACAGATGAATGTCACCTGTCCCCGGAGGAAGATCGACCAACAAGAAATCCAGCTCACCCCAATTGGCGTCAAAGATCATTTGATTCAATGCCTTGGAAGCCATAGCGCCACGCCAGATAACGGCCTGGTTCGGATCGGTGAAAAAACCAAGGGACAACAACTTGACCCCGTAATTCTCTATGGGTTGCATCTTTGAGCGTCCTTCAACCTGAACCGAAAGAGGTCTTTCCTTCGCCACATCGAACATGATGGGCATTGAAGGTCCGTAGACGTCCGCATCCAGAACACCTACCTGGAAGCCCATTTTTGCAAGGGTAACGGCCAGGTTTGCCGTGATTGTTGATTTCCCTACGCCACCTTTGCCTGATGCCACGGCAATTATATTTTTAATGCCCGGAATCTCTTTCCCACGGATTATTGGCTCCTGCTTAGGCGCCTCTACTTTTACGTTTACCTTGACATCGATCTTTTCATCAACTCGATCGTGAATCACTTTCATGATTTCGACTTCGGTCTTCTTTTTGGCCTGAAGCGAAGGATTGCTGATTGTGACATCGACTATCACTTCCTTGCCAAAAATAACCACATTCCCTACGGAACCGCTTTCCATCAGGCTCTTTCCTTCGCCGGGAGCCGTCACGTGCTCCAGGGCTTCATAGATATCTTTTTTTGAGAAACTCATTTCTTACGTATAATCATTCTAAACAACAAAGATACTAATTACCCTTGATCTAATCAGCACCAGAATTGCATTTTCAAGGCTCGAGGATCAGTTGCTCGACCACCTCCCAATTCGCCTTGGCGTCGATGACATTTTTGAAGTAATAGACCTCTTCGGGCTGACGCAGATCCAGAAAGCTTCCTGTATCCCACTTTTGATTCTCATTGTCGTCGTAGATGATCCGGACCTTGAAGCGAGCCGGCTCGAGGTTCTTGAATTCAAATTCACGAGGTTCCGAGGCAAAGGCTTTCCCGACAATCATGCCCTTGTCGTTGATCAGATCCACAATGATTGGATAACGATTGATATTCCTGAGCGAGAGAAACACGGAACAGTAGTCCGACGGACGTCCTGTTTTGAATTTCACACGTATGGAATCATTCGAGATGCCAAAAATATCTTTCAGGCCGCCCGGATCGATCTCCATCAGGTATTCTTCCCTGAATTTCTGCTCAAAGTGCAGAAACACCCTTCCGCGTTCCTCGGCCAGCTCATATTCGAAAGGAACCCGAACAGAGTCCTTGTCCAAAAAACGGAACTTTGTGCTGTCGATTTCCATCACTGGCACGTTGCTCAATATTTTCAAGGTATCCCTGGGGTGGATCAGTCCATAATGGGAAAACCCGATCTTCATCGAGTCGATCTCTTCCTCGTCCAGGGTGACCCGAACAGTGTCTTTTCTCTCACCGTTGACTACAAGCATGCGAATGCTATCCTTGTCAAAACCCGACATGAAATAGTGCAGTGTGTCCTTTTCCCGATCCTTATAGAGGAAGGATTTAAACGAATCCGGGGTGTCCTCCAGCGGTTTGATCTCGGTCTTTGAAGCATCACCCCGAAACCCGAAGATCAGGTGCCCCTTGCTGACATCTTTCGGCCGTCCTTCAATCTCGAAGGGAAGGATCTCGCGAAACAACCTGAGATCAAATACCGTATCCCCGGGGATCTCAATGAAATCCTTGTAAAAAGCGATTTTGTCCTCCGAAGGGTTGAACAGGTAATTCTTGCTCTGGTCGTTGAGTGCAATGAGTCTGTATTTTCCGGCCTTGATATTGGTGATGCTCCAGCTCAGGCTATCCACCGTGCTTCCCACGTAGGTAGGTTTTTCTTTGAAAACAATCGAATCTTTGAAGTTCTCGTCGACCGGAAAGAGCATCACGGTAGGGCCTTCAGTCATCTCCAGGTTAAAAGCGTCGCTTATTCGGCCTCCAATCCTCAGGGAATCAATGTAATCACCCGTTGAAATTATGTATTTGAAATTGTCAAGCACGTTTCTCTCCGTGTTGTCCTCGATGCTCTGCCCGAAATTGAAGGTGTAGGTGGTATTTTCCTGCAAGGTGTCGCTCAATTTGATAGTGATCCTTTTGCTCGGGGTTCCCTGGGGGCTGATCACCGGCGGATACTTAAGAGGAGGGGATACGATCAACTGTGAAGTCACGTTTTGAAGCTTGACGAATTCATCGAAATAGATCTTGATCTCGTCATCGTCGAACTGCAAACTCAAGAACTCAGGTTCTGCCCGCACCATAATGGGTTTGTCAAAATCCTTGGGTCCGCCATCAGGCCTTCCCCTGCGCGCGCAGCTGAACAGAACAAGTATGGCGATCAATGATAGAAAAAGCCTCAATTCCTTCCGATTTAGGAGTACAAATTAACCGGTTTTTTTCTGTAAAGACTAACCTAACCTAAATTTTTATAGGGTGAATGCCATGCTCGCAAGACTTACACGGGTACCCGGCACGTTGAGAATCTTCTGAGCACATGCCTCAAGGGTGGCTCCCGAGGTAATGATGTCATCAACCAGCAGGACATGCATGCCAAGGACATTTTCAGGATTGGCTACAAAGAACGCGTTGCGCATGCTTTCATTTCGCTCGATCCGGTTCTTGCGGGTAAGAGACTTTCCGGTGAAAATTCTCTTCAAAATTTCTTCCTCATAGGGCACTTCCAAATGGTCGGCAAGGACCTGGCCGAATCGGGAAACCTGGTTGTAACCGCGATTTCTTCTCTTTTTCGGATGTAAAGGCACCGGGATCACAAGGTCAATCGAATCGAATCTGTCACTCCCCTCGATCTCCATTGCAAGAGCCTCTCCGACCCAGTTTCCTATGTCCTGGCGACCCTTGTACTTCAATTGGTGCATCAGGTTCTGGACAATTCCGTGCTTTTTGAAGTACAAATAGCTTGTGGCGGCCTCAATTCGGGCTCTTCCGTAAAACAATTCTTCAGCACGGTTTCCGGATTGTTCGGTGAAACCGCATCGAGGCAGATCCGTGAGGCAGACGTGACAAAGAAGCTTTGAATCCGGGAGGAGCTGACCTCCGCAATCAATGCAGCATCTCGGGTAGAAAACACCCAGAAAATCACCTCCAAATCGATGTAGTTTCCCTAATTTTAATAAACTTTCATATCTTATTGAGCCCATCACTTCTTTCTTGTCAAAAAAAAATTAAATTTGTGCACAATTTTTCTGAAATCTTGCGTTTAATAAGTTAAGATTAATCTCAAAAGTAAACCCAATTCTAGAATTATGGAAGACAACAATAAATCTTCAAACAGCAAAATTCTGATCATTGCACTGACCGTGCTGCTGTTCGCGTTGATCGGTTACACGTTCTACAATAATAATGATCACAAAGAGGCGATCAAGTTCCTCCAGGATGAAAAGGAGCAGATCATTGGAAACCTCACGGCTATGGAAGAGAAGTACGATGTTGCTATTGCCGAGAATACGAGCCTGTCGGATTCGCTGACGATAGAGAAGGAAAAGATAGCCTTGCTGAAGGATTCGGTTCAAAACCTTAAGAAAATCAATTCTGATGTTTTGAGAAGGTATAGAAATCAGCTTGCAGGCCTGGAGAAAACTAACGAAAGGCTTTTGGACCAGGTGGACTCACTTATGTTTGCCAACAATATCCTGACTGAGGAAAAAGACAGCATCAACAGTCAGTTGGAGATTCAGACAAGCTACAATGACACGCTTGTCGCTCAAAACATGGAACTGGCTCGAAAAGTTGAAATCGGTGGAGCGATCAACGTTGAGAATGTTGCCGTGACAGCCATGAAAATGCGCTCAAACGGAAAATACACCGAAACCAACAAGGCTCAGAAAACCGATGCCATCAAGGTGGAATTCAGATTGATCGAAAATGAGATTGCCGAGCCGGGAGACAAAGAGGCGTACATCGTGCTCAAGAATCCTGCGGGGCAAGTAATCAATGCGAAAGGAAAATTTGCCGCAATTGACGGAGAAGAGAAGAAATACACCGATCAGACGGTTGTCAATTACTCGAATGCCGATCTGGATGTGGTAATGCTCGTCGAGAGAAAAGGAGAGAAATACGAGAAGGGTACCTACCCTATTGAAGTTTATGTCGAAGGTAAGATGGTCGGATCTGCCAACCTCGAGCTAAGCGACTCGTTTTTAGGCCTGTAAATTCGATCAAAATCATATAAAAAAGGAAACACATTTTGTGTTTCCTTTTTTTTATTCCCCTGTTTAAATTAATTATTTTTGGCGCATGAAAAACAAGGACGATATCTTCAAGAAAGTGATCTCGCATGCCAAGGAGTATGGATTCATCTTTCAATCCAGTGAAATCTATGATGGTCTGAGCGCAGTTTACGATTACGCCCAAAATGGGGCCGAACTCAAAAACAACATCCGGAATTACTGGTGGAAGGCCATGGTGCAGATGAATGAGAACATTGTGGGAATCGATGCTGCTATCTTCATGCACCCCACTACCTGGAAGGCTTCTGGTCACGTAGATGCTTTCAATGACCCGCTGATCGACAACAAAGACTCCAAAAAAAGATATCGGGCCGATGTGCTCATCGAAGACTATGCCGAGAAACTCAATCAGAAGGCAGAAAAGGAAATTGCCAAGGCTTCAAAGCGTTTTGGCGACAGTTTCGACAGGGAGCAGTTTGTGAGCACCCATCCGAGGGTGATCAAATACCTGGCTGAAAAGGAGGATATTCTAAAAAGAATGGCCCTTGCCCTGGACAATGAGGACCTGGCTGATGTCAAAGCCCTTATTGAAGAGCTGGGAATCGTATGCCCGGTGTCAGGTTCAAAAAACTGGACCGATGTCAAGCAGTTCAATTTGATGTTCGGGACGAAATTAGGAGCGTCAGCGGACTCGGCTATGGATCTTTATCTGAGGCCGGAGACTGCACAGGGGATATTCGTCAATTTCGCCAACGTCCAGAAAACGGGAAGAATGAAGATTCCTTTTGGAATCGCTCAAACCGGTAAAGCCTTCAGAAATGAGATCGTCGCCCGCCAGTTCATTTTCAGAATGAGGGAATTCGAGCAGATGGAGATGCAGTTTTTCGTGCGGCCCGGGGAGGAAATACAGTGGTACGAGCACTGGAAGGAGAAACGACTGAACTGGCATCTGTCATTGGGACTGGGGAAAGAGAAGTATCGCTTCCACGACCACGAGAAACTGGCTCACTATGCGAACGCTGCGGCTGATATAGAATTTGATTTTCCGTTCGGCTTCAAAGAACTTGAGGGCATACATTCGCGAACCGATTTTGATCTCAAAGCCCATGAGGAATTCTCAGGAAAGAAATTGCAGTACTTCGATCACGAGGTCAATAAGAGCTATGTGCCTTACGTCGTTGAGACCTCTATCGGCCTTGACAGGATGTTTCTGGCTGTTTTCTCAACGGCCCTTCAGGACGAAAAGCTGGAGGATGGCTCTGAGCGTGTTGTCTTAAAGCTTCCTGCAGTTCTCGCACCCATCAAAGCCAGCGTGCTTCCCCTTGTCAAAAAGGACGGATTGCCGGAAATTGCCCGGGAGATCCTGGACAGCCTGAAGTACGATTTCAACGTCAACTACGATGAGAAGGACGCGATCGGAAGAAGATACAGAAGACAGGACGCAGTTGGAACGCCATTCTGCATCACCGTCGACCACGAAACCAAGGAAAACGACACGGTGACTATCCGCCATCGGGATTCCATGGAACAAAAACGCGTGAAGATTTCAGAGTTGCGTTCGCTCATCAGCGAGGAAGTATCGGTGGGAAACTGGCTCAAGAAAGTTTGATCGAAGATAGGATCAGAATGTCGCCCTGAGCTGCAAAGTTCCGGTGTGAATTGTGTCTGCTCCTTCTGATTTTCGACCCAGATAATTCAGATTCAGATCGAGAAAAGAAGTCAGTCGTTTCTGAAGCCCTAATAACCAGGTGTAATTCGTTCCTGGCTGCAACCCTTCCAACATCTGGTAAGCAACCGGTGAGTTGGTATCCCCCTCAAAATCATTGTAAATGAAATTCACGTTGGAGTTCAAATAAAACTTCTGACTGTTGGCATAGCGAAAATTAGCACCCAGGTTGTGCAGGGTGAGGGTTTCCATTTTCTCGATTTGATTTTCCTTGTTTTTGTAGGTGTAGAAAACCTCAAGCCTTGTGTTCTTGTTATAGAGGTAGGAAATTTTCGGTCGGAAATTCAAAGTGTTCAGCTCGTAGTTCCTATTGCCGAAAACTACTGAACTGCTTTCATTGACACCTGTACCCGCTTCAGCTTCAAGCAACCAGAACGAGCCTAGTTTATGTATGAACTGGAACTGGTGGGTGCTGATCTGGTTGTTCTGATCCCCAAAGGTATAGATGGTCTTCTTTCGTGAATTCAGATAGGTATAGACAAAACTGAATTTCTGCATCCCGCGGTTGAAGAAAAAGCTGTTCTTGAAGTTCTGATCGAGACCCAACAGGTCTTCTTCATCGTATCCAAATGGGATCCAGGCAAAGGCCTCCCCTTCTCTCGTCGTTTTCGCATCGATCAGAAAATAGGTCTGATTCGAAAAATGGGAGACTAGCTTCTTGAAGCCATTGCGGTTCTTCCATCCACTCGCATCGAGTCGCAAAGACT
>CBDUAY010000009.1:0-36814 GCA_965365245.1 uncultured Flavobacteriaceae bacterium | reverse complement strand
ACCAATGCAGACGGTTGTTTTGACGTGACTGACTTCTCGATCAGCGAGCCAACGCTTTTGGAAGCCAGCGTAGTAAAGCTTTACGACGCCTCCATGTGTAACGGAGAGGTGATGCCAGGTAGTCTGAGCGCATCCGCCACAGGAGGAACAGCGCCTTATGAATTCAGCATTGACAACGGACAGACCTTCCAGGCCGAGCCTGAGTTTGCCACCAATGTGGAGAAGGTATACGAGGTCCTCGTAAGAGACGCCAATGGATGTACCGCTCTGGCTCAGGTAGCTATGGCACTCGACAAGGAGATAGAATTTGAGGTAACCCAGGAGGATGTAATCTGTGTAGGAGATTCCGACGGTAGAATCAATATCAACATGGTGAACAACCAAGGGTACAAAATTTCCTACAGCCTGGACGGAACAAACTTCAAGAACAATCCGGCTTTCAATGGACTCACTCTTGGAACCTATGAGCTATATGTAAAGAAAGAAAACGATTTCCACTCCTGTGTGACCCAGAAAACGGTTAACGTGGAGCAACTCATCGATCTTGAACTTACCGCCACCACCGATTTCTCTTGTGAAGGAGCGAACAACATGATCATTGCAAGCGTGGATCCAATCTACGAGAATGAGGTGACCTATATCCTGGATGGAAACCTAAGTCAGGATTCGGGCATATTCGAGAATGTTAGCTCAGGAAAGCACACGGTTACCGTAAGGCACAAAGACTACGGTTGTGGAGACGAACCTGTAGAGGTGAACGTGGAATCATACACACCGATAAGCTTCGAAGTGATCGAAACGAACATCAACGAGTACACGGTTGTGGCCTCGGGCGGAAATCCGGGTTATGAATACAGCCTCGATTCAAATGACAATTTCGGAATGAACAATATTTTGAATTTGACCACAACCCGTGAGACGCGTGACTACACATTTGCGGTTCGCGACGAAAGAGGCTGTGTATTGGAACAAACCGTATTTCTCGAGTTTCTGGACATTGAAATCCCCGACTTCTTTACCCCCCAGGGAGATGGAGTCAATGATACCTGGTACCCGATCAATATTGAGATCTACCCGAAAATCAGCGTGAAAATCTTTGATCGCTATCAGCGATTGATTGCTGCCTACGAGGGCAACACGAAGAGCTGGGACGGATACTACAAAGGAAGCCCGCTTCCAAGTGGAGACTACTGGTATGTCATCCGTTTGAACGAAAGCTCAGACAACAGGGTATTTAAAGGGAATTTTAGCCTAGTTAGATAAAAAGCGTTATGAAAAGAATCATAGTTATAATATTGTTGATGAGTGCAAGCCTGGGGTATGCACAGGAGTTCAAGTTGACTCCCTACACGCAATACCTGGTGGAGAACCCATTTCTGATTTCACCTGCCTATGCCGGTGACTCCGAGATGAACAGGCTTCGGTTAACCAGTGCATTTCAGTGGGTTGGGCTTGACAACGCCCCGAATACCCAGACGCTTTCGTATGACGCTCATATTTTGGAGAAGTCAGGTATTGGAGGAGTCTTCTATGTCGATAGAAACGGAAACACTTCCCAGATCGGAGGGCAGCTTTCATTTGCACACCATCTCACTCTGAAAAGCAGCAATGAGCAATACCTGTCATTTGGGTTGTCTTACAAATTCACACAATTCAAGATTGACTTTTCGGACTTTGACGATCCGAACAACGATCCGCTCCTGGGCTCAGATCTGTCATCGACGAATCACAATTTTGATGCCGCTGTTTTATATAAAATCGAGCGATTTTTCTTCAGCTTCAATGCGTCCAACATTCTCAACAAGAACTTAAAGGTTTTTGATGAGTCAGAGCCTAAAAAACTGAGGAACTATTACATTTTTACGGGGTACACTTTCGAACTTGACGAGGGGCTTTGGGAACTGGAACCCTCCCTGTATTTCAAATACTTTGAAAGTGACCAGAGATCGATTACCGATGTCAACATCAAGGCCAAGAGAATCACTGATGACGGATACTATTGGGCGGGGTTCAGCACCCGGTTCATTAACGACCAAAGCTTTGAGCCTTTGGCTATTACCCCTCTTTTAGGGCTTAAAAAGAACGATTTTTACGTAGGATATGCATTTTCATACAATATTAATGAAGCAAATGAGTTAAATCATGGAGGGACTCACATGCTGACGCTCGGATACGACTTTGAATCGAGAAGAGGATCTCCGCGCTGGTAGTCTCGAAAAGAATGAAAAAGAGAATAAAATTTTTGTGCTATGGAAAAGATAAAGATAATCTTGCTATTGATGTTGTTCGTGATTTTGAGTTTTTCAACATTCGGATGATCTGAAGCCAAAAGGAAGCAGCTCCCTGTTAAAAAATCAAGTTTAACTAAACAACAGTCTTATCATGAAGAAATTGAGAATTCTTATTGCCTTGCTCGCTTTCGGAGCTATCACAGCTCAGGGGGTTCAGGCGCAGGAAAAAGATAAAGAGCAAAAAAAGGAAGTTTACAAGACCACCAAGGAGAAAACCCCGGTGAAAGTCAAGGAATCCTTAATGGATTATTCCAACTACAAGATTGCAAATGAAGTTACATACGTCAGAAAGAACGATGTGAATGTCTATAAGTTTCGCGTTGAAAAAGGAAACTGGTCTCACTATCTGCTCATCAGTGAGAAAGGCAAGATCATGGGAATTGAAACAGGTGAACATTAAAGCTTAAAGTCATCTGGAAAAATTTTTAATAAATTTTTCAGATTTGTTTGTATGTATGCCCTGCCACTTGATTGTGGCAGGGTTTTTTTATCCCTGTTGCTGATTTTTTTGGAGTAGATTCAGATATTGAGCTTTCTCTTGCGTTCTTTGAGCTCGAAGGACTCTCCCAGGTACACTTTCCTGACAAGTTCATCGTCGGCCAGTTCCTTAGGGGTTCCTTCTTTGAGAATGCCACCTTCGAACATGAGATAGGTCTTGTCGGTGATTGCCAGAGTAGCCTGAACGTCGTGATCTGTGATAAGTATGCCTATGTTTCTGTCTTTGAGGTGGGCAACAATGCTCTGAATGTCCTCAACAGCGATCGGATCCACACCTGCAAAGGGTTCATCCAACAGGATGAAGTTGGGGTCTGAAGCCAGTGCACGGGCAATTTCAGTTCGCCGACGCTCTCCTCCCGAGAGGAGGTCCCCACGGTTTTTTCTGACGTGCCCCAAACTGAATTCTTCGATCAAATCCTCGAGTTTTTGCTTTTGCTCCGCTTTGCTAAGATCCGTGAATTCAAGAATGGACATGATGTTGTCTTCGACAGAAAGCTTTCGAAAGACCGAAGCTTCCTGGGCGAGGTACCCGATTCCTTTTTGGGCTCTTTTGTACATGGAGTCTTTGGTGATTTCCATGTCATCGAGGAAAATCTTGCCCTCATTGGGCTTGATCATCCCCACGATCATGTAGAAGGAGGTTGTTTTCCCGGCTCCGTTTGGCCCCAAAAGCCCAATGATCTGCCCTTGCTCCACCTGAAGGGAAATGCTTTTGACGACGGTTCTGCTGCCGTACATTTTCATGATGTTCTCTGCTCGTAATATCATCTCTTTTTCAGTTCTTGGGAAGTCTCCATCTCCTGTTTACGGATGATAAATTTAGAGATTTTTATACTCACCTCGTAGAGAATGACCATAGGAATGGCCACGATAACCTGGCTAATGATGTCAGGAGGAGTTATTACGGCTGCCAGGATCAGCACGAGAACAAGGGCGTATTTTCTGTATTCCTTCAGGAACTCCGGTGTCACCAATCCCATTTTCGTGAGGAAATAAATAATGATAGGAAGCTCAAAGATGAATCCGGCTGACAGGCAGGATGCTTTTAAAAGCCCCGTATAGGAACTCAGGTCAAAATTGTTTCTCACTTCATCTGCGACGCGATAACTCCCCAGGAAATTTATAGAAAGGGGCGTGATCACGTAATATCCGAAGAGGATTCCTAAAAAGAATAGAAAGGACGTAATGACAATGAAGCTCCTGGCGTGTTTTTTCTCGTTATCGTAGAGGGCAGGCTTGATGAACTTCCAGACTTCCCAGATGATGTAGGGAAAGGCCATGATAAAGCCGAAGGCGATGGAGGTCCAGATATGCGCTGAGAATTGGCCGGCCATAGTCCGGCTCTGAACGATAAATGGGATTTCATCAATGCACAGGCCGTCTGTGCCCACTCGCTGAGAAACGGAACACAGAAACCTATATGTGAAGAAAGAAGGGTCTTTGGGGGCCAGGAGAATATTGTTGAAAATGAAGTCCTTCATCACAAAGGCAATCATCCCAAAGGCAACGATAGCCAAAGAAGAACGAACGAGGGTCCAACGAAGTACTTCGAGGTGCCCCAGAAATGACATGTCCGCTTGTTTATCTGCCATAATTTCTCATCGGGTGAAACTTCAAATGATACCTTCTTTGAGCAGATCGTGGAAGTGAACCACTCCCACATATTTGCCGTTCTCAGTGACCAGGATCTGCGTGATGTTGTTGTCTTCCATAATGTCGAGGGCCTTTACGGCCATAGTATCGGATTCCACCTGGATCGGATTCGCGCTCATGACATCTGCTGCTGTCAGTGATTTGATATCGGCATTTCTCTCGAGCATCCGGCGGATGTCCCCGTCGGTGATGATTCCAATCAGCTTGTCACCCTCCACGACGGCAGTCGTGCCAAGTCGTTTTTCAGAAATCTCAACAATCACATCCTTTATGGATGCGCCTGGAGTGACCCGGGGAACCTCGTTGTTGGCGACCAAATCACTCACCCGAAGGTACAGTTTCTTGCCCAGTGTTCCACCGGGGTGATACTTTGCAAAATCGCGGCTCGTGAAGTCTTTCATGCTTAGCAGGCAAACGGCCAGCGCATCCCCTATGACCAATTGTGCCGTTGTGCTCGTAGTAGGAGCGAGGTTGTTCGGGCAGGCCTCTTTTTCGACATAGGAATTCAAAACATGATCTGCGTTCTTACCCAGAAACGAATCCGGGTTTCCCGTAATGGCGATGATTTTATTCCCAGAATTCTTGATCAAAGGCACCAGGACTTTGATCTCAGGCGTGTTCCCGCTTTTTGAGATGCAGATCACAACATCGGATTGCTGGATGTTGCCAAGGTCCCCGTGAATCGCATCGGCTGCATGCATGAAAACGGCAGGCGTTCCAGTCGAATTCATCGTGGCGACGATCTTGGTGGCAATGTTGGCGCTTTTTCCTATCCCAGTCACGATCACGCGACCCTCGGAATCGAGGATGCAACGCACAGCATTCTCGAATTGCGAGTCGACCAGTTCGGCCAGCTTGGCAATTGCGTCCGCCTCGATGAGGATCGTGTCTTTTGCCGTCTGAATTATGTTTTGTTTACCCTCCAAATTGCCGTTTTTTTCTCAAAGTTTAATCAAAAAAAAATTCTATATTTATACTATGTATTACAGTTTTGATGAAGGTATGAAATACTTCAAAAAAGTTGTTGCTGGTTTAATTTGGTGATGAATTGCAAAATTTGAATTGCAAAAATATTCAAAAATAGGTAAAAAGAGGATGAAACTGGCAAAAATTGACTTGCAGAAGTATTTGAAGAAATATTTTGGTTTCAGTAATTTCAAAGGGTTGCAGAAGGATGCGATCGAGAGCCTGGTCGATGGTGATGACATTTTTGTCGTCATGCCAACCGGAGGAGGAAAATCACTGATTTATCAACTGCCCGCCCTGATACTTGACGGGACAGCCATAGTAGTGTCTCCGCTGATTGCACTGATGAAGAACCAGGTGGATGCCATTCGCGGGATCAATGAGGAAGAAGGTGTGGCTCACGTCTTGAACTCATCCCTGAACAAAGGGGAAATCGCAAAGGTGAAGAGCGATATTGAGAATGGAGTCACCAAGCTGCTGTATGTTGCGCCAGAGTCGCTTACCAAAGAAGACAACATTGAATTTCTAAAGAAGCAGAAGATTTCCTTTTTCGCTATTGATGAGGCCCATTGCATCTCGGAGTGGGGACATGATTTCAGACCTGAATACCGCAATTTGCGAAAGATCATCAACAAAATTGGAAATTTTCCGATTATCGGTCTTACCGCGACTGCCACCGCCAAGGTCCAGGACGATATCCTGAAGAATCTGGGAATCCCCGACGCAAAGACTTTCAAAGCCTCTTTCAACCGGCCGAATTTGTTCTATGAGGTGAGGCCCAAAACCAAGGATGTTGAGAAAGACATCATCCGATTCATCAACAACCACAAGAACAAGTCCGGGATCATCTATTGCCTGAGCAGAAAGAAGGTGGAGGACATTGCCCAGCTCCTGCAGGTAAATGGTATCAAAGCGATTCCTTATCACGCAGGACTCGATGCAAAAACACGAGCCCGGCACCAGGATATGTTTCTCATGGAAGATGTGGATGTCGTCGTAGCCACGATTGCATTCGGCATGGGCATTGACAAGCCCGATGTCAGATTTGTGATTCATCACGACATTCCAAAGAGCCTTGAGAGCTATTACCAGGAAACCGGCCGAGCCGGCAGGGATGGTGGCGAAGGTCATTGCCTGGCCTATTATTCTTACAAGGACATTGAAAAGCTCGAAAAATTCCTTGCCGGAAAACCTGTTGCCGAACAGGAGATTGGCAATGCTTTGCTCCAGGAAGTCGTCGCCTATGCCGAAACCTCGATGTCACGGCGCAAATTCCTGCTTTACTATTTTGGGGAGGAGTTTGACGAGGTGAATGGAGAAGGCGCTGACATGGATGACAATGTCAGGAATCCGAAAAAGAAAACCGAAGCCGGGGAAGAAGTGAAGATGTTGTTGCAGGTCGTTAAGGAAACCAACGAAGAATATCGTTCCAAAGAGATCATCAATACACTTATCGGCAAGGAGAATGCTCTGCTCCTTTCGCACAAAACACATCTCGAACCCTTCTTTGGGTCCGGGAAAGCGAAAAGCGACAAACATTGGATGGCTTTGATCAGACAGGTTATTGTCGCAGGGCTGCTCAAGAAAGAAATCGAGCAATACGGTGTATTGAAGTTGACTAAAAAAGGCAGGGGCTTTTTGAAGAATCCCGGATCCTTTATGATGACCGAGGACCATGTGTTTGAAGAAGGCGATGATACAAACATAATAACCAACACGCGTGGGTCCGGGGCCGTTGTCGACGAGCGGCTCATGGAGATGCTCAGGGAGCTCAGGAAATCAGTAGCGAAAAAGAATGGGGTACCTCCATTTGTCGTATTCCAGGACCCGTCCCTTGAGGATATGACCTTGAAATATCCCATAAGTTTGCAGGAAATGTCAAACGTCCACGGGGTTGGCGATGGCAAGGCCAAAAAATTCGGTAAGGAATTTGTTGAGCTCATTGCCCGTTATGTGGAGGAGAATGACATCACGCGTCCTGATGACCTGATTGTCAAAGGAACAGGAGTGAATTCCGGCCTTAAACTTTATATCATCCAAAATACGGATAAAAAAATCCCGCTTGAGGACATCGCCAATTCGAAAGGACTTGAGATGGATGAATTGGTAAAGGCCATGGAGCAGATCGTCTATTCGGGAACTAAGATCAATATTCAGCATTGCATCGATGAGTTGCTGGACGAAGATCAACAAGAGGAGATCATGGAGTATTTCATGGAGGCTGAAAATGACAAGATCCAAATTGCATTGGATGAGTTTGACGGAGACTATGACGAGCACGAGCTGAGGCTGATGCGCATCAAATTCATCAGTGAAGTAGCGAACTGATTCTAAGGATCGAAATGATCGAAAAAAGTGACTATCCAACATCGAAGAATCTAAAATCTTAAAACTAATTACATGGACGATTTATCCAGGAGCGTGGAACCAGAGAGAAGAGACACCAAGAAGATCAGCACTGCTTTCTACGAAAAGGAATTGGCAAGGCTACAGGTCGAATTGGTGAAACTCCAGGAATGGATCAGGCACAAGGGGTTGAAAGTAGTTGTGATTTTCGAAGGTCGGGATGCGGCCGGAAAGGGAGGCGTGATCAAGCGAATCTCACAAAGCATGAACCCGAGGATTTGCAAGATTGTCGCCCTTGGGACCCCCTCCAGTCGCGAAAAGAGCCAGTGGTATTTCCAACGCTATGTGCCCCACCTGCCAAGCGCGGGAGAAATGATCCTCTTTGATCGCAGCTGGTACAACAGGGCAGGGGTGGAGAATGTAATGGGTTTCTGTACACCGGAAGAATACAACGAGTTCATGAGATCTTGCCCGGAGTTCGAGCGCATGATCATCCGTTCTGGTATTATTCTGCTCAAATACTGGTTCTCAGTTTCGGATGAGGAGCAGGAGAAGCGTTTTCAGGGACGCATAGACGACCCCACGAAAACATGGAAGCTCAGCCCGATGGACCTCAAGTCACGGGAACTTTGGATCGAATACAGTCGCGCCAAGGATGAAATGTTCAAATACACCGACACCAAGCAGTCGCCTTGGTATGTTGTTCCTGCCGACAATAAAAAAAGGGCACGGCTCAACTGCATACACCACTTATTGAGCTCAATACCTTATGAGGAAGTCAAGAGGGAGAAGATCACCTTGCCTCCCCGAAGGGAAGACAAAGCCTATATTCGCACGCCATTCACAAACCAAACCTTCGTTCCGGAGGTCTACTAGGATTAGAGACTCAGCAGGGCAACGCTGAATCCAATAAGGACTGCAATGAACTTCTGAAGGTTGAATTTATGATTTTCGGAGCTTTCGAACAAAATCGCGTTTGATATGTGAAGAAACACCCCGATCACCACTGCGGTGATCTCATTGCTGTGCGTCTGAATCTGTTCCCAGGTCAATGTCACCCAACTTCCCAGAGGACTCATCAAAGCAAAGACTACCATGATCAACACAATGTAAGTCTGGGGAAGAGATGAGCGAATGAGAAAAGTAGCCAGGATAAAAGCGATGGGCAGCTTGTGTATGATGATGGCGGCAAGCAACTGACTGTTTTGCTCAATGCCCAGGGGCATACCTTCCAGAAATGCATGGATGCCCAAACTCATTAGCAAAAGCCAGGGTATGGTTTTCTGAAAGTCGTGGGAGTGAAGATGTCCGTGTTCAGCTCCTTTTGACAAGTGTTCCAGACCAGTTTGCACTGCAATTCCCAAAAGTATGAATAGTCCTATCTCGGGATCTCCGTCAATAAAAACCTCCGGCATCAGGTGCAGCACAGTCATTGAAAGCAAATACGCTCCGCTGAAAGAAAGAAAAAGCTGTAGTGCTTTCGCAGAGGGAGGGGTCAGCTTTACCATCAGGTAGCCCAGCAACACAGGAAGTATAAGCGCCAGATATGTCATTGCATTATCAAAATAAGTCTGTCTGAGCTTTCCTCGGAAAAATCATTCAACGAATAATCACCAAAGATTTTGACGATTCGGAGTCCCGCTTCCCTGGAATAACGTTCAAACTTCTCAAGGTCAAGCGCCTGCACCTTTTCTTGAAATGCATACTGGTTGTCACCATCTAACACCTTTATATCCTTGATAATAAATTGATCAGTTATCTTCTTCTCAATTGTATATTTAATCCCCTTTTTTACAAGTTCCTGATGCGGGATGAGCTCAGACCTGACCTTGGAAAGGTTGAGAAAGTCAATCACCAAATGACCATTTTCGACGAGTCCCTGTTTGAAATTTTTCAGCACGCTGGCGTTTGTTTCTTCATGTTCAAAATAACCGAAACTTGTGAACAAGTTGAAAATGGCATTGTAACGTTCTTTCAGGGGGTCTCTCATGTCGTGAATCATAAATCGAAGATTCTGATTCTCAAAATGGCGTGCATGACTGATGCTGTTCTCGGAGATGTCTGCTCCGATCACGCGATGCCCTTGTGAGTTCAAAAACAAGGAGTGTCTTCCGCGTCCACACGGCAAGTCCAAAATGGTGTCAGAAGGCGTCAGATTGAGAAATTTGAGGAGGTTTGACATGAAGTGCTCCGCCTCATCCTCGTTTCTATAGTCGTACAGAAGGTGGTAATACGTTGTATTGAACCAATCTTGGAACCATTCGGTTTTATTCTTCATAGGACAAAAATCAAACAAAAATATAAAAATATGGGAACAGGTTCAGGCTTTGCGCTATTTTTGCTGCATGGACGAAAATTTTGACATGCTGGCCAAGTGTCTCTATGGTTTTGAGGCAGTGCTGGCGAAAGAATTGCGGGACCTCGGGGCACAAAATGTCAAAGAAGGTGTGCGAAGTGTTCGTTTCAGAGGAGACAAAGGCTTTATGTACAAGGCCAATCTCTCACTTCGAACTGCATTGAGAATCCTCGTACCCGTGTTTGAGGTTGACGTTTCTTCGGATGATGATCTTTACCGCGAGTTGTTGCGCCATGACTGGGGTCGCTATCTCGATGTAAGTGGCACCTTGGCCGTGAATGCAACGGTATTTGGAGACACCTTCAAGCATTCTCATTATGTGGCTCTTAGAACAAAAGATGCCATTGTCGATTATTTCAGAAAGAAAGAGCACAAAAGACCCAACGTAGATGTCAGACATCCGGATGTGCTTTTCCATGTGCACATTCACAACCAGAAATGCATAGTTTCGCTTGACAGCTCAGGAGAGTCCCTGCACAAACGCGGCTACAGGTCGGAGACCAATATAGCACCTATCAACGAGGTGTTGGCTGCGGGCCTGATCCTGATGTCTGGATATTCCGGTTCGGTTGACTTTATCGACCCCATGTGCGGAAGCGGGACCATTCTTATCGAGGCCGCCATGATCGCCTGTAATATTCCGGCGGGCATCCACCGGGCAGAATTCGGGTTTGAGAAATGGAAGGATTTTGACTCGGATCTGTTTGAGCTGATCCACAGTTCGATGCTGAAAAGGGTGCGAAATGCGAGTCACCAGATCATCGGATTCGACAAGGCTCCCTCGGCCATTCGCAAATCGACGGAGAACATTCAGAACGCTTCACTGGAAGAGTTCATTCGGGTGGAACGCAAGAATTTCTTCCACGAGCCCAAGCCGGTTGAAGGAGATGCCCTGTTGCTTTTCAACCCGCCCTACGGGGAAAGGCTCAATATAGATGTGGAAGATTTCTATCGAAACATTGGCGATGCACTGAAAAACAGCTATTCGCAAACCACGGCGTGGATCATTAGCTCTGATTTCGAAAATGGGATCAAAAGCATAGGACTCAGATCTTCGCGAAAGATCAAGGTCTTCAACGGAAAACTTGAGTGCCGTTTTGTCAAATACGAGATGTACGAAGGAAGCAAAAAGCAATGATTGAGATTCATGCCATTGAGGCGAAAGAAACCTATCCCATCCGCAAGCAGGAGTTGAGAAAAAATGTGTCGCTAAGCCACAAGATGGCGGGCGACGAAGAACCCGATACCCTGCATCTTGGAGTTTTCATTGAAGGGGAATTGGCGGGCATCGTCAGTCTGATGAAGGCTTCTGTTCCCGCTTTTGAAGACGAGCCCCAGTATCAGATCCGGGGTATGGCGACGGCTTCCCGTCATCAGCGAAAGGGATTCGGCAAAAAATTGTTGGAAGAGGCAGAAAAAAGACTAAAGGCCAGGGGAGTGGAATTCATATGGTGCAATGCCCGTGTAGTTGCACTGGATTTTTACCTGAAAATGGGGTATACAATTTATGGCCCTGTTTTCGAAATTCCTCAAATCGGGCCACACTACAAGATGTACAAAAGACTGTGAATAAAAAAACCCCGACATGTGCTTGTCAGGGTTTGTCTTTCGTGTAGCGAGGAGCAGAATCGAACTGCCGACCTCCGGGTTATGAATCCGACGCTCTAACCATCTGAGCTACCTCGCCGTGATCTTTTGAAAAGCCTGTAAAATCAGCATCTCAAATTAAGGTTTGCAAATATAAAAACAAATTTATTTTCAACAAGTAAACGCGTCCAAATATTTGAATAAAAATATTTTTTTTCCTATTATTAAATCTCTATATTGCCTTCGTCTAAAAAAATCAGAATGCCAGAGAAAGTAAGAATTGATTTGGAATTTCCTATTCACGCCTCTCCGAATTTCCTGTTTCAATACCTCTCCACACCGGATTCACTTGGGGAGTGGTTTGCCGACAATGTGAATTCCAGAGGTAAGAATTATACCTTTATTTGGGACGATACCGAGGAGGTTGCGGAACGAATTGCCTACAAGTCTGATGTGTTTGTAAGGTTCAAATGGGAGGAAGATGAGGACGAAGACACTTATTTCGAATTTCGCATTGAAGTTGATGACCTTACCAAGGACGTATCGCTGCTTGTCGTCGACTTTGCCGATGAGGATGAGGTCGAGGAATCAAAGATGTTCTGGGAAAACCAGATTTCGGAGCTCAAGCATGTTATCGGAGGATAGAAGCCTTAGTTTTTAAAACTGACATTTATTTAAAATAAAGTAAAGCCTTGTTCGCAAGGCTTTTTTTTATTTTTGCATTTTTAAAAGAAACACCGGATGACCTATATCAACCAAAATGGATCTCTCGAGCAAGCAGGGAGCGAATTAAGCTCGAAGCAAAACCGCGGATTCACTTATGGAGATTCTCTTTTTGACGTGTTGAAGTTTGAGAACGGGAAAGTGGCTTTTCTCGAAGATCACTACTTCAGGCTAATGTCTTCCATGAGAATGCTGCGTATGAAGATACCGATGCATTTTACCCTGGAAGGTTATGAGAAAGAGCTGTTGAAAACCCTGGAAGCCAATAATATGGATGATTCGGCTCGACTGAGAGTGAGTGTTTTCAGAGCCGGGGGAGGATTTTACTTTCCGGAGTCCAATCTGTCAGAATACCACATTGAGACAAGCAAACTCCCAGAGGTCGCTGATTCGCCCTACGAGATAGAGTTGTTCAAGGATTATCACGTATCCTCCGGCTTGTTGTCAACAGTGAAGACGAATAACCGGTTGGTCAATGTTCTGGGATCAATTTTTGCACAGGAAAACGATTATCAGAATGCCATCCTGATCAATGAGCGTAAGGAGCTTGTAGGAGCGACAGATGCAAATTTGTTCCTGGTCAAGGGCGATCAGATAATCACACCCTCCCTGGACAGTGGATGCATCAATGGCATCATTCGAAAAAAGGTGATCGAGCATTTAAAAAGCAAAGAGGGTAGAGTAGTAGAGGAAACAACAGTGTCGCCTTTCGAACTCCTCAAAGTTGACGAAGTATTTTTGACAAATTCAATTACCGGGGTGCAAACCGTAAACAGGTATCGGAAGAAAAAATTTCAGGACTCGGTCGCTCGTAATTTGAGACTCAAACTTTTTGGTCTTTAATTCAGGCTCGGGTCTTTGGGTGCGTTCGCCCAAAGCTTGTAGATTCCTCCGAACTTCATCAGCTCATTTTTCCAAAATGTCAGATGGCTTATTCGAAACAGATTTTTGAATTTGTTTTCGATGATCAGCCAGGAGGTTGTAGAAAGCTCCTCTTCCAGCTGTTGCTCACTCCAGCCCGAATAGCCCAGGAAAAATCGAATTTCATTGTGGGACAAGGTTTCTTCCTTCAATAGGAGTTGGATCGTTTCAAAATCCCCACCCCAATAAATGCCATTTCCGATTTCAATGCTGTCCGGAATCAGTTCGGGCACCTTGTGAACGAAATACAAATTGTCTTCAGAAACAGGTCCGCCATAATAGACTTTGAGGTCAGATTCGATTTCTGGAATCAGATCCCCAATTGTGTAAGGTGATGGTTTATTCATGATGAAGCCCACCGAACCTTTGTCATTGTGCTCGGTCAGATAAACCACCGATCGGTTGAATGAACTGTCGCTCAATATCGAGGGCTCAGCGATCAGCAGTTTTCCTTTTGCAGGCTTTAACGTTGTCATAATAAATTGGTTGGAATTAAATGTACAAAAAATAACCAAATAAAAAAACCCTCTTGAAAAAGAGGGTTTTCTTTAATTTTTGAAGGGTTTTTGACTAGTTAACCGCTTCTTTCAATTCTGATCCAGCTTTGAATTTAATCACCTTTCTGGCAGGTATTTTTATAGTAGCCCCAGTTTGAGGATTTCTACCGTCTCTGGCAGCTCTTTGAGATACTGAGAAAGAACCGAAGCCTACCAATGACACTCTTCCACCTGTCATTAATTCTCCTGTGATGCTTTTCATCATTGCGTCCAGTGCTTTTCCAGCAGCAGCTTTAGAAACTCCTGCGTTAGTAGCCATTGCTTCAATTAAATCTGATTTGTTCATAATCTAAAAATTTAAAATTGGTTAAATATTCATTTTTTTGCCTTTCAATAGCAGAACAAATATAGATTTTATAAGGGTTCGCGCAAGTTTTGCCCCTCAAAATGCACAATATTGTTAATAATTAGCTTCAATTTGTTGATAAACATGGCTAAAATCAGCTCAAGCCCCCTTAATAGCTAGGGTTTGGGCGGTTTATACAAACCTGTCGTCGCTTGAAAACTCGAATCCATTTAAGAAGCTAATTGCATCCATCTTCCTCTTTCCGGAAAGTTGAAGTTTTTCAACCAATATGTAGCCTTTTTGAACTGCAACCCGAATCTCCTTCCTGGAGGCTGTTATTTTCCCTGGTTCCTGATCGTGATCTCCCATGAGCATGCTCGCTCCGAGGATCTTGCATTCCGTTTTTCCCTTTTTGGTTGAAAGCAGGGTCCAGGCAGCCGGATAAGGACTCAGCCCTCGTATTTGATTGTAGACCGATTCCAGGGGTTGGGTCCAGTCGATGCGACAATTCTCCTTGTTGAGCTTGGGAGCCGGTTTGAACCTGGAATTTTTTTGTTCCAATGGTTCGACTGATCCCTCAGCAATGAGCTCTACAGTCTCAAGCACGAGAATGCTTCCCAACTCCATCAGTTTGTCGTGAAGGTCCCCGGCAGTTTCATTTTGGGAAATCTCAACCTCCTTCTGCTGGATGATCGCTCCAGTGTCAATCTCCTCATTGATGAAGAAAGTCGTCACGCCCGTGCGGGTCTCACCATTTATAATAGCCCAGTTGATCGGCGCAGCTCCCCGGTATTCCGGCAACAACGAAGCGTGAAGATTAAAGGTGCCTAATGGTGGCATTTTCCAGACAGCCTCGGGCAACATCCTGAATGCTACCACGATTTGGAGGTCGGCCTCAAGTGACTCGAGTTGGTCCAGAAAAGATGGATCCTTCAAATTAGTAGGTTGCAACAGTGTCAGGCCTTGTTCCAGGGCATATTGCTTGACGGATGAGGTTCTGATTTTTCGCCCTCTTCCCGCCGGTTTGTCGGGAGCCGTGATCACACCCACTATATTATGGTTCTTTTCGACCAGGGCCCTCAGGGAGGCAACTGCAAAATCAGGTGTTCCCATGAACACGATTCTCATATTTTCCTTCATTGGTTCAGTTCAAATTTGTTCTGCAAATTTAACTTTATCCACTTCTTTTCCACCATCATTTCGAGAGTTTTTGAAAGACGATCCCTGTCCAATTCCAACTGCTGTTGAATCTCGGCAAAGTCGAGTTGAACGGAAGAGAAAAGCAGATTTTTAATGCGATCTGCCGCCATGTCATAACCGGGCCAATTGGAGGCAATCCTTTTCTTTCTGCAAACGTCGCACTGTCCGCAATCTTCACGGTCGTCTTCGCCAAAATAGGCGATGAGCTGGCGATTCCTGCAAATTCGGTCATTTTCAAGGTAGCTCTGCATCGATTTGAGCTGAGTCAATTTGGTCTTGTTTCTCGCCTCGATGTTTTTGGCGGCAGACCGATGCACAAAGTCATCTTCACGCGGAACGAGGAATCTAAGTTCGGCGAACCCTTCAGATTTGTCGTACATCAGGACGTTGTTCTTCTTTAGAATTTCCAGATGTTGGATGACCTCTGAGCGGGAGGCTCCTGCTTTGGAAGCGATGAACGATTCTTGTATGCTGACCATTTGCTCGTGGATGCCTCCATAGTTTCTTAGCAGAACCTGGAGAATTTTACCTGATAGACTCTTCCCTGTTGTCCTATGAAGCAATGCCTCGGAATCTTCAATGATTTTTACGCGTGAGGTCCGTTTTGGGCTCACTTCAAAGAGCAAAATATCATCCCTTTCCAAATGACCCAGTGCTGAAAGGGTTTGCCGCAGCGGAAGCTCATAGGTCTTGCAAAAGTCAAACAGGTCGAAGGTAAGCGACGAATCCCTGAACTCCCCTTTGGCGATATGAAAATAGTCGTTGAGATGCTTGTAGACGCGTTTGCAAAAAACAGGGTCAGCCAATGAGTTTTTGATTAATTCATTCGTTTCCAATAGGCTGTGCTCATGAAAAAGCAAATAGGCGAAAGCCGGTTTCTCATCGCGACCGGCGCGACCAATTTCCTGGACGTACGACTCAATGCTCATCGGCACATGGCAATGGATCACGCAACGCACATTGGCTTTGTCAATCCCCATTCCGAAAGCATTGGTGGCTACCATGACCCTGGTAGTTTCATTGAGCCAGCTCTCAAGAGCCTGGGCTCTTTCCTTTGAATCGAGTCCGCCGTGGTAGGTGCCGGCGGGAATCCCGCTCTTCTGTAAATGTTGGGCATAGACGATACTGTCTTTTCGGGTTCCGACATAAACTATAGCCGGTTCTGTCTTCTCTCTCAGGATTTGAACGACCTTTCCCAAATTGTTCTGGGTTCTGACCAGTCCAATGCTAAGATTGTTCCTGAAAAGGGAACTTCTGAAGGTGCTGGCATTTTGCAGCTCAAGCTGAACCAGGATGTCTTTTTCCACTCGTTCTGTCGCGGTCGCAGTCAGGGCGATTCTCGGGATCTCAGGAAACATTTCATGCAAGAATGAAAGTTTCAGGTAAGAGGGCCTGAAATCGTGTCCCCACTGTGAGATGCAATGAGCTTCATCAATCGCAATAAGGCTTAAGGGCAGCTGCCTCAGTTTTTCCTGAACCAATTCGGATTGAAGTTTCTCAGGAGACGCGTAAACAAGTTTGTAATTTCCGTAAAGGAGGTTGTCGAAAGCAGTGATTGTCTCATTCCTGTTCATTCCTCCTCCCAGGTGCAGAGCGCGAATCCCTTTTTTTTCCAATCCTTTCACCTGGTCTTCCATTAAAGCGACTAGAGGGCTGACTACCAGGCATACGCCATCCGACATTACAGCCGGGACCTGATAGCACAAGGATTTTCCTGAACCGGTGGGAAGCACTGCCAGAACATCATTGCCATTGAGCAAATCCTCAATGATATCCTCCTGCATGGACCTGAACTGAGGGAATCCCCAGAACTTGTTCAGGCAGGCTCTGGCCGTTTCTATGTTAGCTTTCAATGGCGTTCAAAATAAATTCAATCCTGTTGTCAACAGAGGCTTCAGGTATAATCTCAAACGGATACCCAAGCTCGGCGTATGTTCTTTTGAGTTTTTCGAAAATGAGCAACGACTGATCAAAACTCTCATAGCGTTCTGAATCCGTCTGGTAAATCTTTTTCCAGGGTGGCATCATGAGTATCCGGTCATAGCGCCTCTGGTGGCTTTCCATGCGAAACAGCTCCGGGTACTCTACGCCAAGGTAATCCAGATAGCCCATCACATCCGGAATTCCCCGGTCAAAAAAAATGATTTCATCAGCAAATTTTTCAGCCATCTCATATTGGTTGATCCTTTCTTTGAGCAAAAGTTCGCTAAAAACAAGAGGATCCTGCAAAAACAACTGATCAATTCCGCGATTTTGAGCCTCCCTGGTAACTGAACGAGAAATCTCTGGCATGCACGTGTATCGTTTTTGCAATGCCTCTATCACCGTTGATTTGCCAGTGCCCGGACCGCCGGTGATTACTACTTTTAGGTGCATGAAAGGCTGAGAAGTATTAATGATTGATTCCCAAAAATAAGAAAATAATAATTGTACCTTTGCCGGTATCTATCCTTAATTTTATTGACATGAGCAAAGAGTCGGAGTTCTATGAAAAATTAAGACAAAGCCTCTTGGAGACCACTGAGTTTCCCACCAAATACATGTTTAAGTTCATTATCCCGACTGACAAGGGGAAGTTCAAGACAATTGAAGAGATTTTTGACAACCTTGGGGCCGTGATCGATTCAAAGCCTTCCAAAAACGGGAAATACACCAGTTTGACTATCCTGGTCAACATGAACACTCCCGAAGAAATCATTGAAAAATACAAGCAGGTTTCTAAGGTAGAAGGTGTCATTTCTTTGTGATATCTTTAACAAGAAGATCAGAAAATATAGAATAATTTTGTCCGTTTGAAAAAGAGGAAACTGCTTTATATGAGAATCCGAGCTCTTTGTTTCTCTGTCTTTTTATCGTGCTTTTGCTGGACCTGGGCCCAGGAAGGCGATGAGGTCTTGTTCACCATTGAGGGAGAGGAAGTGTATACCAGTGAATTCATGAGGGTATATGAAAAGAACAAGGAGATCGTGGTTGAGGAAGAAGGCAAGGGATTTGAAGACTACTTCGACCTCTTTCTGGATTTCAAATTAAAATTGAAGCAGGCCCGGGACCAGGATCTCGACACATCTTCCACCTACCAAAGTGATCTCGCGAAGTATCGTGAGCAGTTGGTCCAGCCTTATTTGCAAAATCCGGAAGCCCTGGATGAATTGACCAAAGAAGCTTACGATCGCTCCATAGTTGAGGTCAATGCAAGTCATATTTTGATTCGAGTGGCACCAGATGCTTCCCCTACAGACAGCCTGGCGGCTTATGAGAGAATAATTGCTGCCCGCAAGGAAATAATGGGAGGCGGGGATTTCGAGACTGTGGCCCGCGCCTACTCGGAAGACCCTTCGGTTCAGCAGAATGGAGGGAATCTGGGATATTTCAATGCCTTTGCCATGGTCTATGCTTTTGAGAACGCTGCCTATGAGACACCGGTCGGAGAGGTCTCCGAACCTTTTCGGACCCAGTTCGGGTATCATTTGGTCAAAGTGCTCGACAGGAGAAATTCTCCAGGTGAGATCGAGGTTTCTCACATCATGGTGAAAAAAGATTCGGCTAAGCCCGGGAAATCACGTGAAAAGATTGATGAGATCTACCTATCCCTGGAGCAGGGAGATGATTTTGCCAAAATTGCTCAGGAGCACTCTGACGATTTGAGTTCAGCCAGGAAAGGAGGGAAGCTACCCAAGTTTGGAACCGGCAGGATGATCAGGGAGTTCGAGGAAGTTGCCTTCTCGCTTCAAAACGAAGGTGATTATTCGAAACCGTTCAGCACCCAGTTTGGATGGCATATTCTAAAGCTTGACAAGAAGTACCCCGTACCGACCTATGAAGAACTCAAACCAAGACTCGAGGCCAAGGTCAAGAATGGAAGCCGGGCCGGGTACGTAGAGAGGTCCCTGGCAGGAAAAGTGGGAGAAGACTACGCGTTGGTCATCAACATGAAACTACTGAACTCGACCCGGGAACTGAGTCGTTTTGAGGGGGTGACAGACACGATACTTCAGGTCCAGGACAGAGCTTTTTCCGCAGATGACTTTTACCAGTTCGCCAAGAACGAACGAAACAGAACCAAGGGAGAGCTATTTGATACATTCAAAAACAAACAGATCATCGATTACTATAAAGATCATCTTGAAGATACCAATCCCGAATTCGCAGCTACCTATAAAGAGTATCGAGACGGGCTCCTTCTCTTTGAACTTTTGCAGAAACAGATTTGGGATCGTTCTGAGCGGGATTCTGTTGAATTGGAGAATTATTTTAAAGCGCACAGGGATCAATACAATTGGCGTCAAAGAGCTGATGTGCTGATTGGAAGCTGCACCCAGAAGGAGAAGGCTGAGCAAGTGAGAAGGCTGCTTCTCAACGGAAGAAGTCCCGAATCCATCAAGGAAGCTCTTAATGAGGGAGCGACAATTCACGTGCTTTTCAGCCAGGGGAAACTTGAAGAGGGAAGTAGCAAGCTGCCCGAGGGATTCCGTTTCAGCTTGGGGGTTTCAGAGATTTTTGAGGAAGAAGAAAACCAGTACACCCTGATGCGGGTCGACAGGATCTACCCGGCAACCCGCAAAGAACTGAACGAAGCCAGAGGTGAGGTATTGAATGACTATCAAAACTATCTTGAGCAGGAATGGGTCAAGGATCTCCGCGACACCTATGCAGTAAAGATCAACAAGAAAAACTATAAAGAACTTAAATCGAGGTTGGAGAAGTGATGCGCGAAGTGATTTTACTTATGGTTTTCGCTGCACTATTTGTGTATTCCTGTTCCGAAAATGAAAAGGTGGAAGGAGCAGTGGCGCGGGTCAATGAACGCTACCTCATGGAAGATGAGCTCCAAAGCGTGATGCCCAAGAATCAGAGTCCCCAGGACAGCATCTTGTTTAGAAACAATTACATAAAATCCTGGGCAACCAGGGAATTGCTGTATGATAAAGCTCTGATCAATGTAAGAAGTGAAGACGACGAGATCGAGACCCTGGTTGAAGACTATCGGCGGGAATTGCTCATTGATCGCTACAAGAGGGCAGTGCTGCAACAAGATCTTGACACGGTCGTCACAGAAGAGGATCTCGACGAGTATTACGAGCAGAACAAAAACGTGTATCGACTCAACGAAGACCTTTTGCAGTTGAAGCTGATTCATTATGCTTTGGACATCAACGACAGGAAGGAAATTGAAAAGCTGTTCAATTCCAAAGAACCAGAAGATCTTGAAGCTTTGGAGGAGCGCGAGCTCGAATTCTTTGCCTTGTCTCTCAATGACAGCATGTGGGTCAGCAAGACCCAGGCGGAGGCCAGGCTTCCTTTGCTGAAAGAGGAGGAAAGTTTAAAAAAGGGCCAATTTATTAAAAAAGAAGACAGTTTAGGAGTATATTTGGTGGCGATAAAAGATGTGTTGCACCGCAACGATGTCGCTCCTAAAAGCTATGTGACGCCGACTATCCGTCAGATGATCCTGCACAACAGGAAACTGGAGCTGATGAATGAGATCGAAAAGACATTGGTCATGGATGCGATAAATAATAAACAATTTGAACAGTACAAGAATGAAGATTAGAACTGCCTTGGTGATCCTTTTGATCGGGATGGGCATGTATGCACAGGAAAAGGTTAGAGTGGATGGTGTTGCCACCGTAGTGGGAGACAATATCGTGCTCAATTCGGAGATCGATGCTTTCAAGCAGGAGCTGATTCAACAGAGTGGCGGACAGATTGAGATCAGCGACTGTGAGATGCTCGAACAGATCATGAACAGGAAGTTGTTGGCGCATCATGCCGTAATTGACAGTATTGTTGTGAATGAGGGTGAAATTCAGCAGCAGGTTCAGCGTAAAACGGACTATTTCACCCAGCAGCTTGGTTCTCCTGAAAAAATGCTTGAGCTCTATGGTTTTGACAATATGAAGGACCTGAGGGACGAGCTGTATCGCGTTGAAAAAGAAGGACTGCTGATTCAAAAGATGCAGCAGGAGCTCACTTCCGAGATCGACATCACTCCAGAAGAAGTAAAAAGGTATTACAATAGTTTGAAGGAAGAAGGAAACCTTCCGGAAATTGGAGCAGAGATCGAACTTTCACAGATCGTGCTCAATGTAGAGCCCTCTGAGGTTGAAATCCAAAGGACCATCGACCGGCTCAAGGAGATCAAAAAAGAAGTGGAAGAAGGAGCGAGTTTCAAAATGAAGGCGATTCTTTATTCGGATGATCCCGGGGTGACCCAGAACAGTGGTTTTTACTCCATAGATAGAAACAGCCCTTTTGTCAAGGAATTCAAGGAAGCGGCCTTCAGTCTTGAAGAAGGTGAGATCTCACAGCCTTTCAAGTCGGATTTTGGGTACCATATACTTATGGTGGAAAAAATCAAAGGAAAACAGCGGGACGTATATCACATTCTCATGCAGCCCAAAGCCGATGATGAAGCTGTGGAGCGAGTTAGAGACTCACTCACGCTTTACAGGGAGAAGATCCTGAAAATGGAAATGACCTTTGATGAGGCCGTTCTGAAGTACTCCGATGACAAGGATACCCGACTAAACGAAGGGGTTCTGATGAATCCTGTAAGCGGTGACACCAAGTTTGAGCAGACCCGTATGGATCCCGAGTTGTACGCTAAGGTAAGCAGTCTTGAGGCGGGAGAGCTCAGCCGGGTCTTTTTGGATGAAACGAGACAGGGAGCCAAAATGTTCAAAATCCTCCTGCTCAAGAGCAAAACGGAGGCACACGAGGCAGATCTGAGTAAGGATTATGAAAAGATCATGGACCTTGCACTTCAGAAAAAGAAGACGGAAACCATCGAAAAATGGTCAGAAGACAAGATTAAGGATACCTATGTCAAAATCAATGACACCTACATGACTTGTGATTTCAAGAGTGACTGGAGCAAAAAAAATATGTAGGCGATGTCAGATGTCGAGTTGATCCAAGGACTGGTTGAGAATTACAAGCGGCTTAAGCAAGAGATAAGCAAAGTTATTGTCGGTCAACACGAGGCGGTTGATCATGTGCTTCTCTCGGTTCTCTGCGGAGGACACTCCTTGCTGATCGGAGTTCCCGGTCTGGCCAAGACCTTGTTGGTTAACACGGTGGCATCAGCCCTGGGTCTCAACTTCAAAAGAATACAGTTTACCCCGGACCTTATGCCCTCGGACATTCTGGGTAGCGAAATCCTGGACGAGAACAGGAAATTCAAATTTATCAAAGGACCTATTTTTGCCAATATCATCCTGGCCGATGAGATCAATAGAACGCCACCCAAAACCCAAGCGGCTTTACTGGAGGCGATGCAGGAAAAAGCGGTGACTGTGGCGGGTCATCATTTCAAGCTGGATCTTCCTTTCTTCGTTTTGGCCACGCAAAACCCCATTGAGCAGGAAGGGACCTACCCGCTGCCGGAAGCGCAGCTGGACCGTTTCATGTTCTCAATTTATCTGAATTACCCGAGCTTTGAAGAAGAGGTTTTTGTAGCGAAGAACACCACGAATGATGAGGAGGCAAAGGTTAATGCTGTAGTTACGGCAGAAGAAATTCTGAGCTATCAGCATTTGATCCGTCGCATACCGATTGCCGATAATGTTGTGGAATACGCAGTCCGGTTAGCGACAAAAACAAGACCGGGTCAACAGGAATCGCCAGACCTGGTGAAAAACTATCTCGACTGGGGAGCCGGGCCAAGAGCTTCTCAAAACCTTGTATTGGCGGCCAAGGCCTATGCTGCCATAAGGGGCAAATTCTCACCCGACATTGAAGATGTGCAGGCTGTGTCTTATGCTATTCTTAATCACAGAATCGTAAGAAACTACAAAGCTGAGGCAGAAGGGATCTCAGAAAAAGACATCATCAAAACTTTACTATAATTTTCGTTTGCACGATCTATTATTAGTTCGTATATTTGCAGGCCTTTTGAGCGATAGCAGATTTGAGAAAGGTGCAAAAATCGAATGTTAAAAGCCTCTTGTTGCTTTGATCGTTTAATAATCTGCAAAACAACAGGATACAAAGTAAAAGACGCATGTCTAAATTACAAGAAAAAATTGATCTCTATACAAGCGAAGCTGAGAAGCTCGGAATAGCGATCGACGCAGATCTTTTCAAACTCGTGGCCAAAGGTTTGGGCCCAGCCATCTACAAAGAAGACGCCGAACTGGTATCTTCATCCAACAAAGCAGAGTTGGACACCATCAAA
Source organism: uncultured Flavobacteriaceae bacterium (assembly GCA_965365245.1). GTDB lineage: Bacteria > Bacteroidota > Bacteroidia > Flavobacteriales > Flavobacteriaceae > Lutimonas. The sequence goes on along the minus strand of CBDUAY010000009.1, from coordinate 13,254 downwards.
AAGAATTTCCTTATTAAAAAACTTGGTCAAGAAGACACTGAAAAACTTGACGAAGCGATCCAAAAAGCGATTGACACTTTAGGGTCGAGCAACCGCAGAAAGTACAGAGCTTTGTTCTACTATCTGTTGGTAAAAGAGTTGGGAGCAGAAGCTGTCTATGACGTTGTTGCAGAGGAGAAAGAAGAAGAAAAGCCTGCTGCCAAAGAAGAAAAACAAGAGGTGAAAGCCGAAGAAGCAGAGCCTAAAAAAGAAAGTAAGCCAAAAAAAGAAGAAGTGGTAGAAGAGAAAGTAGTAGAAAAGAAAGTTGCCGAGGAGCCGGTTGTTGAAGCGCCAGTAGTTGAAGCTGCTGTTGTCGAGGAAACAGAGGAGCAGGTTGATCCCGAAACGTTTTTGAAAGAATTCGATTGGGAGAAATACGAAGAAGGCATCGAAGCTGTTGAAGAAGAAAAACTCCAGGAGTTTGACAAAGCCCTTGAGAACACAGTCGGTTTTGTAGAGGAGCGTCAGGTGATTGACGGGACAGTTGTTAGAATTACCGACCGCGAAGCCATCATCGACATCAACTCGAAGTCAGAAGGCGTCATTTCGCTGAATGAATTCCGTTACAACCCGCATTTGAAAGTGGGTGACACGGTTGAGGTGAAGGTTGACAAGCTGGAAGACAGCACAGGTCAGTTGGTTCTTTCGCATAGAAAAGCCCGTGTGATCAAGGCCTGGGACCGCATCAATGCGGCTCACGAAAATCATGAGATCGTTACCGGATATGTAAAGTGCCGAACCAAAGGAGGTATGATCGTCGATGTATTTGGAATCGAGGCGTTCCTGCCAGGTTCGCAGATCGATGTCAAGCCTATCAGGGACTACGATCAGTATGTTGACAAGAACATGGAGTTCAAAGTTGTCAAGATCAACCAGGAGTTCAAAAACATTGTTGTTTCGCACAAAGCGCTTATCGAAGCCGACCTTGCTGAGCAGAAGAAAGAAATCATCAGCCAGCTTGAAAAAGGTCAGGTTCTCGAAGGTGTTGTCAAGAATATCACCTCTTACGGGGTATTTGTTGACCTTGGAGGCGTTGACGGACTGGTACACATCACTGATCTGTCTTGGAGTCGAATCAATCACCCGAGTGAGATCGTTGAACTCGATCAGAAACTCAATGTGGTTATCCTCGACTTTGACGATGAGAAGACAAGAATCCAGCTTGGGTTGAAACAGTTGAGCAAGCATCCTTGGGAGGCGCTCGACGAAGAGCTCAAAATTGGAGACAAAGTCAAAGGTCGTGTGGCGATCATAGCAGATTACGGAGCATTTGTTGAAGTTAGTGAAGGCGTTGAAGGATTGATCCACGTATCAGAGATGTCGTGGTCGACACACCTGAGGTCAGCACAGGACTTTGTGAAAGTTGGAGATGAAGTGGAAGCCGTAATTCTTACCCTGGATAGAGAAGAGCGAAAAATGTCGCTGGGAATCAAGCAATTGCAGCCTGACCCATGGACAGATATCACTACAAAATATCCTGTTGGTTCGAAACACACCGGTACAGTCAGAAACTACACGAATTTTGGTGTCTTCGTTGAATTGGAAGAAGGAATCGACGGATTGGTCTACATTTCTGACCTCTCATGGACGAAGAAGATCAAGCATCCTTCGGACTTCGTGAAAGTTGGAGACAAGCTTGAGGTAGAAGTTCTGGAACTTGATGTCGAAGGTCGCAAGTTGAACCTGGGGCACAAGCAAACCACGGAGAACCCTTGGGACAAGCATGAAGAGACCTACACGATTGATTCGGTTCACACAGGAACGATCAAAGAGGTCAATGACAAAGGTGCGATCGTGTCTTTCCCTGATGGCGTAGAGGCCTTTGTGCCCGGTCGTCACATGGAGAAAGAAGACCGTTCAAAGCTTGCCAAAGGCGAAACTGCTGAGTTCAAAGTACTGGAATTCAACAAAGAATACAGAAGACTCGTAGTCTCGCATTCTGCTGTTTTCAGAGCTCAGGAAAAGCGCAACATCAAAGCTGTCAACAAGAAGGCTGAATCCGCTGAGAAAACCACTTTGGGTGACATCAGTGATCTGGCTGACTTGAAGAAGAAGATGGAGAGCGGCAAGTAAGTCGTTTGACCCATACATAACAGAACCGCTCATCGATGCATTGGCAAAAGATGGGCGGTTTTTTTATTGTCTTGTTTTTTTAAAAATTATATTTGTACAACACAAAAATATCACGTCCATGACCCTGATAAAATCCATCTCCGGAATCCGAGGCACAATCGGAGGACCTGTCAATGAAAACCTGACTCCTCTGGATACGGTGCGGTTTGCTTCTGCCTATGGCACCTGGTTGCAACAAAGGAACCCTGGCCGAACTGACCTTCGAGTCGTTGTTGGAAGAGATGCCCGAATATCCGGTAAAATGATCAGCAGCTTGGTGTCCAATACCCTGGTAGGTCTTGGCATTGACGTCATTGACCTGGGTTTGTCGACCACACCCACGGTCGAAGTGTTGGTACCCATTGAAAATGCGGATGGAGGCATCATTGTAACTGCTTCGCACAATCCGAAGCAGTGGAATGCCCTGAAACTTCTCAATGAGAAGGGGGAGTTTCTCAATGCAGAGGAGGGTAGCAAGATCCTGGAATTGGCAGAGGGAGACAAATACATCTATTCTGAAGTTACAGAACTTGGGAGTTATTCAAAAAAGAAGGATGCCATAGACAGACATATAGAAGAGGTGTTGAATCTTGAATTGGTTGACGCTGATGCGATAAGGAAGGCGGGATTCAAAGTTGTCGTGGATGCTGTGAATTCCACCGGGGGAATAGCCATACCCAAATTATTGAACGCGTTGGGTGTGGATTGCGTTCCCCTCTATTGTGACCCGACTGGGGATTTTCCTCATAACCCTGAGCCGCTTCCAGCCCATTTGACAGAGATATCCGGCTTGGTTGTGAGAGAAAAAGCTGATCTCGGCATCGTTGTAGATCCGGATGTGGACCGTTTGGCCATCGTCAATGAGGACGGGAGCATGTTTGGAGAGGAATACACTCTGGTCGCCTGTGCGGATTACGTGCTTTCAAGAACGCCTGGAGATACGGTTTCCAACCTTTCTTCGTCACGTGCGCTTCGTGATGTCACCAGAAATAGGGGCGGGCAGTATCAGGCGAGTGCGGTCGGTGAGGTGAACGTGGTCGAATTGATGAAGGCGAATAAGGCTATAATCGGTGGTGAGGGAAATGGAGGAATAATTTATCCAGCTTCTCACTACGGTCGGGATGCATTGGTCGGAGTAGCCCTGTTTTTGACATATCTGGCCCGGGAAAAGAAATCCTGTAAAACTCTCAGGGACGGTTACCCGGCCTATTTCATGAGCAAGAATAAGATTCAACTTACACCTGAATTGAATGTGGATAAGATATTGAAAGACATGTCTTTAAAATATAGCAATGAAGAGGTGAGTACTGTTGACGGGGTGAAAATAGATTTTGAGAATGAGTGGGTCCATCTCAGGAAATCCAATACGGAACCCATCATCAGAATTTATACTGAAAGCGTATCTCAGGAAGCAGCCGACGAACTCGCCGAAAGAATCATTCAGGAAATAAAGACCATTGCGGGCCTTAAATAGAGACACCAAAGATTTGAGCGGTATGTGCGTATGAGTTTAGAGAAGTATTTTGACCGGTTTAGAAAAGGGATCATCGGAATCGATGAAAGCTTTGAGACGCCCTACGGGGTCAAGAAGATGATCTATGCTGACTGGACGGCCAGCGGCAGGCTTTTTCGTCCCATCGAAGAGAAAATGCTTCGCGATTTTGGTCCTTTTGTAGCCAACACGCATACGGAGACAACCTTTTCGGGTTCGGCTATGACCCTTGCCTATCATGAAGCCCGGGAGATTATCAAGAAACACGTGAATGCGGGTCCGGATTGCGCCCTGATCACCGAAGGAACAGGGATGACGGGTGTCGTCAATAAATTTCAGCGCATACTGGGTATCAAGGTGAGTGAGAATCTCAAGGAGTTGAATGAGCAAATACCTGAAGAAAAAAAACCGGTCGTTTTCATAACCCACATGGAGCATCATTCAAACCAGACCTCCTGGTTGGAAACCATAGCAGATGTGGAGATCATCCCTTGTGACGAAGAGGGTCTTGTCGACTATGACAGTTTGCTTCCTTTGATAAAAAAGTATGCGCACAAGAAGATGAAGATCGCCTCAATAACAGGATGCTCGAATGTCACCGGCCTGCAAACTGACTATCACAGGATCGCCAAGATCATGCATCAGAACGGCGGATACTGCTTTGTGGACTTTGCCTGTTCAGCGCCCTATGTTTCGATAGACATGAACCCGGAAGATCCCGAAGAGCGATTGGATGCCGTGTTTTTTTCGCCTCACAAGTTTCTTGGAGGCCCCGGAACGTCAGGGGTTCTCATTTTTCATAAAAGCCTGTACCACAACATGATTCCGGACAATCCAGGTGGTGGAACCGTAAACTGGACCAACCCGTGGGGAGAGCACCGCTATCTCGATGACATCGAAACCCGGGAGGACGGGGGTACGCCTGGCTTTCTTCAGACGATTCGCATAGCCCTGGCCATTCAGCTCAAGGAGGAAATGGGTGTGGACAACATTCACAAGCGCGAGGAGGAGATCGTGAGCCGTGTTTTCCAAAAGCTGGAAGGCATTGAAAATCTCACCATGCTGGCTGGTCAGCACAAAAACCGACTCGGCGTCTTTTCTTTTTATATCGACGGACTGCACTACAACCTGGGGGTCAAGCTTCTGAATGATCGTTTCGGCATTCAAACCCGTGGAGGATGCTCCTGCGCCGGAACCTACGGGCACTTCTTGCTACACGTGGATCAGCAGGAGTCCAGCGCGATGATTGACCTTATAGACCAAGGTTGTCACATCGAACGTCCCGGATGGATTCGCATGTCGATTCACCCTACCACGACAGACGAGGAAGTAGATTTTATCTGCGACAGCATTAGATCGATGGCGGAGAACTTCGAGGAATGGGCAAAAGACTACAATTACAATTCGGACAGCGGAGAGTACCGGCACAGGTCCTTTGAACCCGCTGAGTACAAAATGGTTCGCTCCTGGTTTCAGACATGAAGCCAATTACCGTGACTTTCCTCGCATATGCTTGAAGCGTTTGTGCGTCCAGAAGTAGAATTCCGGTTTTTTATGGATCTGGTCTTCGAGGGCTTTCAAATAGCTCTTTGTGATGGCATTGGGACGGGCTTTTTTGGGCTCTTCCTCAAGCAGCAGGAATGTAGACTGGTAAACCCCGCGTTTCACCTGTTCAGTCTGAAAATAGAACACCGGATAATTCATTTTTCTCGCTATGGTCTCAGGACCGATTTCGACAGGGACCTCGACATTCAAAAAAGTATCCCAGTACTTGGCCGTTTTTAGTTTGGGTGATTGATCCGACAAAAAGCCATAGGCCTGGATGATTCCTTCCTTTTTATTCTTAAGGATCTCGGGATAGAAATTGCGCTTTTCGACAAAACGAACCCCGAATTTATTGCGGGTCTTCTTCATCAGGTTGTCAAAGTACTTGTTCTTGAGCTTCTTGTAGACCACGCTCATGTGATAGTTCAGGCTTTTTTCCACGATAAAAGACACCCATTCCCAATTGGCGTAATGGCCTGAAGTAAAGATGACGCTTTGCCCTTTCGCATAGTAGGGATCCAGGAGTTCGGGATTCGTGATTGACAGGCGTTTAGAGATCTCCTTTTCACTGATGGTGAAGGATTTTATCATCTCAAAAAAAACATCGACAAAATGTCTGTAAGAACGTTTTTCGATTTCCCGAAGCTCGCTCTCTGCCTTATCGGGGAAGGCCAGGGCCAGGTTGTTGCGAACGACCTTTTTTCGATACCCGAGCAAGTAATACAGCAGGTAGTACACGAGATCTGAAAACACAAACAGAATCCGCATAGGGAGGTTAGAGAATAACCACAGGAGAGGGTAAGCGATCGCGTAGACGAGGAGTTGCATACAAGACTTTTACACGGCAAATATCGCATATATATTTCTTTTGGGTCACATAAAAAGCAGGGTGGGGTTAACTTTGTCGGGGATAATTAATAAATTCGTACCGCACATGTGGTCCGGCAGAACCTTGCTGCTTCAGGCCATGAACGCGAAGATTTTATGAACACAACGGTTTTACTGATTATCATCGCCAATGTCGCAGTGTCCTTCAAAGGATTCAAAGACAGGCTTTTTTTTGAGAAGTACAAATTCCAGATCGGTCCGATCGTAAGAGGTGAAAAAATCCGGATTCTCTCCTCAGGTTTTTTGCACGTGGATCAGGCGCATTTGTTTTTCAATATGCTGACCCTGTATTTTTTTGCAGATCCTGTGATGCGATATATAGGAACTCCTCGGTTTTTGGCGATCTACTTTGGTTCCCTGCTTGCCGGTAGCCTTTTTGGACTCAGTTTTCACAAAAAGGAGCCGTATTACAGCGCAGTCGGGGCTTCTGGTGCTGTCATGGGCGTGGTTTATTCTGCCATTATGCTGAACCCGGGAATGAATCTTTACCTCTTTTTTATACCGATTCCGATTCCGGCTTACATCTTTGGCGTAGGCTATTTGCTGTATTCGATGTTCGGCATGAAAAAACAGTGGGGAAACATCGGTCACAGTGCCCATCTAGGTGGTGCTATTGGAGGATTTGTTCTGACTATCCTGTTGTATCCCAGCGTTTTGATGAACAACCGACTTATAGTGATCGTCCTTGCGGTTCCCATTATTCTGATGTTCGTTTTCAAGGATAAACTGGAGCGAAACTGAGTCTTGCTTTTTGTTTGATTCATGCCCGATTAATACCCTGTTTTTAGTACATTTGCCGCATGTTTGAAAAAGCAGCCTGCAGTGCTGCTCCAATGACACGAACAAAACATGGAAGAAAAAAAATTCGATCTCAATTCGTTGATAGGCTTTGTTTTGCTGGGTGCCATCATGATTTGGTACTTTTATATGAACCAGCCAACGCCTGAGGAACTTGAGAAACAGAAGACCGAGCAAATACAGGAGGCCGAGCAGGCCGATTCCCAAGAGACAAAAGACACCTCGATAGCTCCAGAGACACAGCTGGAGCCTAGCATGGATGGAGTTTCCGATTCCATTGCCCTGGTCAATGCCAATAACCGTTTGGGCATGTTCGCTTACAGCAACAGCCTGCCGTCTGCCACAGATAGTGAAACCGTTCTCGAGAATGACCTGGTTCGTATCAAGGTATCGAACAAAGGAGGTCAAATTACTGAAGTCCTGCTCAAGAAATTCACGACCTACGATCAAAAGCCATTATACGTCATCAAGGATCAGAATGCCCTCTTTAATATCTCTTTTGCTACCCAGGACAATAGAAACCTGCAGACGAAAGACCTTTACTTTGAGCCCGAATTGACCCAAAATGGAGAGAACCAGGTGCTGTCAATGAAATTAAAGGTTTCCAGAAGCCAGTTTCTGGAATACCGATACGAGCTGAAGCCTGAGGATTACATGCTTGATTTTGGCATTCGGTCTCAGGGGATGGATCGCGCGATAAACACCTCCGAATCGGTAAGGCTGGACTGGAAACTCAGAAGTTTTCGAACCGAGAAAAGCATCAAGTACGAGAACCAATACACAGACTTGCGCTATTTGCAGGATGGGGAATTCGAGTACATGAACGCCATGAGTGACGAAGATGAGGAGGAAGCGAAAGATGTCGGTTGGATCGCTTTTAAACAGCAGTTCTTTACATCCGTCCTTCTTACCGACGAGCCTTTTGCAACAGCTGAGCTCAAATCTTTGAATCTCGTCGAGGACGAATACATCGATACGGTATACACCAAACAGTATTCAGCTTCGATTCCGCTTCAAGCGAAGAACGGAGAGTTTGACTACAGCATGAACATGTACTATGGACCGGTGGATTACGCTGTGCTTAGCACATACGAAGGAAAGCAACTGGACCGCATTGTAAGTCTCGGTTGGGGAATCTTCCGATGGATCAACAAATACGTGTTCATTCCTGTTTTCAGCGTTCTGAGCTCAATTATCGGAAATTACGGAATAGTAATTATCCTGATGACCATTGTGGTGAGAATCATCATGTCTCCAGTGGTCTATAAATCTTACCTGTCAAGTGCAAAAATGAAGGTTTTGCGCCCCGAAATGGTGGAGATCAACGAGAAATACCCAGGAAAGGACAATGCCATGAAAAGGCAGCAGGAGACCATGGCTCTGCAACGAAAAGCAGGTGTCAACCCCTTATCGGGATGCATCCCGGCTTTGATTCAGATGCCTGTATTCTTTGCCTTGTTTAGATTCTTTCCGGCCAATATAGACATTCGCCAGCACGGTTTCCTCTGGGCGGACGACCTTTCGGCATATGACGAGGTGCTTCAGCTCCCTTTCAAGATTCCTTTTTACGGAGATCACGTGAGCTTGTTTCCAATTCTGGCCTCGATCGCCATCTTTTTCTATATGCAGATGACACAGAGTCAGCAAATGAACATGCAGCAACCCCAGCAGGAGGGAATGCCCGACATGCAGAAGATGATGAAGATGATGATGTGGTTCTCGCCCATCATGATGATGTTCTTCTTCAACAGTTATGCGAGTAGCTTGAGTTTGTACTATTTCGTATCAAACCTGCTCACCATAGGAATCATGCTTGTAATCAAGAACTTCATTATTGATGAGGACAAGATTCACGCGCAGATCCAGGAGAACAAGAAGAAACCACAGAAAAAGAAAAGCGCTTTCCGTCAACGACTGGACGATGCCATGAAGCAGGCGCAGGAGCAGCAGCAAAGTCAGCGAAAGCTTAAAAAATAAACAGGACTTTCAAGACGGTTTATAGCCCGTTTATCACTGAGGGGATTCGTAGATCATCTTTTTGAGGAAAATGTAAAAGACGTTGGTGCCGGCCTCCAACTCAGATAAAGGAATGCGCTCGTCAATCCCGTGAATGCTTTCTACTTCCGATTTGGTCAGACGTATGGGTATGGATCCGTAAGCCGGGACATTCATTGCCCTGAAATACCCCAGATCATTGATGTTGGGCATGATGACATCGATCGTTTTTGCCTCCGGGTATGCTTCCTTGATGGCACTTTTCAGGTTTTTGTAGAAGATGTTTGAATTCGAACTCGGTTTATTGGCAGGGGTGGAATTGACGACCTTGATGCTTATATTTTCGTTTTTGAGTCTCTTTCTGATCTCATTCTCAAATTCTTTTTCATCCGTTTCAGGTAGCAATCGACAGTCGAGGCCTGCTTTGGCCACAATGGAGTTCGTATTTATGGTCTGACTGCTTGAATTCAGATTTGTCAACGTCACGGTGTTGGAAAAAATGGAGAACAGTTCGGGGGTTTTTCTCAATTGAGAAACAATAATGGGTTTAAAAAGTCTCGGGTGTTTGAGTACAAATCGTTGGATTCCCTTCTGGTACTCAGCCATGCCTTTGAGAAATTCGGTATTGACATCATTAAAAATAGCCTTCTGCTTTTTCCTGGTCAAATTTTGGAGAGCGGTTACCATTTCCTTGTTCGCATAGGACTCAGGAGTCACCGAACCGTGACCAAAACCTTCAATCTCGATTTCGAGCTCAACCCAGTAGGCTCGTTTATGAGCTCGTGAGATTGCATAAATTGGATTGGGAAAATCCCCATCCATCAAAGTTGCAAGATCAGAGGGCCCTTCGGCTATGACAACAGCCGCATTGACGACTTTGGAATAGTTGGACAAAACATGTTGCATACCACCAGGGCATTGGGCCTCCTCGCAGGATACAGTGAGCATGCTTATGTTGTATGGGCTGTTTTGATAGTTTTCTGCGGACTTGATTTTGGAGATGGCCTCAAGGTGCATCACGGCCACTCCTTTGTTGTCGATTGCGCCTCTGCCATAAAGATATCCCTCGTCAATTGCCCCGGAATAAGGACCGTGGGTATTCCCATCATTCTCAGGTACGACATCGATATGGTTCATCAGTATCACATTGGGTCTTTTCTCCTCCAGAGGGAACAGGGAGGCCATAAAATTGAACTGACCATCTTCCTCACCCATCTCGGTGATGTGCAGACCCCGACTTTCGCAAATGTTCCTGAAAAAAAGACCTGCTTGCGCTTCCATTCCACTTTCAGAGGGTATTTTCACGTATTCACTGAGAAGCAGGGCTGATGTCGCAACTGCCGGCTCTGTTTCCGTGAGATTGGCCTGTTGGGCCAAACCGGAAAACGCGGAGAGCATAAGTAGCAGTTGTAATGATCTGATCATAGGTTATGCAAGATAAAAAAATGGGCTGAAAAAGATTGCGAATTCAAGGCATTACTGAGAGAAAACAAATGGGAAAATGAATAATTTTCGGATATTTGCCGTTGACCTGGAGTAACCGGCCGATTCGCATCGGAAAAATTCTAAATAATCTTATGAAACCCAGCATCCCTAAAGGCACCCGTGACTTTTCATCTTCAGAAATTGCGAAGAGGAGATACATATTTGAGACGATTCAAGACGTTTTTGAATGCTACGGATTCGAGCCGATAGAGACGCCATCTTTTGAGAACTCGAGTACTCTGATGGGCAAGTACGGGGAGGAAGGAGACAGGTTGATCTTTAAAATCCTCAATTCTGGAAACTACCTGCAAAAGGTCTCCGATGAGCAGTTGGAAAAAAAGGACCTGAACCAGATTACCTCAAAAATAACTGAGAAGGCCTTGCGCTACGACCTGACCGTTCCTTTCGCGCGTTATGTGGTGCAACATCAAAACGAGCTGGTCTTTCCGTTCAAGCGCTACCAAATACAACCGGTGTGGAGGGCGGACAGGCCTCAAAAAGGAAGGTTCCGGGAATTCTATCAGTGCGATGCCGACGTGGTGGGAAGCGACAGCCTGTGGCAGGAAGTGGAGTTTGTCTCGTTGTACGATGCTGTTTTCAACAAACTGGGGCTTGACGGCGTTGTCATTCGCATCAACAACCGAAAGATTTTAAGCGGTATCGCTGAATTGATCGGGGCGGGAGAGAAATTGATCGATTTTACGGTGGCCCTCGACAAACTCGATAAGATCGGACGCGAAGGTGTATTGAACGAGATGCGAAACAAGGGTATTTCTGAGGAGGCCCTCGCTAAATTAGAACCCGTCTTTGAGCTGACAGGGAGCAATCTTGATCAGCTTCAGGCCCTGGAATCCTTGCTGGTTGATTCTGAGACAGGAATGAAAGGTGTCGAAGAGCTTCGTTTTGTAGTTGAGAACCTGGAAGAGCTTAAACTCGAATCAGCGCGTCTTGAACTCGATATTACGCTAGCTCGCGGGCTCAATTACTACACCGGAGCCATTTTTGAGGTGCAGACCGATAAAATGCAGTTGGGATCCATCGGAGGCGGTGGGCGATACGATGATCTTACCGGGATTTTCGGTCTCAAAGGCATGAGTGGAATCGGGATTTCCTTTGGATTGGATCGAATCTACATGGTTTTGGAAGAACTCGGACTATTTGATGAAGGTGTAGTGAAAAAGCCCAGAGCCCTTTTCGTCAATTTCGGCGAGAAAGAAGCGCTTTATGCTTTGAAAGCAATTCAGGCACTGAGAAAGCGTGGAATAAGGGCAGAGCTGTATCCTTCTTCAGCCAAGATGAAGAAACAGATGAATTATGCCGATAAGCGAGAGATTCCTTTTGTGGTGCTCGCCGGAGAAGAAGAAATGAAATCGGGAAAATTCGGGGTGAAGAACATGCAAACAGGAGAACAGCAGGACTGCAATCGGGATGAATTAATGCGACTATTGAGCTCTTAAGACTGAAGTTTGGCGCCAATGTTGTATTTTTGCAGACTAAAACCTTTGGAGAATGTTTGAAGGACAAAACGGGAAATTGAATCAAATCATAGACGAAATGGGTGACGACCACATTTCAGGATCTGCAGAGAATCCAATCCGCAAGGATGCATTCGAGTTGTCAGAAAACGATAAAATAGCCAGCATTGAAAAGGATGTGGCAAATATTCTTCACACCCTGGGCATGGATCTCGGAGATGACAGCCTCAGCGGTACCCCGTTGAGAGTGGCCAAGATGTTTGTCACAGAGATCTTTGGCGGATTGAATCCGGAAAGGAAACCCAAGCTCTCGACTTTTGAAAATAGTTACAAGTACGGTGAGATGCTTGTAGAGAAGAACATCACTCTTTATTCGACTTGTGAACATCACCTCCTTCCGATTGTTGGGCGTGCCCATGTGGCTTATATTTCTAACGGAAAGGTCATCGGTCTGTCCAAAATGAACCGCATCGTTGAGTATTTTGCGAAGCGTCCACAGGTCCAGGAAAGATTGAACATGCAGATTGTCCAGGCTCTTCAGGAGGCCCTGGGTACGGAAGATGTCGCTTGTATAATAGATGCCAAGCACCTGTGCGTGAATTCCCGAGGGGTAGGTGACATTGCAAGCAGCACGGTTACCGCAGAATACGGTGGTCGCTTCAAAGAAGAGTCTGTCAAGAGGGAACTGCTCGACTACGTCAAGCTCGAGACCAACTTCGAATAATTCAGAGATTTACCAAAAACTCAAAGGTGTCCACGCCATCCGCATAGTCGTTTAGTTGCGGTTTCTGAGTGTGACCGAAAGGAACGTAGTTCAAATCGTTGCCCTTTCCAACAATGCATTGGATGAGATCAGCATCCGTTTCAAGCTTGTTCTTCAATGAATCCTTGTTATCGTAGAACTCGTAGAACAGGGTCGCAATCGGTGAGGCATAGCTAGCGTCTTCTTTAAGCATCACAAAACCGTTTTCGAGCAAATCGAACCTGCTCATCAGGTAGACCGCCTTGTTGTAGTCGTAGTTGTTCCTGTATTTATCGTAATCAATCAGGTCCTTGAAGCTATAGAGGGCCCCAAAAAGCAGGTCAAAGTCATAGCCTGAAGGAACCATCAACTTGGAGACACTTCTGCATCCGAGCCCGAAATAGCGAAAAATGTCCTCCCCGAGAGCGTTGAGGTCTTCACTGGATTCCTCGCCCGTTAATATGGCTACAGAATTTCGGTTTCGCCTGATGATATTAGGATAATTGCCAAAATAGTACTCAAAATGACGCGCCGTGTTGTTGCTGCCCGTGGCAATAACAGCATCAAATTCCGAAAGACGCTCGTCTGAAAAGACAATCTTGCCTTTGAAGCCCGGTTCAACGTGCTCTAGAAACCTCGCAATCAATGGAAGGAAAAAGGCGTCAGAAGATGACTGTTTGATT
>CBDUAY010000008.1:0-39207 GCA_965365245.1 uncultured Flavobacteriaceae bacterium | reverse complement strand
TCCGGGAGGTGCCAATCGAAGCATGATCTCCCCAAAGGTTACTACTTTTTTCATTATTGAATTTCTTCTATCTTTTGAATTTCTGTTCAATTTCTTAACTAAAGGCCAAGCCTCCATTGACATCAACATTGTTGCCAGTCAGGAAAGAAGCTTCATCGCTGGCCAGGTAAGCCACCAAATCAGCCACCTCTTCAGCAGTTCCTTCCCTGCGCAATGGAGTTGCACCAGCAACCTTCTCACGAACCTGATCGGCAGTGAAATCGTCATGGAATTTGGTCGCAATCATTCCGGGGCAAACCGCATTGATTCGAATCCCCTGAGGACCGAATTCCTTGGCCCAATTTCGAGTCAAAGTCATCACGGCGCCCTTCGAGGAAGCATATAGAGCCGACCCGGGTCCACCTCCATCACGACCAGCCTGTGAGGCAAAGTTAACGATTGAAGCTCCTTTGCCCATCATAGGCTTGAATGCCTGGGTCACAAATACGGTTCCTTTGAAGTTCACGTCCATAACCAGTTTATAGAAATCCTCGTCCATCTCTTCAATGGTTTTCCTGGCAAACAACCCTCCGGCCACATTGACCAGTATGTCTACTTTGTCTCCAAACGCCTCTTTGGTTTTGGCCACCATCTTGTCAATGTCCTCTTGCTTGGTTACATCTCCGTAAACTGCTATGGCTTCTCCTCCTGCAGCTTTAATAGCTGACATGGTCACGTCTTTGTCTTTGTCGCTGTCAAAATAGTTTACAACCACTTTTGCTCCTTCCCTGGCCAATTTAACACAAACGGCCCGACCTATGTCACGACCACCACCTGTGACGACTGCTATTTTTCCTTTTAGTTTCATATTATTCGATTCTTAGATTCCCAGACCTTGTCCACCCGTAATCTGGATGGTCTCCGCCGTGAGAAATGATGCATCCTTGCCAGCCAGGAAGGATACCACTGAAGCAACTTCTTCCGGCTCCCCTAATTTACCCAATAGAATGTTATTCTTCCAGGAGGCAAAAACCTCAGGCTTAGTTGACTTGATCTGAGCGTGGAACGGCGTGTCAATTGTTCCCGGAGAAACGGCGTTGACACGGATGCCATATTCAGCCAAATCTTTGGCCAAAGCACGCGTTATGGCTTGAACGCCGGCTTTGGATGTTCCGTAGATTCCCGCTCCGGGTCCACCTGCGTTCCATGCTGCAATCGATGTATAGTTGATAATTGAAGGGTAATCACTCTTCTTCAGATAAGGAATAGCCGCTCTTGAGGCAAAAAAGGTCGAATCGAGGTTTAGCGCCATGACAAACCTGTAAAACTCGGTGGTCATTTCTTCAAAACGGGATCTTCCGCCCAATCCACCTGCGTTGTTGACCAGTACGTCAATTTTACCGTATTTGTCTCCGATCGCCTGGATATTCGATGTCACGGCTTGTTCATCCGTAACGTCAAAACCATAGTATTCGGCGGTAATTCCTTCTGCTTCCAATTGCTCTATCCTTTTCGCTCCTTCTTCATCTTCAATTCCATTCAGCACAACAGTAAACCCGTCCTGGCCCAATCTTTTCGCTACTTGAAAACCAATCCCACCGGTTGCCCCGGTTATTATTGCTACTCTGTTACTTGTACTCATTTTTTTATGAATTATAATTTATTACTAGTTGATTTTTATTCTTCTACTGATTTGATATCCCTGGCAAAGAAATAGATCGCGCCTACTCCAAGTGGAACAAACGTAGCTATCGCTATAAATACAGGGGTATACGAAACTTCGGCTATGATAGGAACCAGGAAGTTCATGACAATTACTGAAAACACTCCAATCATTCCGCCTAAACCTGCAAGAGACCCTACAGATTTTCCGCTGAAAAAGTCGCTTGGCAAGGTCTGTACGTTGCTGATCGCAAACTGGAACCCGAAGAGCACAAAAAACACGATCGCTACAAATCGCTCCGGAGAATCTCCAATCAGCACGGTCGCTATAAGTCCGAGCAGCATGATTACCCCTCCGATCAGAATGGTCGTTTTGCGTCCTTTGTCAATCGAATTGGTGCTCGCTATGATCTTACCGGAAACAAATCCTCCGACGATGCTCCCAACTGCAGCACCTACATAAGGAACCCACAGGAACATACCCACTTCTTTAACGTTAAATTCATACACGTCAAATAAGTAGATCGGCATCCATCCTACAAAAAGCCACCAAATGGGCTCCAAAAAGAAACGCCCAATGACAACTGCCCAGGATTCACGGTGCGAAAGAATCTCCTTCAAACTCAACCCCTTCGTATCTTCGGTTGCATTCTGGTCACTTTTGCTCTGACCTTCCAGGATGAACTTGCGCTCTTCCTCGGTGATCCAGGGATGTTTCTTGGGCCCGGCCTTATTGATCAGCAACCAGGGAATGATCCATATCAGTCCAAAAGATCCAACGATCATAAAGGTAATCCTCCATCCGTAGGCGACAAAAAGTGTCGCTATCAAAAGAGGTGCAATAACAGAGCCTATCGATGCCCCGGCGTTAAATAATCCCTGAGCGATCGCCCTTTCTTTGATCGGGAACCACTCCGCATTGCTCTTTACAGCTCCGGGCCAGTTACCGGCCTCTGACAATCCGAGCGTACTTCGCAAGATGCTTAGCGATAGAACGCCTCTCGCCATCGAGTGTAAAAATGAGGAAAGGCCCCATACACCGATGCTGATCACGTAACCGATACGAGTACCCACTTTGTCGAATAGTTTGCCCGAAAAGAGCTGACCCAAAGCGTAGGCAACCATAAAAATGTTCAAAATATAGCTGTAGTCATTCTTGGTCAATCCCAATGACTGGGCGATTGATCCTTCCACATTTTCATTTCCCCACATGATGGAGAGCGCACTCCGATCAATGTAATTGATCACAGTGGCCAGAAAAATGAGGCCGATAATAACCCATCTTAATCCTTTAACTTTCATACACTAGACGTTTATGAGCTTTTCAATTTGAAAACCTCTGTTCACGCAATTACGTTGCGCATCTTTGTTAATCTTTGGATTACTTTTTGCTTTTTAAAGAAGAAATATTTCTGGGCCTGATAACTTGTAGGCAGGGTGGAAATGTTTCTATAAATCAGTAAAGTAATACCTCCCTCAATTCAAAATTAATCGTCTTCAGACTGAACCGTGCAATTCAGTGGTGAAGCGCACTATGTGTTATAGCAATATTGATACAGCGCTTTAAAGTGCTCTTTCATCTTCTGTTTTGCCAAACTTGGGTCCTGTTTTACAATCGCGTCGAAAACCGCCTGGTGCTCGTCGATACCCATAAAAGCCTGATTGGCATCACAAACGTGATACTTTTCAAAATTTGTGATGATCTCAGGAGTTATCTTCAACATGAAGGTATTCAAAGTGCTGTTTCCTGAAGCGTTGGCAATTGCAAGGTGAAAAAGCAAATCTTCCTGTACAGCATCTTCTCCTTTTTTTACCTTTTCACTGTAGGCATTCAAAGCATCTTCGATCTGATTCAATTCTTCTTCGCTTCTTCTCAAAGCAGCCAATCTGACCGATTTCAACTCGAGAAGAATTCTTGTTTCAACAAGTGACTTGAAGTCGGGTTCCTTTAATTGCAAAATATCATCAACCATTCCGTTGAGAGCGATAACCCCAATATTGGCAACAAAGGTCCCGCTTTGAGGTATTGACTTCAGCAACCCGTAAAATTCCAGTTTCTGAATCGCCTCCCGCAAATTTCCACGACTAACCCCGAATTTCTCCGCCATCATTCGTTCTGAGGGCAACTTGTCCCCGGGCTCAAGGTTCTTGTAATTGATCAAATCCCTTATTTTAGAAATGATCTGATTCTGAACCTCGGTGGTTTCCGATTTTGTGACTATGTCGAATCGCATGAGAAATTAGTTTTAATTGGTTTACCAGTTAGTCAAGCTCAATATAAGAAATTCAGAGGTATTTTTAAAGCTCATGCTGGTTTGAGAATTTACTGGCCAATGGGCGACCAGTAAACTCCTTCAAACCGATTCTCAATTTACTCAAATAACTAATAATCAAAATATGTGTTTTATTCTTGAGCATTATCAGATCAATGAAAAACCTCGAGCTCATAATACTTGACCTTGGCGTATGCGCCTGGCTCTTTCGCAGCAAGATAATTTCCTGCCTTAAAATAATTTTCGAATACGTTCCATCGCACCATGTCTTCTCCTTCAATTACGTATCGTTCCTTGTCATTCAGCACGATCTCCATGCGACCGGCAGAGGCTATAACCTCCAGTTTGAACTTGTCAAATCCAACCTCCTCAGAAAAATTGAAGCCTTCATCATCACCCCAGGCATCTGTTTCCAGAACTTCAGTATCCGATGCTGATTTGTCTTTGAGATATTTGCTTTTTACCCTGATCAATCCTTTATACCAGTAGATCTTCAATATAGGCGGTGCATTGTTGTCTTTGGCACCAATCATATCACGTTGCTCGTCGGATAATCGTCCATGGATCTGCATGATGATCGTACGATGATATTTACCATCATTATCCTTGGAAATATCATCAACCGAGAGCATGCCACGCATTCTTCCTCCCTGCTCAAACGTCCAGTTCACTGAATTGTCGCCTGGAACCATTTGTTCCCTCAGCTCTGTTCGCGAATAAGACGAATTGGCCGTTGAGGCATCGGGATAGGTGTAAAACACCAGGGCGCCGTTTACCGAATCATTGTACATAAATGGCTTCAAAGTCTCATTAGTCGCATAATCCAGAATCTCAGGTGGCTGAATCTCAGTTGGGTCTCCGATGGGCAGGGTCACCTTCCAATTACTAAGGTCAATGTCAGGCAATTTAAACTCATCAATGGGCTCTTCAGGTAATACCTCTTCTTCCGGCTCTGGATTCCCTACATTCGGATCAGGCGTATTGATCGGTTCCGGCGGATCCATCGAGTCGCTCGCGCAAGCCTGGGCACCAAATGAGACCATCAATAGAATAAGAACGTACATCCCTATTGATCCCAATGATTTGCTGATAATATTCTCTGTCAAAAATTTCAAATCTTTCTTTTTCTTCTAGTGTGAAACCTCAAGATCAAAATACATCACCTTGGCAAATGCTCCCTCGTCTCTTGTTTGCAAATAATTGCCTGCCTTGAAATAGTTCTCAAAAACACCCCATTTTTTCATATGAATGTCATCGTATACCACAATCTCTGAATTGTTCAATGAAACCTTCATTTTGCCCTCAGAAACGTCTACCTCCAAAGTAAAGGGCCTTGAACCAACTTCCTGTTCAAAGGTGTGTCCTTTGTCATCCGTCCAGGAATCCGTCCTCAAGATATCAGTCTCCGAAACGTTCAGATCTTTCAACTTCTTGGTCTTAACTCTGACTTTACCGTTTTGCCAGTAGATCTTCAAGACAGGTGGCGCATTGTTGTCCTTCTGTCCGATCAGATCTCTTTGCTCATTGCTGAGACGACCGTGAATCTGCATGATTATTACCTTGTGATACTTTCCGTCATCACCCCTGGAAATTTCATCCACGGCAAGTCTTCCTTTCATCTTGCCGCCCTGGGCAAAGGTCCAGTTGACACTATTGTCACCCGGTACCATTTGCTCTCGGAGCTCACACCTGGAATATTTGGTGTTCGCTGTTGTTTTTCCGGGCATGGCGTAAAACACGAGGGCACCACGCGACGTATCGTTGTACATGTATTTCTTGAGCAACTCGTTATTTGCGTAATCCAAGATTTCGGGAGGTTCCACCTCCGTGGGTTTTCCCACGGGGGTAGTTACCTTCCAATTACTCAAATCAATGTCAGGCAGCTTGACCTTTTTCTTCTTTTTCTTTTTGACGGATTTGGATTTCTTTGAGGCTTTCGCCTCAGCATCCGCAGTTTCTTGACAGAATCCCATATGAATGGTCAACAAGGCCAAAGTCAAAAGCAAATATTTCCGAAGATAAAGGTTCATACACTACAATTCGTTGCTAAAAAATCTCTCCTTCTCGATTAAGGTGCTGGAGCTATATACTCTATCCCCATGGCATCTACTCGCGATTCAACACCTTCATTGGTCAACAATAGGGCAATCGTCCCTGTGTTACCCGTGTTGAATGGCAATGAAACTCTGACATAGGTGTCAGCATCAGTTTGATCCGTTCCAACATGGGCCACCAAAGTTTTGTCGGCAACCTCAGAAAGATCAGCTATGGATCCGTTCAAAACCGTCACAGTGACATTTCCAGCTCCATCTTCTTTCATCGTGTAATAGTACACCAGCGTATAATCCGTGTTTGGTGTAACCTCAATTTCCTGATATCCGACTCGATCTCCAGCTGACGGGAATTTCGCTGCTTGCTCTCCATCGAACACCGGGCTGCTGGTGATTTGAATCACGCCACCGAAGTCGTTCCTCCAGGAATCTCTTCCGTCTCCAGTTCCGTCAGGAAGTGAATTGTCTTCAAAGCTGCCTTCCAAAATTTCAGGTATAATCACTGGTGGAGCCGGTGGCTCCTCTACAACAACGATTTCAGAAAATACACTCTCGACTCCGAGCTTGTCAGAAGCCTTTAAAGTAACCGTATACTGACCTTCATCAGGAAAGGTATTCACCGCATCCTTGTCAGTGGAGGTGTTCCCATCTCCAAAATCCCACGCATAGTCGGTGGCACTGTTCGACAAATTCGCAAAGTAAAAAGTCAAAAAGTCATCATCGTCCTGAGCAGCTGTAAAAGCGGCTGAAGGCGGCGTCAAATCAGGTATTGAACCCGCTTCCGGGAGTGAATCATCCTCACATCCTACAAGGACGGTCAATGACATCAATCCGAGAACTATTCCTCTAATCAGAACGGTCGGGTTGAACAATTTTACATTTTTCGTATTCATATCTCAATTGTTTTATCGATTAATAACCAGGATTTTGCTCCAATAATCCATTGCTCAAATTGATCTCGGCCTGTGGAAGCGGCAGAAGCAAATCTGTAGCACTGAATGTGTAACCATTATCCGCCGCAAAATCTGTCAGATACTCAACGGCTACACCAAATCTTAACAGATCAAACCATCTTTGATTCTCAAATGCAAGTTCCACACGTCTTTCCAAAATAAGATCGTCTTTTGTAATCGTGGTAACCGGATCATTGATACCGGCACGTTCCCGAACCTTTTGAAATGAAGCAATGGCATTCGAACTGCTCGTGCTTTCACCACCTGCCAGAATTGACTCTACGTGCATAAGAAGAACATCGGCGTATCGCAATACGATCCAGTCGTTTCCTGCCAATGTTGGGTTGCTGGAAGTCGGGTCAATTCCGAGTGCCTCATCCCCATTGGGCAAATACTTTACAACTTGATATTCTGTTGGCTGCGCCTGGTCTTGTCTGTAAGAAAACAGAGTCCTGTCTCCTCCAAATTCATCCAATGCTGCACGGGCCTCTGGTGTTACATAGTTCAAACCACTTGAACGACCAACGGCATTCAACCATTCTGCAGAGAAGTTTTGACTGTCATTGGTATCATCCGATTTATATTCAATCGCAAAAATGATCTCTGGATTTCGCTCCACATAAAAGACATCTTTGAAATTATCCAACAATACATATCCTTTAGACATTACAGATTCACAAAGGGTTTGCGCATTGCTGTAGTCACCTGTTGTCAGATATACTTTAGCGAGCAAAGCCTCTGCAGCCGATTTCGACGCCCTGAAACGCTGTCCCGAATCATCCAGATTCGCCACTGCAGTAGTCAGGTCACTGATTATTAACTGGTAAACATCAGCCACGTCTCGTCGCGTGAATTGAATATCCTTGTCACTGATTCCAATTACACGGTCAACCAATGGGATCGGACCATAAAGTCGAACGAGCATGAAATAGCTATAGGCTCTTACGAACTTTGCCTCGCCTTCAAATCCACCTGCAGCTTCAGCAGAAGCATTTTCAAGGTTCTCAAGTACGATATTCGCTCTGAAAATCACGTTGTACAAACTCCTGTAATAGTCATAAACTATACCGTTCGTCGCAGTCACATTGAAAGATTCAAATTGCGCAGATTCTCCTTCCTGGCTTTTTGATCGTGTATTGTCACTGCGCATCTCTGTAAGCTGATACTCAATTTGAGTAGAGTGGTTGCTATTGGATTGCGTGTCATTCACACCCTGTAAACCGTCATAGAGAGCGATCACAGCGGTTGCTATCTCCTGGTCATTGGAGTAGTATTCTTCACCACTCACAGCCGAAATAGGGTCCGGAGACAGAAAGTCATCCGAGCATGACCCAACGCTAAACAAGGCTGCAATCATCAATATTTTTATAGTTGTTCTCATAATATTCATAATTAATAGTGATTAAAATGTAAGATTCAAACCAATGGAAATCGTACTGAATACCGGTGAACCCGCTCTTTGATATCCATAGGTAGTTGGGCTCGTATTGTCGATTGACTCAGGGTTGAAACCTGTATAATCAGACGCTGTCCAATAGAAGAGGTTTTGACCTGAAGCATAGATTCTCGCTCTTGAAAATGCCCCTGAAGCATCCAACCAGGGCTGTGGGAAGTTAAACCCAACATTCAACGTTCTCAAGGATACATAAGAAGCGTCCTGGATAATATCATTGGTGAATATCTTCTCCTTGATAAATCCTTGATCAGGAGTAATCGCCGGATCATAGTCCTGAGAGCTGTTAAAGTGGTTGAACAGATACTGGTCTCCCATATTTCGGATTTTTGCTCCATGGCTTCCCTGGAACATCAAAGTGATGTCAAAAGATCCGATTCTGAACTCGTTGCTGAAACTCCAGATAAAATCTGGGTAAGGATCACCAAGGATAGTCTTGTCGTCGTCATCGATCAGGCCGTCTCCGTTCAAATCACGGACATAAACATCCTGAGCTTCTCCTCCAACCGGGTGGTAAGGGTTATTGATGTATTCCAAAGGAATGTCTCTGTCGACAACCCATCCGTAAAAGGATGAAACAGGTTGACCTTCAAGGTTGATCCATTCTGCAGCACGCTTGGTGTCAACGTTCTGGATCTGCCCGTTAGAATCTGCAAAGTCCTTTAAAGTGTTCTCATTTCGAGAAAAAATAACCGTAGAGTTCCAATTGAATTTGTCCTGAACAATGTTTCGCGTTCTCAATTCAAATTCCCAACCTTGATTCTCTACCTCACCCAGGTTCACAAGTGCATTTGTAAATCCAGTTGTGGACGAAATCGGGTTGAACAAAAGAAGCTGGTCACTAGTTCTGTTATAGAAATCAATCGATCCCATGATTCTGTTGTTGATGAATCCAAAATCGATACCTGGGTTAATCTCTACAGATCGTTCCCATTGTAGTTCATCATTCGCTATGTTAAGCGGATTGAAAGCTGATGCCGGTGATCCGTTTATGATAGCCGTTGTAGCATCCAATAGGGGCAGATATGGATAGTGATCCAATAATGCGTCTCCCGTTGAAATGTTGGTGTTTCCGTTTGAAATGTTGGTATTGACATTACCCGTATTCAGGCGGTCATTACCCGTGACACCGTAGCTCGCACGAAGCTTAAGGTAAGAAATAGCTTTGCTGTCTCTTAGGAAGCTTTCGTTACTGATGTTCCAACCCAAAGAAAAGGCTGGAAAATTACCCCATTTGTTGTCAGGGCCAAAGATTGAGCTTCCGTCACGTCGAATACTGACTGAGGCCAGGAATCTGTCATCATACACGTAATTGGCACGGAATACATAAGACATTAGGCGCTTCTCCCATTCGAAAGAAGTTGCCGATGCTATGGTCGTCGCGTTACTGATGCTCTGTACCAAATCTGAATCATATCCTGTTCCCAAAATGTCATTGTAGTAATACTTCCAAGATTCAGCAGAGAAGCCCAAGATAGCGTTTACCTCATGCTTTTCGTTGAAAGTATTGCTGTAATTGAAGAAATTGTCAGTGATCAAGTGAATCTCATTTTGCAAACGATCGTTGCTACTCGCAGCCGCTGCTCCGTTCCTGTTGGATTCAACACCTTGCCAACGCGTACGACGCGTATTGGAGAAGTCACCAGATAAGGTCGTTCTGAAATTGAGGCCTTTTACGATGTTCCATTGACCGTACATGCTACCGAACATCTTGAACTTGCGGTCAATTCGCTCTCTCTCGAGAACCTTGGCACCTGGGTTCGTATTCGAAGTGTTGCTGATATCGGTTCCTCCTGAAGCAACCGGCATACCTGTTTCAAGATCGTAATCGTCAAACATTCTTTGAATGGCGTAGTCACCAATCTGAGTTCCTTCATAGCGTCCGCCATCGCGAAGGGTGTTGACGAATTGAATCGTGTTCTCATCCAGATAGAGTGGCAACCAAGGTGGTTGTCTCAAAATATCATGAGTCGATCCGTCAAACCTTCTTTTGTCTGTATAAGACGGCGTAAGACTTACTCCACCTTCAAATTTATCGCTGAACTTCGTGTCAACGCGCAATTTGAGGTTGTATCTCTCGTAGTTGTCAGTGAGAAGAACACCTTCATCATTCAAATAGTTGAATGCTGTGCTGAATGTTGTTTTCTCACTACCTCCTCTGGCACTGAATGCCAAACTTGAAATGTAGCCACCATCAAAAATGATGTCCTGCCAATCCTGATCGACACCAATGAGTTGTTTTACTCTTGTACGATCTGACAATGTACCGGTGGCCTCAAGCTCTGCAGCCGCAGTTTCAGCTACAGAAAAGTAATACGCATCACTCTGTCTGGCTGATTTGTAACCTCCATAAGTATTCAAGCTAAAGATGGTTCTCCCTTCCTTACCTCTTTTCGTGGTCACCATGATAACGCCATTCGCACCCCTGGATCCGTAAATGGAAGCGGAGGCTGCATCCTTTAAAACCTCGAAAGATTCAATGTCATTCATATCCAACGAACCGAGGAAATCGGCATCTACAACCTGGTTATCCACCACAATCAGCGGCCCGGAATCACCTGTTATTGAACCCGTACCACGAATTCTAATTGTTGGTGCAGCACCTGCTTCACCGTCAGTGGCCTGGATGTTGACACCAGACACCTGCCCAATTAAAGCGTCATCCACACGAGCAACCGGCATTTGATCCAGTTTTTCGTTGGTTACTTTTGAGATAGCTCCCGTCGTATGAGACTTTTTCTGGGTACCATAACCGATAACAATTACCTCATCCAATTCATTGGCATCTTCTACCATTGAAATATTAATGGTGGTCTGATCCTGATAAGTAACAATTTGACTGGCATATCCCAAATAAGAAAACTGGAGTCTGGCTCCAGGAGTCACCTCAATCTGGTAGTTCCCGTCAAAATCTGTTACAACACCGTCTGTAGTTCCTACAACCAGAATGCTGGCACCAGGTATCGGAGTCCCATCAGCCGCAGCTGTGACCGTACCTGTAAGAATAGTAGATTGCTGAGCAAACGAATATATCGTCAGTAGCATACCTA
This sequence comes from uncultured Flavobacteriaceae bacterium, assembly GCA_965365245.1. Classification (GTDB taxonomy): domain Bacteria; phylum Bacteroidota; class Bacteroidia; order Flavobacteriales; family Flavobacteriaceae; genus Lutimonas. The sequence goes on along the minus strand of CBDUAY010000008.1, from coordinate 27,786 downwards.
CCAGTAACAATACTTTTGTTTTTAAATTCATAATTGATCTTGTTAAATTCTAATGTGATTTTTGTCCAGTAACCTTCTTTAAAAGTTGGAATTAAAGAAAGGTTAGTTATTCATTTACGTACAAAACAGCACTCAATATCAAAATCAATTAGAATTTGTATCTTTGAAGAACATGTTTTTATAAGTAAATACGTGTAGTTGTTACTTCCCTCAACACGAAGTAATAGTTAAGGACGGGCGTGCACCTGTCCTTTTTTTTTGATTTAGGTTTTCATAGTTTCCGATTATTTTGAGTTGTAAGATTGATTCTGATTTATTTGATAGTTTTGGTTCACCAATGTGGTTGACCAATTTGGTTAACCAAATGTATGCTATTTTACCAAAAAACAAAACTATTTTGATATTTTTTTTTCTCCCGGAGGTTTTTTACTCCATAAAATCTTCCCGAATCGGACTAAAAACGTCGATCAAAACACCTTTCTCGACACATATTGCTCCGTGCATTACATTCGGTGGAATATAGAAGGCATCCCCACCTTTCATGCGCTTGGTTTCATCTCCTATGGTCAGGTCAAACTGACCGCTTATCACATAAGTGACCTGTGAATGATGGTGCTGGTGCATTGGTCCGATCCCACCTTTGTCAAACTCAACGTTGACCAGCATGATGCGATCATCATAACCCATGATCTGTCTTCTGACTCCCTCTCCGACGGTTTCCCATGCAATCTCATCACCCATGATAAACTCCTTGCTTGCTCCAAAACTTTTCATACTTCTAAATTTTTAGTTAATTATATATGGGCCCGTCCATGTATAGGTTTGCCCTTTGATTTCTAATGAATGTTCCTTGTCGGAGGACGAATCCTTCAAACTGAGCATTACTTTTTGATGCTCTCCGGATTTGAAATGAATATCAATGGCGACATAGTCACTGTCAGAATAGATCACTTCAATTCCTTCGACACTGCTGTAGGCATTCGATGCGATCTCACTCACGGGATCATAATGCCCATGGGCCTCGATCACAGATACAAAAACACCCGTGCTCGAATTTTCTCTTCGTTGTATCCAGACAGGGTCTCTTCTCAAATTGAAATCCGGATCATTGGCTCCAATTCGCCCCAGTATGAATTCATCTCCATTTTGGGTGGCAGATGTAAGAGAATAGAATCGACCCTTATTCAGCCAGGTCAGCTGAGCCTGCTTCTGAGCGGTCCTGCCCAAGCTCTCCTTCCACAAATGCTGATAACCATCGCTGCTGCCCAACACCTTCAAATTCGTATCACTCTTTTTTTCCAGGTTGGTCGAAATCAACTGACCGAGATAGTAAAAAGGGAGCTCGAAATCATGTTCGGAATCACTTTCATAATGGAATACATCCAGCACGAAGGGCAACTCCAGCTCTTCATTGTTAATGAGCGCCATCGTTCTGTGCATGGTAGTCCCCGGGTAAGCGTTCCGCTCTACGGCGCTTACCATTTGTGCATCGTCATTGCTGAGATCCGCGAAATAGAGCTCTGAATGGTGCTTGTTCCCGGTCTCAAAATCTCCGCCAAAATGAGAAACCCGATCTTGTACGAGGGTATTGTGGGCGATGGTCTGCTTGGCCCATGTCTTGTTTTCTTTCAAGTAGTTTCCACCGCCTTTCTGTTCGATGTTCACAAATCTGGCGAGTCCATAATCCTGGACTACTTCTTCGCCATCAGTATATAAGGAATAGCTCAATTTGTCATAGTGTCCATGACTCAGCCCTTGGGCCGCAAATTTGAAGAGCATGTTGATCTCAATGTCTTCTTTCGACGATCTTAGCACAGCCAAGCCTCCTTCGTCTCCTTGGGATCCATCCGTGAGAATGACAGATTGTTTCTCAAACGGCTCAGCAAGACCTTTTGCAAGGTCCCGGGCCACAGAAAGACCGGTGTCATCCAGAAGCACCTTGTTCTGCAGTTCTGCAATTGACAACAGTTGCGGATCACGGCCTCCAAAGTGGTAAGCGATATCGACGGCCGAAACCAATTCTCTGGAGTAATATGACATGCCCTTTTGAGCATCATTGATCGCATAGAATTCGCCGTCGCTGTCGGTGAGGTTCAACAAGGCATACACGGCCTTTAGCAACACCCCGTCTTTATATTCAAATACTTTGAACTCAGGTCGCTTGTTTTGCAAAGCCTCCGCAAATATCATAAACGGATACATCGCATATCTTTGGTAATAAGGACCTTCCGTATAATAGCCATCCGGTGAGAACGGCTCGTCCAGATTCGCCAAAAATCCGGCCTTTTGACCAGGAATGCGAATCAGGCCCCCATCATTGTCTTTTTGCGAGGGGTCAAAATCTTCCGAACCGGATCCGTACAGGGCCCGCTCGATAAGCTCCTGGTCGTTCATCACCAGCCCGATCATGCCAACGGCGACATTCCCCCAGGTGCTGTGATTGTGAACGCGATCAAAAAACTGTGGATTCCCAACGGATAGAAAATCCGCAAAGGGTCTGAACAAGGTCGTATTTAGGTATTCAACATCGTCATCCGAAAGCCACTCGTAGATGCAGTCATAGGCCTGGCTGACATAAACCAACCAATTCGAGTCATTGAGACATTGCCAGAATATCTTGCCCCTTGCGTAAGAGCGGGTTTGGGGATGCAAAGGCAATTCAGGATACATCTCCGCGTAGGCGAATAAAACATCCTTTATATATTGTGCATACTTCTCATCCTGCAAGATTTGAAAAAGCAGCCCCGCTTTCTGAAGGATCAGGAAATTTCGCTTGTGCCTTTCGTGGGAATAGCCACCCGAGTAGTCCTTGGGTTCGGGTACAACAACACCGAGTTCTATCTCCTCGTCCACTTCTTTTTGGACTTCCTCCAGGGTTTTATCGAACAAGGGAACCGTTCCTAAGGACGCCCGAATCTTCTCAACTCCATCCTGTGTCAAAATCAAACCAGGATGTTGCTGGCCCTTATCTCCAAGGTGTTCGGAGGCTTCCTTCTTCCCGCATCCGTTAAGAATTAAAAAGAACAGCAGCGCGTAATTTCTCAGAAGAGACAAGGTCATGGTTCGAAAATAAAATTGGTTTACCAGTTTGGTTGACCAAATATATGTATATTTACGAACTGTGCAAATCTTTCCTTGATTTATTTTAGAAACCTATTGAAAATGAGTAATCCGCAAACTGAAACCATCACAGAAAAACTAAAAAAAATAAGTACGGCGACCCTCGCAACAAGCCTGTTCAAAAGAGGCTTTAAGAATCAATTCATCCAGAATGTAAGTCCACTCGGACAGACCGACGACACAATGGTCGGACCTGCCTTCACTTTGAGGTATATCCCCGCCAGAGAAGACAGAAACAGCATCGAAGTATTTAAAAACCCCAGTCATCCGCAGAGGAAAGCCGTTGAAGAATGCCCGTCAGGTGCTGTGTTTGTAATTGACAGCCGAATGGATGCCAGGGCAGCCTCAGCAGGATCCATTCTGGCCACACGGCTCTGGAAAAGAGGAGCCGCCGGAATTGTCACCGATGGAGGCTTCAGGGACAGCCAGGAAATCGCTGAGCTCCCCTTGCCTTCCTATCATCAAAGACCCTCGGCCCCAACTAATCTTACCCTCCACGAAGCCCTGGAATTCAATGTTCCCATAGGATGTGGAGACGTGGCCGTTTTTCCTGGAGACATGATCGTCGGAGATCAGGACGGCGTGATTGTCATTCCCTTGGAAATAGTCGAGGAAGTAACCGCGGAATGCACAGACATGACTCTCTACGAATCCTTTGTGATGGAAAAAGTGAACCAGGGAGCTCCAATCATCGGTCTATATCCACTTACCGATTCAGACATTAGGACCGAATTCGAAGAGTGGAAGAAGAAAAGATCCAACTAAAAATAGTCTGGGAAGGCCGTAACATATTCCATCGATCGAGCGTCTAGTAGGGTAGACCTAATCACCTGCCCATGACTGCCAGTTCCCAAACCCTGTCACCCCCAGTCAAAAACAGAATCATCTCCATTGATGCCCTCAGAGGTTTTGCCCTGGCCGGAGTGGCGCTGGTACACATGGTTGAGCAATACATCGCGGGGCCCCATCCTGATGGGTTTATGGAAGGCGTCAATGGAATTCCCGATCAGATTATCCAGGGAATCATCGGCATCTTCTTTACCGGGAAATTTTTCGCGCTTTTCTCAATTCTTTTCGGCCTGAGTTTTTCCATTCAGATGGAGTCTGCCCAAAACAAAGGCCAGAAATTTGGTGGCCGCTTTATTTGGCGGGCATTCCTCTTGTTCCTGATTGGTTGCGTCCATCAGCTTTTCTACCGCGGGGACATCCTAACCATTTACGCAGTCCTCGCCCCGTTCATCATCCCGTTTTACAGGGTCTCGTCAAAATGGCTGCTCATCACTGCCGGACTCATCTTTCTCGGGATCCCCAGGTTCATCTCATTTGCAATATTCGGATCCGATAGTATTACAGGCGTGCATTCGATGATGGACAACAACCACGAACTGGTTAAAAACTATATCGACACCATAACTAACGGAAGCCTGGGCGAAGTGTTTTATCTCAATGCCACGTATGGCATGCTGACCAAGATCGACTTTCAAGTGTCTTTTTTTGGCAGGTTCTACTACACATTTGCATATTTCCTTATCGGACTGTGGCTGGGTCGAATCGGTCTCTTCAGGGACCTTTCTTCCTTTTCCAAGAAAATCAAAGACTTCATGCTCTGGTCGATAGGCGCCCTTATCCTGAGCGTCGGGTTTGTGATCGCCACATTCGCAACCGCACCGCAGCCCATCGACTTCTCAACCTGGCAGTTTGCTTTGGGCATGAATTTCATGGACTGGGTCAGCATTTCAATGGCCTCCATTATTTTATGCGGTTTTTTAATGCTCTATCAGAAGGAGTCGTGGAAGAAAAGACTGGCCTTCTTTGCCCCATACGGACGAATGGCACTCACCAACTATTTCATGCAATCTGTAATTGGCACCTTTATTTATTTCGGTTGGGGACTCGGATACATTGGGCATTTCGGAGCGTTGATATGCTTCCTGTTGGGAATCGGGGTTATCATCATACAGACCTTGCTAAGCAAATACTGGCTGAAAAGCTTCAGGTACGGACCTCTTGAATGGCTCTGGAGGTGCGGCACCTACCTGAAATGGCAACCTTTTTTAAAAACCACTCCTCCATCCCCTGCTGCTCAATGATTTTAGTCATCAATTTGTAATATGTTCATTTTTATCTTTGGAAAGATTTTAAACAATCGAAAGGCTCCTAAACTTTATCTTTGGAGAAATCCAAGTAATTGTTAAATCGAAGTATTTGGACAATTCCGAACGATTCTAGAACAACATATATGACCATCAAGCGATATTTTTACCTGGCACTTCTTATTTTGCTTTACATTCAATGCGAATCAGAAAAGCCTCCCCTTGAAACCTCTGACAGCATCCGGCTGAACCAAATCGGATATTATCCGGGTTCGGTGAAGGAGTTTATTCTGGTTGATCACACAGCGGATGCATTCCGGATCATAGACGGCCAGGGAGAAGTTGTTTTCAACGGAGAGCTTCAGGATCGCGGCACCTGGGACACCTCAGGCGAACGAGTTATGTCAGGTGATTTCACAGATCTCAAAACCCCGGGAGCCTACACCATTGAAATCGACAGTGTTGGAACTTCCTATCCTTTTTCTATTGAGAAAAAAGTGTTTGAGAAAGCCTTGAATGCCTCGATTAAAAGCTATTACTTTCAGCGAGCCTCGATGCCCATAGAGGAGACTTTCGGAGGCATATACAAACGGGCTTCCGGTCACCCTGATACGGCTTGTGCCTACCATCCTTCATCAGGTCGAAAGAAGGGACAGCTAAGTTCGTCCGGTGGCTGGTACGACGCCGGCGATTACGGAAAGTACATTGTAAATGCGGCTCTTTCCACCGGACAGATGCTTCACCTGCTCGAGCAGTACCCGGAGGCTATACCGGATGCTTCGCTCAACATTCCTGAAAGCGGCAACGAACAGAGTGACCTTTGGGACGAATTGCTCTACGAGCTGAACTGGATCAGAACGATGCAGGACCGCGACGGAGGGGTTTATCACAAACTGACGGCCAAAAACTTTTCAGGCTTCATCATGCCGGAGGCCTACGACTTGGAGCGCTTTGTCATCGGAAAGGGAACAGCCGCGACACTGGGTTACGCTGCCGTCATGGCCCAGGCCGGACGCCTCTACACTTCTGCTGACCCGGTCTGGTCAGCGGAGGCCATTATTTCGGCAGAGAAGGCCTGGAAGTGGGCACTTCGCAACAGGAATGTGCCTTTTTCCAATCCGGAGGATGTCAGCACCGGCCAATACGATGATACGGTTTTCTCCGATGATTTCTATTGGGCAGCGGCCGAGCTCTACCTTGCCACAGGAGAGAAAAAATACCTGAAGTACCTGGAGAACAATCGGGAAACCTACCAGCATCAGCTTACCAATAGCTGGAAGTTTTTTGTTCGCAACAACGCTTTTCACTCTCTGCTGGAGAACAGGGACAAGCTTCCAAAGAAGATGGCTGACCCCCTGGTTTCGGATCATCTTAAGCTCGCGGACAGTCTCCTGGTTAAAATCGACGAGAATCCTTATCATGTGGCACTTGATCGCTACGAATGGGGCTCGAACAGCGACGTCTTGAACCAGGCCATGATCCTCTGTGTGGCCCATCGTCTTTCGGGAGACGAAAAATACCTCATCGGGGCAGAAAGGATCAATGATTATATCTTTGGAAAAAATGCCACGGGATACTGCTTCCTGACAGGTTTCGGAAGCAAACGAGCCATGTTTCCACATCACAGGCCAAGCGGGGCCGATGGTATCGCCGATCCGGTACCCGGCTTCGTCATCGGAGGCCCGAACAACGATCGACAGGACCAACACGAAGTGGAGTACAGCTCTGAGTATCCGGCAAAAGCCTACATGGATGTCGAGCCCAGCTTTGCATCGAATGAAGTTTGCATCAACTGGAACGCCCCAGCCGTTTTTGTGCTGGGTTATCTTGAACAGAACCGCAAAAACTGATGATCAGAAAGGAACAGCCCCTTGTCGACTATATCAGCAGATTCGTTGAGTTAAGCGAAGAGGAGGAGAACATCCTTCTTTCGGGAATAAAGACGAGGAGCTATCTCAAAGGGCAGTATATGGTGCAACAGGGAGATGTCTGCTCTTTCAGCGCCTTTGTGCTCAAAGGCTGCACGAAGACCTTTTACCTCGATGACCAGGGCCAGGAGCACGTGATCATGTTCTCGATTGAAGACTGGTGGACCTCAGACCTGGCCAGTTTTATCACCCAGACCCCTTCTGATTTCAATGTGCAATGCCTTGAAAACACCGAGGTCGTTCTGTTTCCCCACGAAACCCACGACAAACTTCTCAAAGAGGTTCCGATTCTGGAACGCTTTTTTCGAAAAATAGTCGAAAGGGCGCTCGTGGCCTCTCAAAAAAGGGTCGTGAGAAACCTGAGCATGTCGGCCAGGGATCGCTACCTTTACTTCCGCAAACAATACCCCCTGATCGAACAACGGGTTCCCCAGTACCTTATCGCCTCCTATCTCGGAATCACCAAGGAATTCCTGAGCAAGATCAAAAGTCAGCTCATCCAGGAGCAATAGGCCCCGGATGTTAAACTAGTTTAACTTCATTTTATAATCTACATTATTTTTCAAAGTCTTCCTTTGAGCGATCTTTGCCTTGTAAATTTTGATCGCATGAACACCTTGTTGGAAAAAGTTGGAGACTTGAATGACATGTTGTTGCAGGGTCAGGAAATAGAGGCCCTCGAAAAGTTCTATGACCCTGAAGTAGAGGTTCAGGAAAACGACGAGGAACCCGTCAGGGGAAAAGACAAGGCCATACAGGCTAGAAAAAATTTTCTCTCAGGCGTAAAGGAGACCAAGTGTGTCAAGCCTTTGAAAGTAGCGGTTGGGGAAGGAACCACCATGGTGGAGTGGCAGGTTTCATACCAGTTGAGCGAAGGAACCGAAGAGCAGTTCACCCAGGTAGCTATTCAGGAATGGAGAGACGGCCAGATCGTGAAAGAGAAATTTTATTTCGGAAAATAATCTTAGTATATAATTCATCAAACAAACATTAAACTTAAAAACCCATGACAAAAAAAGTAAAAACCTTAGCGGCTGTAATTCTTATGGCTGTGGTAACCTTCTCGTTTACGACGATTGAAGGTGAGAAAAAAGAGATCAAAACTGACAATAGCACTGTAACCTGGAAAGGCTACAAGGTGACAGGGTCTCATTATGGAACCGTAGCGCTTGAATCAGGGCACCTGGTTTTTGACGAAGGAAAGCTCACAGGCGGAGAATTCGTAGTGGACATGACCACTATTGTGACCGACGACCTGGAAGGAGAATACAAAGGAAAGCTTGAGGGACACTTGAAATCAGATGATTTTTTTGGCGTTGAGAAGTTTCCAACGGCGAACCTGGTGTTTACAAAAGTTAAAAGCACTGGGAAAAATTCCTATGAGATCACCGGAGACCTTACGGTGAAGGGCATAAGCGCTCCAGTAACTTTTGAAATGTCAGTTTACGGAAACAAGGCTACGGCAAACGTCAAGATTGACAGAACCACATACGATATCCGTTATGGTTCGACGAGTTTCTTCGACGACCTGAAGGACAAGGCGATTTACGATGAATTCGATCTCGTAACTGACCTCGAATTCTAATCCCCCTTTTCATTGTAATCCCCCAATACAAATGAAGAACGGAAAGACCGCTGAAAAGCGGTCTTTTTTTGTTGTATTTTGTTGATTTTACGTACATTTAACTGGATAATATCGAAAAGTTAAGCGTGAAACAATACCTGGTCATCATCAACCACCGAACCTGGATCGCCATGATCATAGCCATCATCGTGCCTTACCTGGCCTTTAGGTACAATATCGAATTCGATATGGACCTCACCCTGATCAGCATCGCGATCATCTTCCCATTGGTATTCACAATTCGAGGCTCCTTCAGGAGGCGTGAAAAAGCTCTCGAGCATCTCAGTGAATTCAGAAGCACTCTCAAGACCTTCTCCTATTTCCTGATGTCAAATGAGAAGCTAAGCGAAGAAGATCAGGTAGAGGCTGAGAGACTTATGATCAGCCTGAGCAATACGTTGATGATCCATCTCAAAAGCAATGAGAAGGACACTACGGATATCGACGCCCGCATGCACGATCTTTACGAGTACGTGAATTCAAAAGAAGACAAGATATCCGCCAAGTCCAAAGAGCGACTATTTCGAATCATGAAGGATCTCCACGAGACGATTGAGAACGTTCATGCCATAAACACACATCGCACTCCTATAAGCCTGAAGGCCTATTGCCTGATCTTTATCTATATCTTTCCTCTTATCTACGCACCAACCATCATTCACCGCGTGGGGCCCGACAAAGGACCCTGGATAATCTATTTCATAGTTTTGGTGAGTCAGTTCATCCTGATATCCCTTTACAACATTCAGAATCAACTCGAATACCCCTTTGACGACGAAGGAATGGACGACATCAAACTCGACAATTTCAGGATCGATCGTTAACCCACATATTCTTTCTCATAAATTCTGATTTTTTACTGTCAACCTGATAAATATCATGGTTCGGCACAGGATCAGCTTTTAAATTTGTCTCAGTTATTAATTTTGATAGGATCAAGAAACCCTTTAGGATGAGTGATGACATCCTGAAGGGTTTCTTGCTTTTTAGATTTTCTTATCTTGTGCGGTAGATCTAATCATTTAAACCTCAACTACCGCCATGAAATCCATTCCTTCTCCATTTAGCACGGTATTCTTGTTCATCACCATCTTATGTCTTTCTTTTCAGTTTCATGTGCACGGCCAAAAAAAGATGGCAACGCTGCGGGTGAATCAGGACCGACTGGAAAAATCCATTTTCAAACTGGCTGAATTCGAAAAAGACGAATCAGGCATGACTTCAAGAGTAGCCTTCAGCGATGCCGACCTGGCTGGCCGTGAATACGTCATGAGCCTAATGAAAAATGCCGGGCTCGAGGTGAGCATCGACTATGCAGGAAACATCATCGGAAAACGAAAAGGAAAGAAGCCCAATTTGAAGACTATCGCGTTTGGGTCTCATATAGATATGGTGCCAGACGGAGGAAACTATGACGGTTGTGTTGGCTCCATGGCCGGTATTGAGATAATGACCCTGCTTCATGAAATGGATTGGCAAACCGATCATCCCCTGGAGCTCATCATTTTTTCGAACGAAGAGGGTGGCGTAATGGGCAGCAGAGCCCTGGCCGGAGAGCTGGGAGCAGAAGCGCTTAAGGTAAAAAACAGCACCGGCTATACCATGGCAGAAGGCATTGATCGATTGGGAGGTGATTCCAAAAAGCTGGACCAGGTGGTTCGCAAGAAAGGTGAATTAGCTGCCTTTCTCGAATTGCACATAGAACAAGGCGGGATCCTGGAGCAGGAAAACCTCCAGATTGGAGTGGTCGAAGGAATCGTTGGCATTAACTGGTGGGACATCGAAGTTCAGGGCTTTGCAAACCACGCGGGAACCACCCCTATGAACATGCGACAAGATGCCCTGTTGGCGGCCTCGGAATTCGTAATCGCAGTAAATGAGGTGACTCGTTCCTATGAAGGTCACCAGGTGGGAACCGTCGGAATGATTAGTGCCGAACCCGGTGCTCCCAACGTGATTCCCGGAAAAGTCGTGATGAGTCTGGAAATCCGTGACCTGTCCTCCGAGAAGATCTTGTCGATGTACGAGGATATGCGTAAACGAGCCGATGAAATAGCCGGTCGACATGGGGTGAAATTCTCCTTTAGCGCCACGGACGCCACGGGGAAACCCGCAATTACAGATCCGCAAATGCGCGACATGATTGAAAAAAATGCACAATCTCTGGGCCTATCTACCAAACGAATGCAAAGCGGAGCAGGACATGACGCCCAGGATATGGCTCTAATTGCTCCAACAGGTATGATTTTCGTGCCGAGCAAAGGAGGAATCAGCCATTCGCCCAACGAATTTACTTCAGCATCAGACATGGCCAATGGTGCAAATGTCCTTTTACAGACCATTTTATCCCTGGACAAGGGACTCGATTAGGCCAATTTTCGTATTTCAGACTCGAAATCGAGGCATTAAAAGCCACCTGTTTCGTTAAAATTCAAAAAAATTCTGATTTTTTGAAATTTTTTAATACGCTGTATTTCTGTTACTTAACTAACTGTAAGTATTAAATATTTGTTAAAATAGTACTTTGTTATACATAGTACTGTAACAAATACTTCAGATGCGTCGTCTTATAAGTGTAAACAAAATTAAAAATAACGTCTTAAAGCATTAACCAATAAAAAAACCAATCATGAGAACTTCAGCATTTAGACACAGCAAAAGAATCCAGTGGTCAGAGTACAGACATTATGCAGTAAAAGCTGAATAACGTACCTGATTGCCAACAGAAAAAACTTTTAACCCCCGAAAACTTTAAAAACCAACATTATGAGAACGACAACCTTTAAACGCAGCAAACGAATCCAGTGGTCAGATTATAGAACCTACTCCTATTAGTCAAGAGAACAAAAGACAACACAACCAAACCGTCTGAAAACAGAAACTTAATTTCTCTATATATAGGGGTCTTCGGATCCTCCCAAAAAACCCTAATTCTTTAGGGTTTTTTTTATGCAGCGTGCTGAGACCACTCTCGTTTAAATGTTAGAGTTTTCATAAATTGAAATTCCGGACATCACATGTCGTGTTTGCGTCCCGACATCAGTTGTATTTTTGTACCGGATTAGGAGCTAAGAATTATAGTCCGAAATTGAGACATCTTGTATTTATTTGCCAAGATAAAAGGTTAGACACCGTATTAGATTAAATCAATTGAGGAACGTCCCAACCGACATGGATTTCCTGTTCATTAGTAAATCAAGGGGGATATTAGGATTTACTAGTATAAGTTTAGTGCTAAGGATTTTCATAAGGTTGGGACTATTTTTTTAAAAAGTCCCGAAAGTTGCCTTCCTGAAATCGCGGTGCCACTTCCAGTCCGTATTGATTCACACCTTTCTCCCCTTCCCAGATAATATTCAGTCCTATCTCTTTGTTCAGTTCAAAATTGTCGGAACGAAACGGGGTCGCGCAATACAGGTAGTCCTTATCCGGTTTCTCCCGTATCACGCGTAGCAATTGCCCGGTTATATAAAAGATATTGTCATTGCAGTCAGCAGTGATATCGAATCCATAGTATATAGGTCGTTTTCCCTGGTCAGGACGTGTCAGGTCATCTACTTTGAGTTCGCTCTCTTCCATTTTGCGAGAACGAAGGCGCATGTAAGCACTTTCCTTTATTGGAAAAATAAGCGAATGGCCTGAGTAGTAACCGGAATCATCGGTAATTATCAGGTTCATCTCGGGTAAAATCCTGGAAGCCTCCTTGATCACGGCACTCAGGTTCCGATTGATCTTTTTGTGAAACTGCATGTAGCGCTCCAAATAATCAATGTCAGATTCGTGATCCAGGGTGCGAATTCGCTTTGTCGCTTTTTCCAGGTTTGACTTGAACCAGGAAGCTTCGGGCAACTCGTCGTCGAGTTCGTTGAGGGCGTACTTTCTCAGACTGAAATCGTAAAAAGTCGGAATGGGAATGCTCGCGTTCAGGTTCCTTATCAGTTGATAAGGGAGCAGGGTCAGCATCACAATGTCCTCCTCCTTTTCAGGCTTGATCAGGGTTGCTCCGTTTTCCCATCTCTGAATGGTGCGGATGTCTACGTCCAGTGCATCAGCAAAGTCTGATTGAGACATGCTGTTGATTCTCCTGAAGTCAATCAATAGCTCCCCGATGTCATTGTATTTTGTCATGTTTATTGGGTATTTCCGCAGTTCAGGGTCTCTATGTAAATTTAAGGAAAATAGGCGTTGAAACGTATTTATGAACACATGACATTTAATGTCGTAGTCCCAACCGATTGTTACTCATATTTTTGTATAAAATTAAGTGATGATCAAGGAGATACTGATCGCAATCGAAGAGGAAGCAAGAGACCGGGTCTGCCGGGAGCAGAAGAACTTGGTTGCGGTAAAAACGGTGATGGAGCTGTTGAATCAGATAGACCATGAAGTCGAAGAAGTGCCCTTGCAGGACAGGGATCGCCTGTCCAGGTTATTGGTTTCGTTAAAAGGGTGCGAGCTCAATGAAGAAGAAAATCAGCTGATAGAAAGGATCATCACAAATTAAAGACATATTCTCTTTTCGGGAAGTGCAGAGCAGGGAATTGTTCAATGAGGGGGAAAAGATTAAACACTACCCTGCGAAGAAGGAAGCCGAAGGGTTCTGATTGAGGATATGTCTTAAAACAAAAAGCTGTTTCAAATTGAAACAGCTTTTTTTTATGCAAAAAAAAGCGCAATCTCAGAAAGTTCGTCGACTACGCTCTCGCAAATATTAAGCAAAGGGGTTTTGCTTGTAAAAAAGGGTAAAAAAATGAAGTTTCTTAAAGGGCGACGACAAAGTTGTCTTCAGCACTTACGCCATTATTGACGTATTTGTCTGCTTCTCCGTCATTCTCCCATCTTTCGCTATCAATCAAATACTTGAATTGATATTCTTTTTCAGTGTCCAGGTCCAGGGTTGTTTTGAATGTACCGTTCTTGAATTTCTTTAAATCGATAGCCTCATTCACGTTCCATTCGTTAAAATCACCCACCAACTGTACTTTTTCTGCATTTGCCACCTCTTCAGCATTCAATGAGAAAGTGACCTTGCATACAGGCTTACTTTTTAAAAATTGTTTTTTGATACTCATGACATTAATTTTTATTGATGGTACAAAGTAATAACATTCTATTGTTCTGTTTTACAAGTTTTTTAGCCAATTTATATACTATATTAACCCAAACAAAGCCTCAATGTTATCAAAAAGTTAATTAACCATAATTTATGCATTCCTGAAAAAGATTGATTTCTACTGGATAAGTGCCTCTATTCTCTACTGAAAACCCTTTAAATTGGGCGATTTCTCCGGCGTTTCAACGCGAATAAATCAATCAGTGGCATAATTGATCAAAGGATTATTGCTTATCTTTATTTACCCAAATCCACCCTTCTATGATTTCTTCATCATTCACTGTTCGGGTCAATGAACAGGCCGATTTTACTCTGGATAGCAAAAATGCTGATCAATTTGATTGCGAGGCTCTCGAAGACAAAAAATATCATATACTCAGTGATTCCACCTCTTACAAAGCCGAACTTATCGGCGAAGACTTCGGGGAAAAAAGTTATTCGATACAAATTGGTTCCAATGTCTATCAGGTGAAAATTGAAACAGACCTGGAGCAGATGATACGCTCAATGGGCTACAAGCTCAGCTCTGAGAGTGCCGCCAACGATGTCAAGGCCCCTATGCCCGGGATCATTCTCGAGATGAAAGCACAACCCGGGGACAAGGTAAAGAAAGGGGACACCCTGCTTATCCTTGAAGCCATGAAAATGGAAAATGCCATTCTTAGCCCGAAAGACGGGGTGATTAAATCCGTATGGTCAGGCAAGGGTGACACAGTGGACAAAAACAAACTTCTTATCGAACTCGAATAGTCAATACGCCTGCTTATGAAAAAAATTCTGGTAGCCAACAGGGGAGAAATCGCCCTGCGGGTCATGAGAACCGCAAAAAAAATGGGAATCAAGACAGTTGCCATTTACTCTACCGTAGACCGGGCAGCACCCCATGTCAGATTTGCCGACCAGGCTGTCCACATCGGGGAGAATCCTTCCTCGGAATCCTACCTAAACGGGAAACGAATAGTAGAGGAAGCCCTGAAATTGGGGGTTGACGGGATTCATCCCGGATACGGTTTTCTGAGTGAGAACGCCTCCTTCGCCGAACTGGTAGAAAACAACGGAATCACATTCATAGGACCAAAGGGAGATTCGATTCGGGTTATGGGCGACAAGCTTGCGGCCAAGGAGGCAGTCAAGGCTTATGACATCCCCATGGTTCCCGGAATAGACGAGGCCGTGACGGATCCGAAAAAAGCGGAAAAGATAGCTGCTGAAATCGGATATCCCATTCTCATAAAAGCAGCCGCCGGAGGCGGGGGCAAAGGCATGCGCATCGTCGAACGCCCTGAGGATCTTGCCAGGCAGATGGAACGAGCAATTAGCGAGGCGCTCTCAGCTTTTGGTGATGGTTCGGTGTTCATTGAAAAATATGTTTTCTCACCCAGGCACATTGAGTTCCAGGTTCTGGCCGATAATTTTGGCAATACCATTCATCTTTTCGAACGTGAGTGCAGTGTTCAGAGGAGGCATCAGAAAGTTGTCGAAGAGGCGCCATCAGCCCTGTTGACTCCAGAAATTCGAAAAAAAATGGGAGAAGCTGCCATAAATGTGGCTCGCTCCTGCGGTTATCGCAGTGCCGGCACGGTTGAGTTCCTTATGGATGGGGACATGAACTTCTACTTTCTCGAGATGAATACGCGCCTTCAAGTGGAGCATCCGGTAACGGAATGCATTACGGGGCTCGACCTTGTAGAGCAACAAATAAGAATTGCCCGTGGTGAGAAACTCGAAATTCAGCCGGAAAACCTCAAGATGAATGGCCACGCCATAGAACTCAGGGTCTATGCCGAAGATTCTTACAACGACTTTCTTCCCAATGTAGGGGAATTGAACACTTATACCCGACCCGAGGGTCAAGGGGTGCGTTTGGACGACGGCTATGAGGAGGGCATGGAGATACCGATCTACTATGATCCAATGATTTCCAAACTGATAACTTATGGAGACACACGCGAAGAGGCCATACAGGGCATGATCCAGGCTATTGATGATTACCTGATCAAAGGGGTCGAGACCACCCTGCCTTTCGGGCGCTTTGTCATGAATCATGAAGCCTTCCGATCCGGCTCTTTCGACACGCATTTCGTCTCAAAGTATTACGCTCCGGAAAAATTGCTGGAAGAAAGAAACAAGGAAATGGAAGTGGCCGCCCGACTGGCCCTCAAGCTATACCTCGATGAACGTAAAAAGTTAAAAACCTGCTCATGAAAGACAGACAAAAAGACTTGCTTAATCGACTGGCCGAGGCCAAACTCGGAGGAGGTCAGCACAGAATTGATAAACAGCACAAGAAAAAGAAACTCACAGCGAGAGAGCGAATCGATTATCTCATGGATGAAGGGTCTTTCGAAGAGGTCGGTGAGCTCGTGACCCATCGAAGCACCGATTTCGGGATGGAAAAACAACTGATCTATGGAGACGGAGTTGTGACGGGCTACGGAACAATCAATGGTCGTCTTGTCTACGTGTTCGCCCAGGATTTCACCGTTTTTGGAGGAGCACTGTCAGAGACTCATGCCGAAAAAATATGTAAGATCATGGACCTTGCCGTGAAAGTCGGGGCACCCCTGATCGGACTGAATGATTCAGGTGGTGCAAGGATACAGGAAGGTGTCAGAAGCCTCGGTGGGTATGCCGACATCTTTTACAGAAACGTGTGGTCTTCAGGAGTGATTCCTCAGATCTCCGCAATCATGGGGCCTTGTGCCGGAGGCGCCGTCTATTCTCCCGCAATGACCGATTTCACGATTATGGTCGAAAAGACGAGCTACATGTTTGTGACCGGTCCGAATGTGGTCAAAACCGTGACGAATGAAACAGTGAGCTCCGAGGATCTGGGAGGTGCCCTTACCCATTCCACCAAATCCGGGGTAACGCACATCACCGCGTCAAATGATGTCACGTGCATGAAAGAGATCAAAACACTATTGAGTTATATCCCTCAAAATAACCAGGAAGTCACACCAAGATTGCCCTATGAACTGGGGGAAGAAATTCGTGAAGAGCTGGAAAAGATCATACCCGAAGACACCCACAAGCCCTATGACATGAAAAAGGTCATTTCAGGAATTTGCGATGCGGATAGTTTTTATGAAATCCATAAAGATTACGCCGAGAACATCATCGTGGGATTTGCCCGTCTCGCCGGGCGCAGCATCGGCATCATAGGCAACCAGCCCATGGTCCTGGCTGGGGTGCTGGATGTGGACAGTTCCAAGAAAGCAGCCCGCTTCACGCGTTTCTGCGACAGTTTCAACATACCGCTCATGGTTCTTGTAGACGTGCCCGGATTTTTGCCAGGCACTGATCAGGAATGGAACGGAATCATTGTAAACGGGGCCAAGCTGCTCTATGCGTTGAGCGAGGCCACCGTGCCCCGCGTAACAGTCATAACGCGAAAAGCCTATGGAGGCGCCTATGACGTGATGAATTCCAAACACATCGGTGCCGACATGAACTTTGCCTGGCCGACAGCCGAGATCGCTGTCATGGGAGCCAAAGGCGCCAGTGAGATCATCTTCAAAAAGGAGATTGGCGAGGCGGAAGATCCCGAAGCCAAATGGAAGGAGAAAGAAGCCGAATACGCTGATAAATTTGCCCACCCGTTCCGGGCAGCTCGACGCGGTTTTGTCGACGAAGTGATTCTACCTAAAAACACAAGACGAAAACTGATCAAAGCTTTTGCCATGCTTGAAAACAAGCAGGTTGAAGGTCCGAAAAGAAAACACGGTAATATCCCATTGTAAGAATTCAGGACATGATCACGGTGCTCAAGAGATGATCCCGGTACTCAAGACATGATCTCTGCACTCAAACCTTTCTGGAGCAAACGCGTACAGCGTGGTTTGAGCTCGTCGTATTCACCTGTTTTTACGGCACATTTGCCTTTATAATGCACAAGATAAGTGCACTGCTCGGCCTGTTCCAGGGTGTGTTCGCATATCTCGATCAACGAGTCGATCACATAGTCAAACGTATGTATGTCATCGTTGAAAAGGATGATTTCGTATTTGTTCGATTCCTTTTCCGCAATGTCGTGATCTTCCTGGGTTTGCTCTTTCGAAAGATAGATATTCAGTGACATGGTCCTTACGCTTTATCCAAATTTACATATTTTAATCCAACCCAACGATTCCTCTCCTTTTGACTCAGCAGTTCCAGGCCCAGTTCTACCGCTTTACTATCGATTTTATCGACGTCCTCACGATAGAAACCACTAAGTAGCAGAAGGCCTCCCGGATTCAGGCATCTCACGTATTCCGACATGTCCTCGAGAAGGATGTTTCTGTTGATATTGGCAATGACCACATCAAAACTCTGATCCGTCAGCAGACCGGCATCTCCCTCAAAGACTTTAATTCGATGGCAATTGTTACGAGCCACATTCTCAACTGAATTCTCGTAGCACCAGGGGTCTATGTCGATGGCCTCGACTTCGGAGGCGCCTCGCATTTCAGAAAAGATCGCCAGGATACCGGTGCCGCAGCCCATGTCCAGAACGCTTTTGTCTTTCAGGTCAACTTCCAGCAAATGCTCGATCATCAGGTGGGTTGTCTCGTGGTGACCGGTTCCGAAACTCATTTTGGGCTCAATCACAATGTTGTACTCGAGATCTTCCCCTTTGTGAAAGGGAGCACGCACGCTTACCCTTCCGAGCACTTCGATGGGCTCAAAGTTCTTTTCCCACTCTTCGTTCCAGTTTACCTGCTCGATATCTTCCCGCTCTACTTCAAAATCAACCTCATCCGAACTGAGGATCTGAACCTGGTCGAGTATCCCCTCAGACCAGTCATCCGATTGAATGTAGGCTGAAAGTCCGCCGTCATCAGTTTCGGTAAAACTCTCAAAACCGATCGCGCCCAATTCTGCCACGAGAATCTCACGTGCGATCTGGGCGTCGAGCGTCCCCCCTGACCTCTTGAAGTGCAAGGCTATATACTGCATAAGATGTTCAGATTGTATTCTTAAATGGCTTCAATGATGGCGCTGAAATCTTCAACCTTGAGTGCGGCGCCACCTATCAAACCTCCATCGACGTCATTCTTGGAAAAGATCTCCTGGGCATTCGAAGGCTTTACACTTCCTCCGTAAAGGATCGAAACTTCCTCTGCAACGTCGCTCATATAGCGGCCCGCAACGAGCTCGCGAATGAAGGCGTGCATCTCCTGTGCCTGCTCCGGTGTAGCCGTTTCACCGGTTCCAATCGCCCAAACCGGCTCATAGGCCAAAATGATTTTAGACCACGCAGCTGAATCCAGGTGGAACAGCGCGTTTTTAATCTGGCTCTCAACAACTTTGAAATGATTTCCGGCTTTTCTGTCTTCCAAAACCTCACCAAAGCAGAAAATGATCTCCAGGTCATTGGCCAAAGCCGCGTCTACTTTTTCGGCCAGCAGAGCGTCAGTCTCGCCAAAGTATTCTCTTCGCTCAGAATGTCCCAAAATCACGGTATCCACATAAATGCTTTTGAGCATCTGCGCAGAAATCTCGCCAGTATAAGCCCCGCTTGCAGCCTGGTGCATATTTTGAGCCGCCACCTCAATGACCGAATTCTTTGTCATTTTGGATGCCTTCTGAAGGTTTACAAAAGTAGGAGCGATCACAACACGGGTGTTGTCCAGCTCTATTTCTTTAACGGCGTGCTTTAACTCCTTCACCAGGGCTTTTGTCTCCTGGTAAGTCTTGTTCATCTTCCAGTTTCCTGCTACAATTTTGGTTCTCATGAATACAGATTTTGGTTCAAATTTTAATGAACCACAAAGATAACCCAAACTGATAAAATGATTACTTTTGCTGCGATCTATTTTCCGAAAAAATGAACCGAAAGAAGCTGATTGAGGAGATACGTCGCAAAAAATCTTTTTTGTGTATCGGACTCGATGTTGACAAGACCAAAATCCCCCCACACCTGCTTGAAGAGCAGGATCCTGTTTTTGCTTTCAACAGAGCCATAATAGATTCCACTCACCACCTCGCGGTGGCCTATAAGCCCAATATCGCCTTCTATGAGGCCTATGGGCTGGAGGGTTGGAAAACCCTCGAGAGGACAATCAATTACCTCAATGAAAACTATCCCGAAATCTTTACGATTGCAGACGCTAAAAGGGGTGATATCGGCAACACCTCCAGTCGCTATGCCGAGGCCTTTTTTGAGGATTTGAATTTTGATTCGGTGACAGTGGCTCCCTACATGGGATCCGATTCCATAGAGCCTTTTCTGGCATTCGAGAACAAGTTTGCCATTATGCTCGCTCTGACCTCCAACAAGGGAGGGCTCGATTTTCAAGTGATCAAAGACGATTCAGGTGAGGCTCTCTACGAAAAGGTCCTCAGAACCTCCCTGGGATGGACCAACAGCGACCGACTCATGTTTGTGGTTGGCGCCACAAGGCCGGAGTATTTTGAACGCATAAGGCGTATCGTGCCTGATCATTTCCTTCTTGTTCCCGGGGTCGGGGCGCAGGGCGGAAGCCTTAAAGAAGTGTGTCAGTACGGTCTCAATTCCGACGTGGGATTATTAATCAATTCTTCACGTGGAATCATCTATGCTTCACAGGATGTCAATTTTGCCACCAAGTCAGCCGAGAAGGCCGAAGAGTTGCAAAAGGAAATGGCCGCCATAATGTCTGCCGCAGGGCTTCTGTCCTAAACCAGGTCTGTCCTAAACCAGGTCTTTTCTAAACAGGCTTCTTGTCCTTGAGCGTATCGATTAAAAAGGCGTGAAGCTCCTGCATCTGGTCATATCCAAACTTTTTGCCCAATTGTCCGGCAAAATAGAGTGCCACCCAAATCACCGGCATTAAAATGCACATTGTCATCGACAGGGTATAGTCCTGGTCGAGACTCCAGTTTGAGTAAAAAATCACGAAAAAGACAAAAAAGGTAATAGCGACGGCGAAATGAAAGAAAATGAAAAGGGTCCAGATCCTGGGTTTTGGCCCGAGGATGCCTTTGACGATGGTCACGTCTCCTTCTTCTTCGACTTCGACATGAAGTTGCGGTGACCAAAAGTGTTCTTTTCCTGCCGGCACGTCGATGACGATATGGTGATCTACAATCTTGCTCGGGAAAGGGCATTTTTCATCTGCCAGATTGGTCCTGAATTGCTCGATGATCTCTTCTTTGGGATCCGAATATCTCAATTTGAACCGGGGTTTGAGCAGTATCCTGTTGAGCTCGTCCTGGTGGATGGGTTCCTTCATGATTCTGAATGAGGTTTACAAGTTGATTCGGCGGAAGGCTTTGAGCGAATTCACGCCTCCGATGCCCAAGTTAATCGTTTTTTTTGAATCGCTGTTCAGGTCTTTCACGGATTGACAGATAAACCTATCTTTGCACCGCGATCTCCTCTGAGATTCGCTTTGAATTGAGTACTGCCTTATGGGAAACATAGTAGCAATAGTCGGAAGGCCCAACGTCGGCAAATCAACGCTTTTCAATCGTTTGATTCAGCGGAGAGAAGCTATCGTGGATGCTGTCAGCGGGGTTACAAGAGACCGGCACTACGGGAAATCTGACTGGAACGGGAGAGAGTTTTCCCTGATTGACACAGGAGGCTACGTCGTTGGAAGCGATGACATCTTCGAAGCTGAGATCGACAAGCAGGTCGAGCTGGCTATCGATGAGGCCGATGCCATACTTTTCATGGTGGATGTCGAGGCCGGAGTCACCGGAATGGACGAGGAAGTGGCTCAGTTGCTCAGGCAGGTCAAAAAACCGGTTTTTTTGGTAGTCAACAAAGTGGACAACAACAGTCGTGTACACGATGCCACCGAGTTCTATTCGCTGGGCCTGGGTGATTATTACACAATAGCCAGCATCAACGGAAGCGGAACCGGTGAATTGTTGGACGCCCTGGTGGACGCACTTCCGGTGAAGGAAGAAGTGGAGCCCGATGAGCTCCCGAGGTTTGCGGTTGTCGGAAGACCCAATGCAGGGAAATCCTCATTCATCAATGCACTGATTGGAGAAGACAGATATATCGTAACTGACATTGCCGGAACGACGCGAGATTCGATTGACACCAAATACAATCGCTTTGGTTTCGATTTCAACCTTGTCGACACGGCGGGCATCCGCAAGAAGTCAAAGGTGAAAGACAATTTGGAGTTCTACTCCGTCATGCGATCGATTCGGGCCATCGAACACAGCGACGTCTGCATCCTTTTGATCGATGCCACTCGCGGTTTTGAAGGACAGGATCAAAACATATTCTGGCTGGCCGAGAAGAACAAGAAAGGCATCGTCATCCTCGTCAACAAGTGGGACCTGGTAGAAAAGGACACTCAAACCACAAAAAAATTCGAAGCGATGATTCGTCAGGAGACTGCTCCGTTCACAGACGTGCCCATCGTCTTCATATCCGCGCTCACCAAACAGCGAATTTTCAAGGCAATCGAAACAGCTGTTCAGGTTTATGAGAACAGGAAGCAAAAGATTCCAACGAGCAAGTTGAATGAGGCCATGCAGGACATCGTAAGACAGAATCCTCCACCGGCCTATAAGGGCAAATACATCAAAATCAAGTACTGCATGCAGCTTCCCTCTCCAACGCCACAGTTTGCTTTTTTTGCCAATCTGCCGCAGTACATCAAGGACCCCTACAAAAGGTTCATCGAGAACAAGCTTCGTGAAACCTTTAATTTTCACGGAGTACCCATCATTATTCATTTCAGAAAGAAATAGGACGGGAATTATTTACTATTTTTAGCGAAATCAATTATTTACGCTAGAAACAGTATGAAAAAAATTACCCTGCTCATCCTCCTGGTATTCGCCCATATGGCAATTCTTGCTCAGAAAGGCGATGACTCCATCATCAAAGAACTCGAAAAAAACAAAGAAGCCTTTGGCGTGATTGCCCAACAAATTTGGGACTACGCCGAAATGGGCTACCTCGAAGAGCAATCGAGTGCGTTGCTTCAAAAAACACTCTCCGATGAAGGCTTTGCCATACAAAGTGGCGTAGCTGGCATTCCAACTGCATTCGTCGCCGAATACGGATCGGGAGCACCCGTGGTTGCCATACTCGGTGAATTCGACGCGCTTCCCGGACTCTCGCAAGAACGTGTCCCCGAGAAGAAATCGGCAGGAAAGGCGGCAGGACATGCCCGTGGTCACCACCTGTTTGGAACAGCATCTACAGCCGCCACCATAGCTGTCAAAAACTGGATGAAGAAAAACAAGGTGAAGGGAACGATACGATTTTACGGCACCCCGGCGGAAGAAGGTGGATCCGGAAAAGTCTACATGGTGCGGGAAGGTCTGTTCAATGACGTAGACGCCGTGCTGCACTGGCATCCGGGCGACCGCAACCAATCGAATGCAGGAGCTGCACTGGCCAACAAATCAGCCAAATTTCGTTTCTACGGAGTTTCGGCTCATGCGGCTGGCGCACCTGACAAAGGAAGATCAGCCCTTGATGGAGTTGAAGGAATGAACATGATGGTCAACATGATGCGTGAGCATATTCCGCAGGATGCTCGCATACACTATGTCATCACTGACGGGGGCAAAGCACCCAATGTAGTGCCGAACTTCGCTGAGGTGTATTATTACGCCAGGCACACGCGCAGGGACGTGGTTATTGACATCTTCGATCGAATCGTCAAGGCTGCAGAAGGTGCGGCCCTGGGAACAGGAACAACCATGGATTACGAGATGATCGGAGGAACCCATGAGCTGCTTCCCAATCTCACGTTGCAAAAAGTGATGTACGATCAGCTGGTCAGTGTTGGTGGGGTGGAATATTCAGCTGAGGAAAAAGCCTTTGCAGACAAAATTGCCATAACCTTAGGTCAGGACGCCGCGGATGCGGAGAAAGCGACAGCAATTGAATCTTATAAAGAAGTGGGCACCCCCAGGGGCTCAACAGATGTAGGAGACGTGAGTTTTAATGTGCCCACCGTCGGCATGTCTGCCGCAACATGGGTGCCGGGAACGCCTGCACACAGCTGGCAAGCCGTGGCAACAGGGGGAACGAGCATAGGCAACAAGGGAATGATGGTCGCGGCGAAAACACTTGCGCTGACGGCTGAAAAATTATTCAGTGACCCTGGAATCATCGCCAAAGCAAAGGAAGAATTCTTGGAGCGTCGTGGAGCAGATTTCGTGTATACCCCGTTGTTGGGTGACAGGGCTCCTGCGCTGGACTACAGGAAGTAAACTAACAAGCAGTCAATTTAAAGCATGCTGACCAAAGAAAGATACTCGATCAGGGACATGGTGATCTGGACGCGCAAGGAATCCATATTCTTCCTGCTCTACGCCCTTATGATTACCGTGCTATACGATGTATTTGGTTTCACCTTCCTCGACATTCCCTGGACTCCTGTCGCCCTGATCGGTACCGCTGTGGCCTTCATTCTGGGTTTTCAAAATGACGCTGCCTACGGAAGAATCTGGGAAGCTCGAAAGATCTATGGTGGCATTGTAAATACCTCTCGAACCTGGGGTATGAAGGTAAAAGACATGGTCAGCAATGAGCATTGTAGCTCTACAGTCAGCGATGATGAGGTTCGTCGGCAAATCAAAACATTGAATTTCAGGCATTTTGCCTGGCTGACAGCGATGCGTCACGCCATGAGAGAACCTCGAAAATGGGAAATATTCGAAAAGCACAAAACCAATAGAGAATGGTCTCGCAAAGCTCATATCCCGGAAAGGATTTCCTCGCTGGAGGACGACCTTGGCGACTATTTGGAACCCGATGAGTTGAAATACACCCTGAGCAAGAACAACAAGGCAGCCGCTCTATTGTATCTGCAATCCAAGCACATTCGAGAGCTCAAGGAGAAGCTCCTCATCTGGGAGTTCGCTTTTCTTTCGTTGGAAAATACCCTGGAAGAGCTTTTTACGCTACAGGGAAAAGCTGAAAGGATCAAGAATTTTCCTTACCCAAGACAATACGCCTCCCTGTCTAATTACTTTGTATGGACTTTTCTCCTGCTCCTGCCTATTGGACTGGTACCTGAATTCGCTGATATTGATGATGCACTGATTGATGATTTTCCCAAAATTGGCAGCATGTTCATCTGGTTGGTCGTGCCTTTTTGTGGTGTTGTTTCCTGGGTATTTCATACAATGATGCGAATTGGGACGGTTGGTGAAAATCCCTTTGAAGGATCGGCCAATGACGTGCCGATTTCCACAATTTCAAGAAGCATTGAGATCGACATGAGGCAGTTGATCGACGAAGATGACGAAACTATTCCGAAACAATTTCCGGAGGAATACGATGTACAGATGTAGCTTTGGCTAGCTGTAAATAAAAGAAAGAGAAGAATATGAAAAACTTAGATTGGCTCAAAGTTGTTGTCCTTGCCCTGGCGATTGTCATTGCCGGCTATTTTGTAGGAAACATGCACAAAACGGGAAAACAGTATGATCGCTATGTTCAGGTCAAAGGACTTTCCGAGCGAGAGGTTAACGCCGACCTGGCCGTTTGGCCCATCAACATTGTGCTGACGGGCAATGATCTCAACACTCTCAAGGGGCAGTTGGAAAAACAGAATGAAGATGTTTACCAGTTTTTTGTCAAACAGGGTTTTAAATCGGAAGAGATAACACGTGGCATGGTGAACATCAGCGACGCCAATGCAAATCAGTACAATAATGCACAAAACAATCGCTTTCGCTATGTGGCCCAATCTGACTTTACCGTCCGCACGCGCGAGATCGAAAAGTTGCAGAAGGCCCTGGAAGCCTCCCTGGAATTGATGTCCAAAGGCATCGTCCTGGGATCGAAAAACCAGTGGAGACCCATCGAATACGTCTTTACCGGATTGAACGAATTGAAACCCTCGATGATCGAAGAAGCTACCAAAAATGCAAGAGAAGTTGCGGAAAAATTTGCCCGTGACTCAAATTCAGAAGTCGGAGAGATTCGTATAGCCCGACAAGGCCTGTTTTCGATCAATGACCGGGATCAGAATACGCCGCAAATCAAAATCGTTCGGGTCGTGTCCACTTTCGACTTTCAGCTCGAAGACTGAAGCTGGACATCAATGATTCGAATTCCTCCAAGCTCATGGATCCAGTAATCGTTGCATCGATCATTTGCATCACCCTTTTCACTCTGTTTGGGGCTTTCTCGCTCATGAATGAATCTGGCAATCCAAGGGCAAATCGAATTTTAGGGATATTCTTCCTGTTATGGTCTTTCGATTTTTTAGATGGAATCCTTCTCATTAACGGCTATTATTATGACCATCCTGATTTCGCCTTGTGGGGAGATTCAATTGTATTCCTGTATGGACCCCTGCTCTACCTTTACACTTGCGAAATAACCAGAGGCAAGTTAAAGATGAACTATAGAATCTTTCTCCATTTCCTGCCTTTTGTAATTTACCTATGTTTAATTGCCTTTCTCTTTCACAGATTGCCGTCGGATTCAAAAAGTGGAATACTGAGAGACATTCTCTCGAATTATACTCCGATTCAGGCTGCACCAATGATCGTTATTGCATACGCGCACATCATAACCTACATTCTCCTTTCGAAACGACAAGTCAATAAAACCACTATTGATTTAAACAATTTCTACTCCAACCACGATATATCCTGGTTAAACAGTTTATTGAACGCCTTCCTAATTATACTGTCTCTGTCGATTTTTTCAGATATCTTTCATTTTTTCTATCCGGACAGTTATCTCAATATCGCTCTTCCAATAACCATCCTTACTATGGGTGTGGTGATAGCTGGAATCATGATCAAAGCCATGAGGAGGCCTTTACCCTGGCAAAATCCTCTGGAAAATGAAAAATCTCGTGTTTCCGATTTGACCGACCTTGAATCACAGAAAATAGCTGAATTGATCTATGAGGTATTCGACAAAGAGAAACCCTTTTTGGATCCTGAATTCAATTTGGACGATCTTTCCAATAGATTGAGTTTTAACCGTCGCAAGGTCTCACAAGTAATTAATACCCGTCTCAAAAGGAATTTTTTTGATTTGGTCAATGGGTATCGCATTGACACTGCAAAAGAAATATTCAGAAAGAATGAAGACCCAAATCTCACTGTCCTTGAAGTAATGTTTGATGTTGGGTTCAGTTCCAAGTCTTCATTCAACACACAGTTTAAAAAAAGAACTGGACTCACTCCAACCGAATTCATGAACCTGAACTGAGTTCGATTCTTTCCTGCATGATCTCGTACGCATTTAATTCGTTCGACTTCGCGTAATCGTACGTTTTATACCAGTAAACTTCTGAGATTTGAGACTGAATAATCAAATGTCTTCAATCATGAAAAACAAGTTCAACATCAATGATGATCAAATCACATTCAACAAACAATTGCTCTATCACTTCTATCCTGGAGTACTTATCACTCTTTTTTATGTGCTGATAAGCAAGCCCCTTGTGATGAACGGATACCCCGGACTGACTGCTCTTCTTGTGGCTGAAATCTTTGTCTTAGCTCCTGTAGGGCTGACTCATTTGTTTTTGAAAGGGAAATCACTCAATGGAAAACTCAGTCTGAAAAATGTCATTTACTATACCAAGAAACTCACTTGGAAAGAATATCTGATCTGGTCACTCGTTGGATTTGCGGCGTGTTTCATAGTTTACGTGCCCCTCTCTCCGGTGGGCCTTTATTTAAAAGAAAATCTGTTTTCCTGGCTCCCACAATGGTACTTCGATCCGGGATTCGGAACGATAGACACAGAACTAATCGCCAAAATGTTTTTGGTCGGCATTTTTATAGATGGCATTGTCGGACCGGTAGTGGAGGAACTATTCTTTCGAGGATATCTCCTTCCCAGAATGGCCTATTTGAAGAATTGGGCACCTGTTCTGAACGGATTGTTTTTCGGCCTTTATCACTTTTGGCAACCTCATAATTACCTTGCCATTACAGCTGTAGGTATTATTTTGAGTTGGGTTGTCTGGAAAAAACAGAATG